>CAVPEB010000026.1:0-132507 GCA_963702765.1 uncultured Chloroflexia bacterium
TCTGATCCTGCATTGGGCCTCCACATGCTGCCATCCCACAAACGCACAGCAAAATCGTACTGATGAGTCGAACCAAATAAGTCTTGAAGTAAAGAGACGGTTGTTTGAAGTGCCTGTTCAGAGGTTTTTGCCGTTGAAGTCGCCATAGCTGCTCCTTAAGTAAATGGATAACACCACAAATGTTAGATGTGAACGCAATCCGAATCACGTAGAGATGAGCTACATTCCTAATTTTGCTCGTCACAGTATATCATACTAAATATACAGATTGCCGAAGCTCTGGCAGAAGTGTAAGTATGAACCAGAAATATTTCACGTCATATGATTATGTGATACGATTTTTATTGGTTGATAGATTACAACAGTGCAAAAGAGGGGAAGCGATGCAGTATGGAACAACGCATGTACCATGGCAACATCAATCCAGATGCTCTGGCAGATTATCTTGTGAACATGTTCAACCAGGGATATGGCGGCACAGCCGCGCAGAAAGTAGGTCAGGGCAATCAGGTACTCGTACAGATTGGCCTTCTAAGTCACAGCGGGAGGCGCATCCGCCATAGTATCGGGGTGAGTATATTCAGAACATCCGATGGTGTGAATGTTTCTACTGGTCAGGCAAACTGGTTCGATGATCCTGGCCTTGGAGGCAGCTTAATAGGAGCCTTATACTGGCCTCCACTTCTGCTTTTTCCCCTTGCACGAGGCATCAACAACTATGCGTTATACCAGGATATCTGGCAAGCTATAGATACATACTGCGCTCAGGTAGGTGCAACTCAGGGTACTGTTACAACCGCTCATGCTGTTTACTGTCATAATTGCGGTGTGGTCAACAATGAAGGAGACCAGATATGTAGAATGTGTGGTGCATCGCTTTATGCGCCACAACCACAACAGGTGCAACAAGCTCCCCACTATCAACCACCTCCGCCTCCTCCTGGAGATGTGGTATGTCCCCGTTGTGGTCAGACAGTGAGCGCTGGCAACTTTTGTAACAATTGTGCCGCGCCACTAAAGCCCACGTCAACGATCTGAAACTTGCTTCTTACTCTACCATTTTTCCCCAATACAAAACCATAATGAGCGAATAAAGTTTCCCCTTTATCTATATTGATGACAAGCCGATGCCCACAATAGAGCAACCAGAGGATATAATTCTTCGGATTACTACTACTACTCTCTTCTCCGCCGATCACCGACAAACATTAGAAGAACATCTTTGCGATTCATCTGTAGGTGTCTACCACGCGATGCAGGCCGTGTATGGTCATGGAGTGGTACATTCTTTCCTCTACTGACAATGAGGCTGGTAGTGGAACAGCGTGCGCAATGTGAAACGACACGTCATTACGTACGTCTTGTCTGTATTTTGTAGAAAAAGCAGTGGAATTTTTCGAGATTCAATGCATGCTTGTCTAGTATTGGTTGTGTTTGCAGTGATGGAATGTGGTGTGATATACTTAGATCTTCTGTAAGAAAGACAAGACCATCTATCCCAAGAAAGGAGACACGCCGTATGGAAGAGCAGACCATCTATCCAGTTGGCAGTCCGGTACACGTGACCAGTTACAGCCCTTTCCGGGGACTCAATGGGACGATTCAAGCGGTTGATACCATTTCCGATGATGTTGAGGAGCCGTTTTGTTTTTACCTCGTTGATCTGGAGGGAACACAACTCAAGGAACCAATGTGGTTTGAATATGATGAGGTTGAATTGATTACCTCTTCGCTCGTTGCGCTTGAGGCATAAGCCTTGCGCAAATCAGAAGTAAAAGCAAGTGGGTATCTCATATGGGATACCCATTTTTCTTTATCCCTTACCAGAACATCTTTTCCAATATACACGCATGGGCTGTCAGGAGACGCTGCGCTCAAAATTTCCGCTTACACAACCTCCCAGGTTGTGTGTAGACACTGCAATTTTGCTCTTGACAGCCCATGCTCCAATACTCTTGAAAAACACCAATGCTCCCCAATGCCATGACGGGAAACCCTGCACCCATCATGGCATTGACCCACCCACCGAATATCTTTTGTCAACGAACACAATTCTTGACATATATTGCAGCGTTACCACCAACGTAAAAGGCGAGGGGAGTGTTGCTGTTTTCGCTAACACAAAAGTAGGCTCACAGGTACAAGAGAATGAGTCCACACGTGCCCGCGATCCCACACATGTGAAGAGAAGAACCAGCGCAGGCTCAGGTTCGGGGAGGTGCGGAGCGGGCCATCTTCATCTCCAGAGAGCCGCCCAAGAATTGCAACGCCGCAAGCACCAGGAACCACGCTGCCAACCCGTAGCATTTGCGCCGATCGTGGCCAGTTTCCGCCTGACGACCGAGAGAGAGCAAAACGAGGCCGAGGGCAAGCGTAAAGCCGCCGGCAGCAAAGCGCACGCTCGCAACGGCACGGAGGTGGCGGTACTCCCATGGCAACATCGTGCGTCTCATGAGGGACTGCAAGGGCGTGGTGCTGTCATCTGGTGCGTGCATCGGGATGCCTCCTGCCATCTACGGTGCCGATTGTCCGGCACATGTCAAAGTGATAGCATATGCATGGCGGATCGTCAAGGGCGGCACTCGCCGTCTGTTAGGAATGACGTTTCATCTTTGCTCGTTTCTGTTGCCTCACATGCATAATCTGAATCCTGTACCCTCTTGCTTGCCATTTCGTCTTGATCTTGGTTACCTGTGCATCGAGTTCTGCATGAGAAGACGCCTCCATGAGTGCAACAGAGAGCGCAGGCAGAGATTGAGGGTGCATCAGACGGTATGTGACGTGGTACTTCATCGTCGTTTCCTTCTGAGGAATGGAGGCCACTACACAGCGTTCTTCTTCTTACTATCGTACCTTTTTGGAGTCGGAGACTGAGACTCTCCCGGCTCAAGCGCGGGAGGTTCTTGCTGCATCGCCAACGCTTCTCGCCTACCTCGTCGATAGACCAGCTCTTGTTGGGACTTGGCAAAACTTTGAGGCAGACGCGCTCCGGCGCGGGGGATGCCCACGCTTCGGGGCAGCACCTGCCCCTCTTTCGCACGTTGGTGTAGTCGCTCCATCGCTGCCCGCAGGCGCGCCTCCGCACCCTCCCACTCGTCGTGGGCGATGGAGGGGATAGTGGTTGCCGGATCGAGAGAAGAGCCACCAGGCACGCAGAGTACAGGTCGCGCTGCACGGGGCCGATGCCGCAGGCGCAGTGGTGCCAGCGCTGCGAGAGCGGCTTTTTGGTATAGGTGTGGCAGCCGTGGCAGTACTGCGACAGTTTGGTGGTGCGCGTGGGGAACTCGTGCAGGGTGCCGCCAGTGTTTGCAACTGTGCGTCTCAGGTGATCTATCAGCATCCCCGGGGCACGCAGGCCCACGCTCTTGCCAAAGCGCTTCTGCCAGCCTTGGTACGAAATCTTCTCGGTACGAATATCGTTGCCCACCGCCACAATCTGGTTGACGAGCCGGCCGTGCAGGCTCTTGCGATGGGCGACAAGCTTGCGTTCGTGGTGGGCAAGCCGTCGCCTGGTTGCATGGTAACCGCGGCTGTGCTTCCAGACCGAGGTGCGGCCTGAATGCCGCGCTTTTTGACGCGCCCTCGCTCGTCATAGTTTTCCGGGTTGTTGGCACGGCGCTGCCGATCCAAATGCCGTTCCAGCCGTCGCTTCTTACGGGCATCAGGTTTCAGTTCCTCGCATAGAGAGCAGAAGACGCGCCTTGCCATGCTGTGGTACCACCGCGAGCGTCGAAGGTCCCAGATCCAGCCCGATCACCTCGCTGCCTGGCCTGTTTTTCGGCTTCTGGTACGGGGTGCCCTCCAGGGCGAGCTGCACGTAGTAGCGCTCACCCTGGGCGTCCGCGCCTTGCGCTTTGGGGCCAGATGCCCTGCGACGCAGCAACCGGGCGTACTTGATGCGGTGCGAGAGCCCGTAGGTCACCACCGGGTCGCCCCAGTCGATCAGGGCCGGGATGCGGTCGGTGCCCCACAGCAGCCACCCCAGGTTTCCCTCCTGGGAGGGTTGGAGCACGAAAGCGCAGTCCCGTATCGTTGCGCTTGCCTTCCAGGCTGTCGAGGCCGCGCCCCCGGCTGCGAAAGCGCACGCGTTTCGCCTGGCCCAGGCACACCCGGTTGACGGCCCGGTAGGCGCGGGTGGCCAGGGTTTGCGCGGTCACCGCATCGAGGTGGTTAGCAAGCCAGGTGCAATTGGCTTCTTTCGCAAAGCTCTGCAGGGCATAGTCCGAAAAGCCGTAGGTGCGCCGCAGACGCGCGAAGGCCGCGCTGCGCTCAGACTTGTGCGCCCTGGGAATGGCGCGCGCCACCTGCCATGCCGGATCCGCCCGCATCCGACGCAAGCGGCTCATTGCCTCGCCAAGCAGCGCATTGTAGAGGCAGCGCCCCGCCTCGAAATGGGCGCGCAGGTGCCTGGCCTGCCCGGGATCGGCCGACAAGGGCAACTCGAGCAGGAAGGTGGGAGTCTTGCTCCTGGGCTTCTTCTCCTTCTTGTGCATAGCCGGCTTTCCCTCTTGATCTGTTCCTCAACGCTCTCACGGCAGACGGATGAGGCTGGCGTGATGTGCATGACGGCTTCGTGTCAGTTCACACTGCATCTCTCTACTCATTCTTTGGCAGTGAGCGAAAAGTGGCAATGCCCGCTGATCTCCCATCGCCCGTTGCGGAACTCAGATGTACCAAGCACCGGGCTCCTACCTTTCCCATGGCGCGGCCCGCGTTCGGTTCCTATCTTTGCATGCCCATCTGGTCCCACACTAGCGAGGGCTCTTCATCCCCTGGATAAATCACAGGGGCTTTCGAGCCTCGTTCTTGTAAAGATGTTGGGAAAAAGCAACAGACTTTGTATCGCTGATCTGGTTGGGAGTCTGTCATACGCTTGCTGAATACTGCCTGGAGAGCAGCAAGCCCAATCTTCTCCATCGTGATGCAGTTATTTTTTTGTGAACGCATTGGAAATGCTGCCTAAGATCAAGACTCCTATGACACTCAGGATAATGACTTCGACTATGATATCCCTCCTTGCGATTGAGTACGTCTTGTTCCATCACCGACTACTCTGTACACGAATGGGGGAAAGGAAGGGATGAGAACAGCGATGGTTTTGCTCATGCGAAGCATTATCAAGAGCGGACTTGGGAATGGCCGCATCCGAATTTTTTCAACCGACGAGTGGCGCGGTGGAGAGTCCATCACAACAAAAGATCACACCAAACCAGCAGGAAATCACCAAAGGTAAAGACCACGAAGCGCTTGCAAACTGCTTCCATAGAAGCAGTCTATCCCCATTTTCTTGGTTCTTTTCAGGATGTTTTTGGTTGGGAGGATATATAGTCCGAGACTATAACCGAAACTATAATATCTTTCGACAGCATGTTTAGTGTTTCGCACATTGTATTACCTCATGCATTGTCGTTTTCACGGGGTCATGCATGTGACTTTTTTGCATATATGGGTAATATCACCATGCCTGCCACCTGTAACATGTGTTTCGTTTACCAGCAACCAGAGAGCGTACACACGCAAGGTATGAGATGTTCAAATTAGTGCTCAAAAGACCACAAACCAATCCACACCAAATTTGTCAGAAAAATCACCGATTCCTCCAAAAGGCTGCTCAGTTAAGGGGTGTCCAATCTTTCCACCTGCTGAAAGTTTGCTAAAAAGCGTTTCAGCTTCATCTTTGCTCGCGCATTCGAGTGTAAGCACCATAGTATTCCCTTTGATGAGGCCTTCTTCACCAACCATGTCTGAACCTAAAAGAACCATCTTTCCATGTTTGAGCTGCGCATGGAACAACTGGTCTTTTTTCTCCGGCATATATGCTGCCATCGGAGAATCCCCAACCTTGGTTATGGTCAGTTCACCATCTAAGCAGCGTTGGTAAAACGCAAATGCTTCTTTGGCATTCCCATTAAAGCGCAGGTACGAATGTATGAGTGCCATATACTACTGCCTTTCATGCTATAAGCGTGATGCTTCAACTACTTCATTAGATAGTATTATAACACCAGGAAGAAACCACAGCATTGGAGCGTATTCACGGCACTTTTCACGGGTCTTTTTTTCGAGAGATGAGTACATGATGGTCCAGAAAAATGTTGTCTCTCAAATCGCGTTATTGTAGGTCGCTTATCCTCATTGCCTTCTAGTGCTAGAGATTGGATGAGAAACCAGCTCTTTGCGTGTATGGTATAGTACTTCTATGACAGTAATAGATGACTATCTCACCAACGTTGAACCATCGAAAAGACAAGAGCTTGAGCGTATTCGCACGCTTGCGAAAAAGATTGTACCAGATGCAGAAGAAGCGATTGTCTACGGGATGCCGACACTCAAATATCAAGGCAAGCCGTTTCTTGGCTTTGACGCTCACAAAAATCATATTGGGATTTATCCCTATAGCAGTCAAGTGATAGAAGAACTGAAAGACCAACTGCATGAGTATAGCGTATCCAAAGGTGCTATTCGTGTTCCTCTCGATCAGCCAATTTCGGAAGAGATGCTCAAGCAAATCATTCAGCATCGACTGAAGCAGATCACGACCCCTTAGCTTCCTGCATATTCTTGTTGGAGTCACGTAGCTCTCAGCATGATGCAGGGAAGACCTCTCCGCTTGCCATTTTCACAGCGATGGAAGGCACTTTTCACGAGTCTTTTTTCGTGAGATGAGTAAATCATTGTTCACTGTCATACCACCAGAATAATCGCCTTCATTTTCGTCAGAGGAATGCACTGCCTTCTATCACCAGCAACGCAGCATCCGCATGTGTGGAATGTGCCACGTTCAAGCTGTGGCATGGTTGATGGTGTGGCAGCTTTGGTTTGTGCATACTTGAACTGTACAGAGAATCTTCATATTCGAGGTGTCACATCAAGAGGCAGGGGAAAGGAAACAAAACTCATGTGGATAGGACTACTTTTCATCGTAGAGTTACTGGTGATTGCTGCTTGCGTTAGTGCAGACATCACCCCTCCAGATCTCTTCTAATTTGCTCCACTCGAATCAGCTTGCGAAAGATACATTGAGAGGAAGTGTTTCAGCGTACTGGTGGCTTCCTCTCGACAGTATTAGTTTCAGGGATCTAGTGAATGTGTTAATAGACGTGGCGGAAAAGCCGTATGTCAACGCGGTTGCATACGAATTGCCCCATCAATCCTTTTTTAACTACCTCGCGGTTGACCTTGCCGAACTAAAAGCAATCTGTGAGGAACTAGCTACACTCTTTGGTCTTGCGCTACCAGTGAGGAATGCAAAGTCCTTCGTTCTTGCTCACCGGAAATGAAACATGTTAGCTCCCAGGATGAGCACAATGATAGCAGGAGTAAAGCCATCCCGAAGGCTGCATACAACACGCGAAACACACGAAGAGGAGTAGTAGTCTTCAGTCGGCTGAGTTCCTGTTCTTTTTCCGATTGTGTATCCCATACATGTCTCTCTGATGATAAACGCAGACCTGCTTGCTTTCTCAAAGAGTGATCTGTGCTGTCAAGATCGGGTTTACCCATATCGTGCTGAGCTAGCTTTTTTCAGTGATCAGAAATAACTCTTTCGGCCTTTCTCCTCATGGCTTCACACCCTTCATACCTTTGTCAAAGAGACTCTGTTGCCACATCTCATGTTCTCTTCTCTTTTCGTAAGCTGTGATACTGGTACGTGTGGAACGGAATAAGACCTCAAGCGAGGTCACATACAAATGGTTGATGCTTGTGCCATGTGGTTGTGGGGTTGAATGGTGGTGGTAGGAGTGCTAAAATTACTGCCAAAATTACATCGAAGGTAAAATATGAAAATAACATTACAACTAGCCGTTAACCAGCCAGCCGCTACCGTGTTCGACCAGATAGCCGATGCTCGAAATG
Organism: uncultured Chloroflexia bacterium; assembly: GCA_963702765.1. Taxonomy (GTDB): domain Bacteria; phylum Chloroflexota; class Ktedonobacteria; order Ktedonobacterales; family Ktedonobacteraceae; genus DATMNR01. Next base: position 7,858 of record CAVPEB010000026.1, read on the forward strand.
AAGCCACCTGGAATAGTACCCTCACAGATTATAAACTGGTGAGCGAAGGACCAATCGGTAAGGGCTCAACCTTTACTTACAAAAATAGGGGCAACGAATTCACCTCGGTGCTCAGTGAGTACAACAAACCAGAGTCGCTGGCATTTCAAGTACAGGGCAAGCCAATGGACATAATTGCCAGTGTACATTTTGTGGCAACCACCCCCAATTCTACTCAGGTAAACGCCACTTACGAACTGATGCCTAAGGGCTCAATGAAGTTGCTGCTACCCATTTTTGGGCCATTTCTTCACAAGTCTTTTGCAAAAGAGTTTGAAAACTTCAAGAAGTTCTCCGAGTCTCAAAAGTAAGCCACGACTCCCGTAGCTAGTTGGGGTACCAACGTTGGTGCATTTTTAGGCTGATTTACTGTATCTGTTGATTGGGCCGCCATATATCGAAATCGATAAATCTGTAAAGGTGTAGGTGCTCATGGCAGTAAAACTCTTCTTTTGCTACTCACATGAAGACGAACCCTTGCTCAATAAACTCAAATTGAGGTTTCTCCACTTTTGTGAAGTAGTAAAAATCTTAGATGAGACTATTCCAGAGCGAGAACCAAAGCATGCAGAAAATGACTTACACCCGGGAGTTTAAGCGGGAGGCAGTGCGCCTCGCTCAGACCAGCAGCAAGCCGATTACACAGATTGCTCGGGAGCTTGGCATTAGCGACGCCTCCATTCATCAATGGCGTAAAGAGTTGACACAGCATGGTCCCGAAGCATTTCCAGGCAGTGGGGACCAAACAACGTTGGAGGAAGAAAATCGACGACTCAAACGGGAACTTGAGCGTACATGTCAAGAACGCCATATATGAAAAAACCGTCAGTATCTTCTCGCACGACCAGCGGTGAGGTACCAGGCCGTGGAAGCGTTACGAAACGAGTATCCAGTTAGTATGCTATGTGAGACGCTTGGTATCTCCACGAGGGGCTCTTATGCCTGGAAGAAACGTCTGATGAGTCAGCATCAGCGAGAGGGAATCCTAAAAGAAATAGCACCAAACGCCCAAGCATAACATAGCTGCTTTCAGCAGATAATCTTAAAATTTCGTTCTGCATTGATTATTGTGAACGTCAAAGGAAATTGGCTCATCCTCATCGGCGGTTTCATCGCTGCCCTCGTCGCAACTCTGCTCAAAGCCATCTCTCCGTATAGCTCGGACAATTTGACGGTGCCGATTGTGGTGGCAGTCGTGCTATTCTGGCTGGGGTTATAAGATCAGTTCATTTTTCCAGCCTCCACATATCGTTTCATCTTCTCCAGCAGCCGCCGACTTTCACCGCGAATTGTGCCAGCAACGAGTGGACGTGCGAGCTTGAGGATACCATGCTGATTGAAGGTGACTTCGCGAATCACACGCGTAGCCTGCTTACTGCTTCCTGTCGCTTCAAGCGTGTAGCTAACGCGCACATCTAGCTTGCCGGTCAGCAGCAGCACTTTCACGGGCATCGATTGCTCAAAAGTGATACGTTCAGGTGGATTGAATTCAGTAATCGAGCCACGCATTGGACCATCGGCATAGGTGGTGCCAACACCCGGAAGCGCAAGTGATACCTGCCTCATTCCGCCAAACGTCCTTGAGCCTGGCAGCCAGCGTTCATAGTGGGCGAGATCGGCAATCAATTCAAAAATCGTCTCGCGAGAGCCATTGATATCAACGGTAAAACGTAACAAGAGTGTAATTTACCCTCTCTTCCTGTAGTGTTAAGTATAGCAGATACTGGCCTCATAAAGTGAATATGTATCATAGAAAAATACGTCATCATGATTTAGCAGTAGCAGAGCAACTGATGCAAGAAGAAGAACAAAAGCGGTAGACGAACTATCCAACTCAGTTTGGCATGTTTCAGTTATTCTTCAGTTTTCAGGTTATTGCTTCATAAGCTTGTTGTAGCCAGGTCACTAGTTCATCGTCAATTTGCGAGGGTTCAGTGATTTGAACACGATGCGTGACCATCGTATTCCAGCTGCCAGCCTGCATAAATCGACTCGTTGGTGCAACTCCTTTACGTTTGATACCGATATCCATTCTCTCACCAGTCACCTGTATGATGCCAAGTTTCTTATTGCTCTTCAGAAGACTAATGTAGGTTTCTGTTGCAGCCACTCGTACATCAAGGCCAGATTGCCTGAGTCTCTCAAGAAGTTCGTCATACGGCGTGCGCCAAACTTCGCGTGATCCAGTAAATAATGCGGCAATACGCTCATCATTGGTTTCTGCTGATTGAGTCGCCTGATTGAATACATTGACCAGTGCCATAGCGTGGCCATGGCCTAGACCAAAATCAGTTTTGAGCCAATTGACAATCTGCATCGTCTTTACGTCTGGTTCAAGCAAACCTTTTTCCTTTGCAAGGGCTAAAAAATCTTCGGGCGTTTTGCCGGTTTTTGCTTGAATGTTATCAAGATAAGCTTGAAATGACATTGGAAATAGCTCCTCACTCAAAATTCCCATACTCTTTGCTGGCTACTATCGTCGTACCACTATGCATGTGTCACTCGTTCTTGCAACTAAGAACGCAATTTGTCACTTTTGTTCCACCATGCATTCTGTCCAGAACACTAAAAAAGGCCGTGGTAACCGCAAAAGTTGCTGATTTCACCATAGAGAGATGAAATCAAGAAATACGATTAGACCTTAATGCTATAACCGCTATGTCATATGACAAGTGCGAAGCAAGTCTCATTTTGCCAATTGCTAACAAACAATGTCCAGGTTCAGGTCAATGTGGAAGTAATGGCAATCTCTATATCACCGAGAAGAGAAAGTACACTAAAACCAATGAGCGGAAGCTTCTTGATAGCTTCCACTCATACCTCCATACCTCAGAAATAAAACTATTTCGGTGTCATCCTTATCCCACCATCCAACCTGATCACCTCTCCATTCAACATCACATTCTCAATGATATGTTTTGCCAGTGCGGCATACTCCGCTGGTCTTCCCAATCTTGGAGGGAACGGCACTTGTTGTCCAAGCGAAATACGAGCGGGTTCTGGTAAGGCGCCGAGCAGCGGCGTATCAAAAATCCCAGGTGCAATCGTCATTACCCGAATACCAAAGCGAGCCAACTCTCGTGCAATTGGCAGCGTCATACCCACAATACCGCCTTTTGAGGCCGAATATGCAGCTTGCCCAATTTGACCATCAAAAGCCGCGACCGATGCTGTATTAATAATGACGCCGCGCTCACCCTCCTCATTAGGAGTATTCTCCGCCATCTCAGCGGCAGCCAGGCGAATAGCATTGAACGTACCAATTAAATTTACCTGAATTACCCTGCTGAAAGATCCAAGGTCATGCGGTCCATTTTTTCCCAGCACCCTGTCAGCTATGCCAATGCCCGCGCAGTTAATCAGCACATGTAAGCTGCCAAAGGACTCAAGAGCGTCCTTCACCGCAGCCCGCATTGACTCTTCATTTGTCACATCAGTCTTCACAAACAACGTCGAAAGACCAGTATGACTGTGTTCTGTAGACAATGCTATCCCTGCATCACTATTCAAATCAGCAATAACCACTCTCGCCCCGGCTTGTGTCAATAATCTTACACATGCCTCACCCAGCCCGGATGCTCCTCCTGTTACCAAAACACCTTTGTCTTGTAAATGCATACTATTTTCCTTTCTAAAATAACCTCTTCACCACATCCCTACGGAAATAATAAAATGATATACTCATGCCACGAGGCATCAATTCTGTATAACCCATTCTACAACACCAGAGCTAAATCATGACAGCATCTACCTCTAACAAACCACACTGGCAAGATCGTCACCGGCATACCTCTCATGGTCGCATGATCTGGTATGGCGACCCTGGCAATGATCAATACTGGTATCAGTACTGGAAAGCTCGTCTCACTCCAGACTACTACGCATCTGCTGAAGCAAGTGACCTCGAATCAGATCAACTGGGAATCGTCATACTGCAAGCAATACACAGGCAAGGATTGCATCTCGAAGCAGGTTGTGGAGCAGGATATTGGGTAGCAGCCCTCCTTCATCACGGATTCATGATCGAGGGTATCGAATATGCTCGTGATCTCGTTGACCTTGTGCATGCAGCAAACCCCGGGCTACCTGTACGAGAGGGAAATGCACTGCATATTGATTGTTCTACCAACCATTACGATACATACCTCTCCATTGGCGTAGTTGAGCACCGCATCGAAGGCCCTGAACCTTTTTTTGCCGAAGCGTATCGCGTGCTCAAACCCGGAGGAAAGATACTCATTTCAGTACCTTTCTTTGGACCTGTTCGCAAACTTAAAAACCGTCTCTCAATGTATGATCGTAAACCACCGGAACTCCCTTTTTTTCAGTACGGATTTACAAGCGAAGAATTTACAAATTATCTCCAAAAAGCCGGATTTTCCATAGAAATGGTTAAACCATTGTATCCCCATCGCTTGCTGCTCGAAGAAGTACCTCTCTACCGTTGGACAGTCAAGCAACAATGGGGTCACTTTGTAAAACAATGGGCAGAAAAGTTGCTACAAAAGAAAGATGGGCATATGTTACTTGTAGTAGGAACGAAAATCACACGAGCTTAAAAAAGCTTCTATTGATTACCATTTGTCCTTCGGTAGGGACAGGGGCTGGGTTGGGAATGGACGCAGTCTAGGGGACTGTGTGTAGGGCGCTTGCGCTGTCCTGGTACCCTCACGACAAGCCTGTCCGCCTTAGTCCAGCGTCGTTGGCAAGGCGAGTAAGTGCCTCTCTACAATGCACGAGTCAGGCTGGATCGCAAGCCGCTTGTGAACGCGCCAACCGTTACAACCGTCGAAACAGCCATTGCCGCGATGAAAGCAATGATCCACACCGTTTGCCCATCTCCAAGGCCAGATCCGCTCGCAGCGAATTGCGGTGCGTCAACCCATAATCGAATCGTCCATATGGAGGCTGCTAGGGTTGTGGTGACCATCGCCAGAGCAATGATACCGATTGGTACAAGGGCGAACCGCAGCATGCCTGTGCCAAACTCGCTGCGCAGCACGACTAGAGAGAGTGATGTACTGATCGCAAGCACCATGAACACTCCCAAGGTGATACTTCCAATGATCACGGCAAGATCGAGCATAAACAGCAATGGTGACTGTCCAGCTATACAACCGTTCGTGGCTGTACATGGTGTGGACCCAAAGATATATTGTGTTGCCAGGAGAAAGCCCAGTGAACAGACGGTAACCACGAGCGCTGCTCCAAGCAGGAAAAGTGCCTGCCTTGGCTTGATCAGGAACAGCTTGATCACACTTCGGGGCCTACCTGGAATGGCCTGTTTCACCGCTAAAAAGAGGATGGGTAGTCCACCAAGTACGAGTGCCAAAAGTGCGATTTCACCACCGTAGGCAACGAGAGCGTGAGTAAGAGCGACTTCCAGGTAGACGCGACCAACAGCGTCGAATGGTGCGACGGGGTCGACTGTGCGACCGAAAGCAGCGTAAGCAAATAGAAAGAGGACAAAAGCCCCAAACGTGGCTACCATCGAGCGTTGGATAGTAGGAAGCATTGGGCGTTTCTTTCTGAAGAGTTCAGTCCAGTATTCGGCCAACAATCCAGACACAGTTTCACCTAATAGCCCGGCCACAAGCGCAGCACCCCGAGTGATCCCTGCTTCTGGTAGGCAGCTCGGCAACACTGGCGAAAATCTTGCAACGCTGGTTTTCCATAGTCACGGTGAAAAGATTCTGGTCCCAGATTGAGCAACCAGCGATAGAGCAGCATGGACAGGGAGACGATTTTTGGTATGTGCGGTTTGGCTTCTTTCTGCGCCATATTAAACTCCCTTCATTGCAAAAGTCTGGTCTAGGACTATTCAATAAAGGTTTACTGTGTGCAATGGCGAGAGTCTGTTCCAGGCGATCTATCTCAGCAGCAGCCACACGCTGTCCCAGATTGGTCAGACGATAGTAGCGACGGCGCTCATCGTCCAGCGCCGGATCTGGCCGCTCATCTGACTCGATGATCAGCCCATCCTCCAACATGTGTTTGATTGAGCGATAGAGCGTGGTTGGGCCAATCCGCAGTCGGCCTTGCGTCTGACTGCTAATTTCTTGCATAATACTGTAGCCATGCCGCTCACCATCCGCGAGAGCCAGCAGAATATTGAAGACCGCCGGAGTCAGTGGGAACAAGGTTTCAGGATCCGTTTGGTCAGATCGCATCGTATCCTCTTTTCGACATGAATATATTCATAATGGCTATAGTCTCTTTGGAGAGAGTAACATACGATCATCTGAATGTCAAGCGAAGGTTAAACATCACCTTAAAAGCACGTCGAAAAAATACTGCTCATTTTGAGCGCTATATGAGCGCTATTTTCGATAAATATTAAATCACTTCATAAACAATAGATATGACAAATGTCATCCCCAAATCATGATTGCCCTCACTACCCCTTCAACAACCAAACCCCTATACTTGAACCATCAACAATATAGGTGAACTCAACTGTCATAGCTATAATAAAGTCAATGGCACGGTTGAAGGAAGGATTGGATCTAACTCTAGATAAACCACCTGCTTCGTTGTAGAATAATGTAGAAAATAAGCGCCAGTGAATTTCGTAATCCACCCGTACAATGATAAGCAGTTCTTAGTCTGTGCCTGTATGGCACCATTGCAGTCCTCTGGAAAAAGCGATTGAAAAATACAAAGCTAAGCAATACAATTGAAGCAAGTGAAGCCTCGAGAACCGAGGGTCGCTCGCCATTTCTCTTGTGGTTGATTTGGGTAGTATGGATACCTCTCAGTATTCCAGCATTTTTAAGGCTCTTTCAGGCTCATCCCTCATTGCCACAACTCATTGCTACCTTATTTGGTGTAGCTCTCTTCTTCGGCATCTACCTTCTCGCATCATGGCGTCGCGCGGTAGATCTTGTTGCAACGTCAACACTTCCAAATCACACAGAAGCGTCGACGTGGTTGACGATAGTTGTATTAACTGCATTAGGTCTTACCCTCACTTTGTTTAGTGGTAGTGAATGGCAAACGCTGTTCTATTACACAAGTGGATATGTGGGAGGAAGCCTCCTGATTCGTCGAGCGATTCTGGTGGTATTTGTAATCACAGTAATAGCAACAGTAGCTGGTTGGTTCGCAGGTCTCGGTTGGCTTGATCTTGCGCAAACAATTGTTTTTATCCCTGCTATCGTTTTTATCACGAGGAGTGTGATGTGGTCGATCACAACAAGCTGGCAATTGAATGATGCCCGTAAAGAGATAGCTCGTTTAGCTGTTATGACGGAACGATTGCGAATTGCGCGGGATCTACATGATCTCCTGGGACACAACCTTTCACTCATTGCCCTCAAAAGTGAACTGGCCAAACGCCTGGTGAATGTTGCTCCGGATCGAGCGATTGTTGAAATCAGCGACGTAGAGAATGTAGCGCGAACAACACTTCAGGAGGTTCGTGAAGCGGTTTCTGCTTTTCGTCAACCCACGCTCAAAAGTGAACTCAGCGCTGCCCAGGAAATTTTAACCGCTGCTGGCATTGCCTTCCACTTCGATGGAGACGAAAGCCTGATAGATGCTCTTCCAACTACTATTGAATCCGTTCTCTCCTGGACTGTGCGCGAAGGAGTAACGAATGTCATCCGGCATAGCCGTGCTCATCAATGTACTATTCGTGTAACTCGAAATGCTGATGCGATCGACGTCGACGTTATCGACGATGGAGTAGGTGCATCCATCGAGAACATCTCTGATAATGAAGGAAATGGCTTACGTGGGCTTTCGGAACGAGTAGAAACACTTGGTGGACGATGCGAGACGTCTCCTCGTGATGGAGGAGGCTTCATGCTGGCCGTTTCTGTGCCACTAGCTCAGCAGAATCATGAGGCAATAAGTCTAGGTACAATCACAGCCACACTCTCGCATCCAGTTTCAGTTGATCCTCCTGTTGCCCCAGACAGCGTTATAGAGAGGAGTGAGCAGGAATGATTCGTGTGTTACTGGCCGAAGATCAGGCAATGGTACGCGGTGCCCTTGCTGCCTTACTTGCCCTGGAGGGCGATATCGAAATCGTCGCCGAAGTTGGGCGTGGTGATGAAGTAGCGACGGTTGCGTTAGCCACCAAACCGGATGTGGCTTTGCTGGACATCGAAATGCCTGGATGTGATGGCATCACTGCTGCTGCTGCGTTACATACAAAATTGCCGTCTTGTCATGTACTTATCTTAACAACATTTGGACGACCTGGATATCTACGAAAGGCTATGGAGAGCGGCGTTGTCGGTTTTCTTCTCAAGGATGCTCCATCTGCCCAACTCGCGACGGCTATTCGCCGGGCAGTGGCTGGCGAACGTATTGTCGATCCAACTCTTGCTATGGCAGCTCTCAGCGAAGGCAATAACCCGCTCACCGAACGAGAACGTAATGTATTGGCAGCCGCCACGAGTGGAGCGAGTATTTCCGAAATTGCTTCATCTCTCTCCCTTTCCGAAGGGACTGTGCGAAATTACCTCTCTGTGGCCATCCAGAAACTAAACGCCCATAACCGCGTAGAGGCAGCTCACATAGCCGAGCAGAAAGGCTGGCTCTAATAGCTTTTGGTAGAAGTGATGGAAAGGATAAGAGATGCCTACGTTCCAGGTAGTATCGAGATCTGTTCAATCGTCTGGCTCGCCTAAGAAGCGTCCCACACGTATGCGTAAGTGGTTGTATAACATTCTGCGTATCGTGTGTGGAGGTCTCATCATTGTCGCAATAGCAAACCTGCTATTTATATTCGGACTTTCCATTTTGTTCTTTCTCCTGCTTCCAGTGTGCCTTAGTCTCATCTGGACGCCTTCCCAACTCTCCAAACTTCTCCATGGTACACTACTGTATAGCGTATTTACGATAGGCCTGGCAATCATCTACTACAGTGCCATCACCGGGATAGAATTACTCATTCATACCCCAGGATTTGGCCTGCTTTTTCGTTACCATGGTCCCCCCGTTTCTTTGATCATTGTTGTCACCACCACATTGGCTTGGGCTATTATACTTGCTCCTCTTCATTCCTTTGCCCAAACGCTCATTGAGCGACGTTTCAATGTTCGTGATCGTGAGGTCAGAAAAGCTATTGAGGAATTCACTGCAACGTTGCGCGAGGAAATAGATCTCAATCATCTGAATGATCGCTTCCTTGCAGTTATCCAGCAGACTATGCAACCATACTCTCTTTCCTTATGGACACGCACCACCATCGAGCAGCGCAAGCAATCAGGTGCGATGGAACTGATCAATGTTTCTGATGACGATCCCCTCATGGCTTATGTACTTAGTCATTCCAACACGCTGGAGATTGACCGCTTGCAACTGGATTCGCCAGTTTTACAGCAGATGAAGTTTGGTGGGGCCGAAATTATCTTGCCGTTAGCCAGCCAGGGAGAACTGCTCGGCCTGTTAGTTCTAGGGCTGCATCAGAAAGGAGAAGCCTACAGTCGCGATGAATGTATCCTACTCGATACACTTGCTCCCCAGGTTGCACCAGCCCTACGCGTAGCTCAAATGGTGCAGGCCCAACAGGCTCAGGTGAGCGAGCATGAACGAATTGAGCAGGAATTGCGCACCGCTCAAGAGATCCAACATACCTTTTTGCCCAAAGAAGTGCCTGACGTCTGTGGATGGCGAATCGTACCCTACTATCAATCTGCTCGTGAGGTAGGCGGCGATTTTTACGATTTCCTTCCTTTTGAAGATGGTCGGCTAGGTCTTGTCATCGGCAATGTAGCAGGTAAAGGTATTCCAGCAGCTTTGGTGATGACTGCTACTCGTACTATGCTGCGTACCGCGGCCCAGGAGACAGAATCTCCAGGCGAGGTTTTTGCTCGAGCCAACGAACTGCTCTATACTGAAATCCCTTCCAAGATGTTTGTTACCTGTTTCTTTGCCGTTCTCGATCCAACCAGTGGGTTCATGAGATATTCCAATGCAGGTCATGACCTGCCGTATCGATACAATAAGGATGGCGTTTCTGAACTCCGAGTGACCGGAATGCCTCTCGGACTGATGCCTGGTTCGCTTTACGAGGAACATGAAATCAATATTGCATCTGGAGATAGCCTTTTATTCTATACTGATGGTTTGGTAGAGGCTCATAATCCCGGTCGCGAAATGTTTGGATTTCCGCGCCTCAAAACGTTACTCGGGAAGCATCCTGATGTGATGTCGCTCTTCACCCTATTGCTCGGTGAACTCAAAAGCTTTACTGGTGATGCTTGGGAGCAAGAGGATGACATAACCATGGTGACGCTGCAAAGGGCAAGTATATGAACCTGGTGATTGCTCATGAATAAATCTCAACATTCAGTCTCTGGAAAAAGCGATTGAAAAATACAAAGCTAAGCAATACAATTGAAGCAAGTGAAGCCTCGAGAACCGAGGGTCGCTCGCCATTTCTCTTGTGGTTGATTTGGGTAGTATGGATACCTCTCAGTATTCCAGCATTTTTAAGGCTCTTTCAGGCTCATCCCTCATTGCCACAACTCATTGCTACCTTATTTGGTGTAGCTCTCTTCTTCGGCATCTACCTTCTCGCATCATGGCGTCGCGCGGTAGATCTTGTTGCAACGTCAACACTTCCAAATCACACAGAAGCGTCGACTTGGTTGACGATAGTTGTATTAACTGCATTAGGTCTTACCCTCACGTTGTTTAGTGGTAGTGAATGGCAAACGCTGTTCTATTACACAAGTGGATATGTGGGAGGAAGCCTCCTGATTTGTCGAGCGATTCTGGTGGTATTTGTAATCACAGTAATAGCAACAGTAGCTGGTTGGTTCGCAGGTCTCGGTTGGCTTGATCTTGCGCAAACAATGGTTTTTATCCCTGCTATCGTTTTTATCACGAGGAGTGTGATGTGGTCGATCACAACAAGCTGGCAATTGAATGATGCCCGTAAAGAGATAGCTCGTTTAGCTGTTATGACGGAACGATTGCGAATTGCGCGGGATCTACATGATCTCCTGGGACACAACCTTTCACTCATTGCCCTCAAAAGTGAACTGGCCAAACGCCTGGTGAATGTTGCTCCGGATCGAGCGATTGTTGAAATCAGCGACGTAGAGAATGTAGCGCGAACAACACTTCAGGAGGTTCGTGAAGCGGTTTCTGCTTTTCGTCAACCCACGCTCAAAAGTGAACTCAGCGCTGCCCAGGAAATTTTAACCGCTGCTGGCATTGCCTTCCACTTCGATGGAGACGAAAGCCTGATAGATGCTCTTCCAACTACTATTGAATCCGTTCTCTCCTGGACTGTGCGCGAAGGAGTAACGAATGTCATCCGGCATAGCCGTGCTCATCAATGTACTATTCGTGTAACTCGAAATGCTGATGCGATCGACGTCGACGTTATCGACGATGGAGTAGGTGCATCCATCGAGAACATCTCTGATAATGAAGGAAATGGCTTACGTGGGCTTTCGGAACGAGTAGAAACACTTGGTGGACGATGCGAGACGTCTCCTCGTGATGGAGGAGGCTTCATGCTGGCCGTTTCTGTGCCACTAGCTCAGCAGAATCATGAGGCAATAAGCCCTGGTACTATCACAGCTACACTCTCGCAACAAGTATCAATAGATCCTCCTGTCGTCTCAGACAGCATTATAGAGAGGAGTGAGCAGGGATGATTCGTGTGCTACTGGCCGAAGATCAGGCAATGGTTCGCGGTGCCCTTGCTGCCTTACTTGCCCTGGAGGGCGATATCGAAATCGTCGCCGAAGTTGGGCGTGGTGATGAAGTAGCGACGGTTGCGTTAGCCACCAAACCGGATGTGGCTTTGCTGGACATCGAAATGCCTGGATGTGATGGCATCACTGCTGCTGCTGCGTTACATACAAAATTGCCGTCTTGTCGTGTACTTATCTTAACAACATTTGGACGACCTGGATATCTACGAAAGGCTATGGAGAGCGGCGTTGTCGGTTTTCTTCTCAAGGATGCTCCATCTGCCCAACTCGCGACGGCTATTCGCCGGGCAGTGGCTGGCGAACGTATTGTCGATCCAACTCTTGCTATGGCAGCTCTCAGCGAAGGCAATAACCCGCTCACCGAACGAGAACGTAATGTATTGGCAGCCGCCACGAGTGGAGCGAGTATTTCCGAAATTGCTTCATCTCTCTCCCTTTCCGAAGGGACTGTGCGAAATTACCTCTCTGTGGCCATCCAGAAACTAAACGCCCATAACCGCGTAGAGGCAGCTCACATAGCCGAGCAGAAAGGCTGGCTCTAATAGCTTTTGGTAGAAGTGATGGAAAGGATAAGAGATGCCTACGTTCCAGGTAGTATCGAGATCTGTTCAATCGTCTGGCTCGCCTAAGAAGCGTCCCACACGTATGCGTAAGTGGTTGTATAACATTCTGCGTATCGTGTGTGGAGGTCTCATCATTGTCGCAATAGCAAACCTGCTATTTATATTCGGACTTTCCATTTTGTTCTTTCTCCTGCTTCCAGTGTGCCTTAGTCTCATCTGGACGCCTTCCCAACTCTCCAAACTTCTCCATGGTACACTACTGTATAGCGTATTTACGATAGGCCTGGCAATCATCTACTACAGTGCCATCACCGGGATAGAATTACTCATTCATACCCCTGGATTTGGCCTGCTTTTTCGTTACCATGGTCCCCCCGTTTCTTTGATCATTGTTGTCACCACCACATTGGCTTGGGCTATTATACTTGCTCCTCTTCATTCCTTTGCCCAAACGCTCATTGAGCGACGTTTCAATGTTCGTGATCGTGAGGTCAGAAAAGCTATTGAGGAATTCACTGCAACGTTGCGCGAGGAAATAGATCTCAATCATCTGAATGATCGCTTCCTTGCAGTTATCCAGCGGACTATGCAACCATACTCTCTTTCCTTATGGACACGCACCACCATCGAGCAGCTCAAGCAATCAGGTGCGATGGAACTGATCAATGTTGCTGATGACGATCCGCTCATGGCTTATGTTCTTAGTCATTCCAACACGCTGGAGATTGACCGCTTGCAGCTGGATTCGCCAGTCTTACAGCAGATGAAGCTCCGTGGGGCCGAAATTATCTTGCCATTAGCCAGCCAGGGAGAACTGCTCGGCCTGTTAATTCTAGGGTCGCATCAGAAAGGAGATGCCTATACTCGAGAGGAATGTATTCTACTCGATACACTTGCTCCCCAGGTTGCACCAGCCCTACGCGTAGCTCAAATGGTGCAGGCCCAACAAGCTCAGGTGAGCGAGCATGAACGAATTGAGCAGGAATTGCGCACCGCTCAAGAGATCCAACATACCTTTTTGCCCAAAGAAGTGCCTGACGTCTGTGGATGGCGAATCGTACCCTACTATCAATCTGCTCGTGAGGTAGGCGGCGATTTTTACGATTTCCTTCCTTTTGAAGATGGTCGGCTAGGTCTTGTCATCGGCGATGTCGCTGGAAAAGGAATTCCCGCAGCTTTGGTTATGACTGCTACTCGCACTATGCTGCGTACCGCGGCCCAGGAGACAGAATCTCCAGGCGAGGTTTTTGCTCGAGCCAACGAACTGCTCTATACTGAAATCCCTTCCAAGATGTTTGTTACCTGTTTCTTTGCCGTTCTCGATCCAACCAGTGGGTTCATGAGATATTCCAATGCAGGTCATGACCTGCCGTATCGACACTGTAAGGAAGGCGTCTCTGAACTTCGGGCAACAGGCATGCCACTTGGATTGATGCTTGGTTCACATTACGATGAACATGAAGTCACATTGATCTGGAGAAAGCCTTCTGTTCTATACCGACGGCCTGGTTGAGGCTCATAATCCCCATCGTGAAATGTTTGGATTTCCGAGACTCAAAAAGTTACTCGAAAAACATTCTGATGGAACTTCGCTCTTCACTCTTTTGCTCGGTGAACTCAAGAGCTTTACTGGTGAAGCATGGGAGCAAGAAGACGATATAACCATGGTAACACTGCAAAGAGCAAGTATATGAACCTGGTGATTGCTCATGAATGAATCAAGAGGTTGAAAGTTTAGCTCTTTCAGCGCATCATATTCATTCTGGCTCCAACCCCCAGCGCTCTGGGGAACGCCAGAGGCTTGAAAGAATCAGTTCACGGATAAATAGCAGTTCCTTCGGCAATCTGTCATATAACCTTATGAACAGTGCCTCATGCGAGAGAAGCTCCTGTTGCCATCCGACACGATCAACCGACAGCAGTTCATTGAACTGCTGTCGGGTGAAATCCTCCATTCCACGCCAATCCAGATCTTCATAGCGCGGCATCCAGCCAATTGGGCTTTCGATACTGATTGAACGCCCGCGCGCGCGTTCGACAATCCACTTCAGTATGCGCATATTTTCACCAAAGCCAGGCCAAAGGAAACGGCCATCTGCGTCCCGCCTGAACCAGTTGACGCTAAAGATGCGCGGCGGATTTGGCAGTTGCCTGCCAAAGTCAAGCCAGTGGTTAAAGTAGTCTGCCATGTGGTATCCGGCGAATGGCAGCATCGCGAAGGGATCGCGGCGCACCTCGCCAAGTTTGCCAGCAGCTGCGGCAGTTGTCTCTGAACCCATCGTAGCAGCGGCATAGACTCCATAATTCCAGTTGAATGCCTGGTAGACCAGAGGCACCGTGCTTGCGCGACGACCACCGAAGATGAAAGCTGAGATAGGAACACCCTGTGGATCGTCAGCCGAAGAGTCAATTACGGGGCACTGGCTGATCGGAGCGGTAAAGCGTGCATTCGGATGTGCGGCCGCTCGACCGCTATTCCGAGTCCAGTCCTGACCGGTCCAATCAATAAGGTGTTCAGGTGCTACCTTCGTCATACCTTCCCACCACACATCACTATCATCGGTAAGCGCGACATTGGTGAAGATGGTATTTGCGCACATCGATGCCAAAGCGTTCGGATTAGACTCTTCACTTGTGCCTGGCGCAACGCCAAAGAATCCGGCTTCGGGATTAATAGCGTAGAGCGCGCCATCTGCTCCTGGTTTAATCCAGGCAATGTCGTCCCCAACAGTCGTTACCTTCCATCCTTCCTCCTGGAACTCTTTGGGAGGTATAAGCATGGCGAAGTTGGTCTTTCCGCATGCGCTTGGGAAAGCAGCTGCTACATAAGTCTTTTCACCCTCTGGATTCTCAACTCCAAGGATGAGCATATGCTCTGCCAACCAGCCTTCGTCACGAGCCAGCACCGAGGCAATGCGCAGAGCGAAACACTTCTTTCCTAATAGCGCGTTGCCACCATATCCAGAGCCATATGACCAGATCGCGCGTTCCTCTGGGAAATGCACAATATATTTGGTTTGCTTATTACACGGCCACGGGATGTCCTGCTGCCCAGGTTCGAGTGGCATTCCAACTGAGTGTATGCAAGGGATAAATTCGCCGTCTTTCCCTAAGACATCGTAGACAGCACGACCCATTCGTGTCATGATATGCATGCTGACTGCCACATAGGGAGAGTCGGTTAATTCGACGCCAATATGCGCGATCGGTGAACCTAGTGGCCCCATGCTGAACGGTATCACATACATCGTACGTCCGCGCATGCAGCCATCGAACAGGCCTCTAAGCGTTTCCTTCATCTCTCTGGGCGCTACCCAGTTGTTAGTCGGACCTGCATCATTCTTGCTTAGAGAACAAATGAAAGTTCGATCCTCTACGCGTGCGACATCACTGGGGTCTGAACGTGCCAGGAAACTGTTGGGACGTTTCTCAGGATTGAGTCGAATAAACGTGCCTGACGCGACCATCTGCTCGCACAGGAGATCATACTCCTCCTGAGTGCCTTCGCACCAATGGATTCGATCAGGTTTACACAGCCTCACTATCTCCTCAATCCAGGCACAGAGCTTCGCATTCGTGACATAACTCGGAATATGCATACGAACCTCCAACAAATCACATGCGGTGAAGGGGTTCATGACATATGAAAGTGCAGTGCTCAAATAGATGCATTTGTAAACCCTTTCAATCCCATTTCAAAGACACTCATTTTGTCTCTATTATGCCACACCATCTATACTTAGAGGTGGCACAGCATTCCCCTAAAAGGTTAATTTGGATGCGCAACTCCAACTTTCTTCTTTCCTGGGTACTGTTTAGGAGTGCAGAGGACGAAGTCCTTTGCCGGGGTTCGGGGTGTCCCCGAAAAATTCTTTTTTGACTTGCCGCCGGAGGCGGCAAGTCAAAAACCTTGCAAAAAGGAAACATATTTCACTCAATAAAGATGTGTCATGGAGAGGTGGTCTCCAAAACTCTAGACATTCAGCCCAAATTCTGGCATACTATATTCCAACAAACAAACACACAAATAGCAATGACAGGGAAAAGTAAGCAAGTAGGAAAACCAAAGAGAGAAAGGGTCACCGGCTGTAAGCCCTTTCGGACAACCACAAGCTGAAGTTCACCCCAGAGCTGGCTGTTGAGCACAAAAGTATCCGCACGTGGGTAGACAGCCCCGGCTAGTCACCGTTACCTGACAAACCAAGTGGAACTCAGACAGAAGCGTATGTTTCTCACCTCATCGTGAGTAACAAACCTCAATGCTGGTTCAAAATGGGTGGTACCACGGAGCATGCTGACAACTTCGTCCCTGTCGACGAACGTCTTGTCAGCTTTTTTGTTTCTCGAAACGAGGAGTGCAGAGGACGAAGTCTTTTCAAGGTGAGAAGTAAAGCTAAAGCCTTCTTTCGCAAAACCAGGAGTGCAGATGATAGAGTCCTTTGCCGGGGTATATGGTAACGCCGAAGACTTACTTTCGCAAACCAGGAGTGCAGAGGGCCACAGCCCTCTGCCGGGGTGCGGGGCCGCGCATCTGGGGGATGCAAGAGCGGGTCCCCGAAAACCCCCCTTTTCTCTCGCCGCCGGAGGCGGCAAGAAAGGTCACTTACTCATGAATATTATGCAACAAGACATATTGCAACAACTGGAACAGCTACAACAGGACGCCCAGACCGCCCTGACTCAGGCCACCACTACCGAAGCAATCAGGGAATGGCACAGCGAATACCTGAGTCGCAAAGGTCGACTGACTGGCATCTTGCGTAATCTCGGCAACCTCTCAACTGAAGAGCGACCTCTTGTTGGTAAAGTAGCAAACGAAGTCAAGGTCGCTCTGGAACATGCATTGCAAGAGCGCCAAACTGCCATTGCCCAGGCCGAACTAGAGGCAATTCGCCGCGCCGAAAGTGTAGACGTAACCCTACCGGGAAGACCGCAAAACCTCGGCAAACTACACGTCACCACCCGTGCTCTACGTGATATCTACTCCATCTTCGCCGCCATGGGCTTCCAGATTTATGACAGCCCGGAAGTAGAGACCGACGAATATAACTTCCAGTTGCTCAATATTCCTGAGGGACACCCTGCTAGAGATATGTGGGATACATTCTATACAACAACACCCGGCCTGCTCCTTAGAACTCATACTAGCCCGGGACAGATTCACGCAATGCGCGAATACGCACCGGAACCTATACGGGTCATTTTACCTGGGAAATGCTATCGCTACGAAGCAGTTGATGCCTCTCACGAATCTATGTTCTATCAAGTAGAAGGGCTTGCAGTAGGTAAACATATCACCTTCAGTGACCTCAAAGGGGTACTCATCAATTTTGCCAACCAGATGTTTGGTGAGGGGCGCACTGCACGTTTTCGCAAAAACTACTTCCCGTTCACCGAACCAAGCGTGGAAATGGATATAGATTGTGTGCTCTGCGGTGGCAAGGGTTGCCCCGTATGCAAATACACTGGCTGGCTCGAAATGCTCGGTGCAGGCATGGTAAATCCTCACGTCCTGCAAAACGGAGGTTATGACCCGACCGAATTCAGTGGCTTCGCTTTCGGTATGGGTCCCGATCGTATAGCGCTACAGAAGTACGGCATCGATGACATCCGCTACTTCTTCACAAACGACGCTCGACTCCTCGAACGAGTCTAATTTCGCAATTTGGGGGTATAGGGAATGAAAAACTTTGCCGTGGTGGGGAGCCTCCTTACGAAATTCTTTAATATGCTAGCCAGTATAGACAGTGGGTCAAAGAGGAGTGCAGAGGACGCAGTCCTTTGCCGGGGTGTGGGGCCGCGCATCTGGGAGATGCAATAGCGGGTCCCCACAAATTTCTTATATTCTTGCCGCCGCAGGCGGCAAGTCAATGAATTTGAAAAATTAGATAAATGTCACAGCAGCCTGAATTTGGAGAAATAAACAATGCTAATACCCCTCTCATGGTTAAAAGAATACGTAGACCTGAATCTGCCGACAAAACAACTGGCGGAGCGACTTACACTTGCAGGCCTCGAAGTGGAAAACATAGAAAACTCTGCCGACTGGTGGGACCCCGAGCTTATCATTGTAGGTCAAATCACAGCCGTGAAAGCTCATCCCAACGCCGACAGATTAGTGCTAGTCGACATCGATTACGGCGCGTCACAGACAGAACAAGTTGTCACAGGAGCGCCTAACCTGTTTCAATACAAAGACCAGCAACCTTTGCCCGTTCTCAAGGTAGCCTTTGCTCGTGCTGGCGCTATATTGATCGATGCATATAGTGAAGAGCGGCCCCGGCCTAAAAAGAAGCTTAAGCCCTCGAAGATTCGCGGTATCCCATCAAATGGCATGGTATGTTCTGAGCGAGAGCTAGGCCTCAGTGAAGAACATGAAGGCATCTTGATCCTGGCGGAAGACGCCCCAACAGGCATGCCTCTACGTGACTATCTTGGCGATGAAGTGTTGGTGCTTGGCCTGACTGTCGATATGGCCCGCTGTCTCAGCGTGATCGGCGTAGCGCGTGAAGTGTCTGCTTTGACGAATGCCGAATTACATCTTCCGCCCGATGAACTGCACTCCAGTAATGGATATGCTGGGGCGAATATGAAGGATGCGCAGGACTACGTGGCCGTAGAAATCGAAGACCCTGATCTATGCAATCGCTACACAGCTATGTTGGTCAGAGACGTCCAAATCGGTGAGTCACCCAGATGGATGCAAGATCGATTGTTAAAGGCTGGCATGCGTCCTATCAGCAATGTCGTGGATATCACCAACTACGTCATGCTCGAGTGGGGACAGCCCTTGCATGCATTCGACTACGACCTGCTTGTCGAACGAGCCAAAAAGCTGGTAGTTCTAAACCAACTATTATCGTTCGTCGCGCGAAACAAGGTGAGAAGATGACCACCCTCGATGGGGTTGACCGCGAATATGATGATTCCATGCTGTTAATCACGGATTTGCTTGGTCCCGTTGCCATTGGTGGTGTCATGGGTGGCGCCGAAACTGAAGTGCATGATGGCACTCGCAATGTGCTGTTAGAAGCAGCGACATTCGATGGCATCAACAATCGTCATACTTCACAAAAGCTGAAGTTGCATAGTGAGGCCAGCCATCGCTTCACACGAGGAGTGCCTGCTACGCTCAATCCTATTGCCAATCGGCGTGCTGCAAATCTAATGCACGACTATGCGAACGGTCGTATAGTCCCCGGTATGGTAGACAACTACCCTGTGCCGCAAGCTGAGCGTATTGTTTATACAACTGAGAGTGACATGCATCGCATTCTTGGCATGGATGTCACCCTGCCCGAAATTGCTGCTGGACTGCAACGCCTGGATTTCGTTACCGAAGAAGTCTCAACTCTTCCTGCTCCGCCTGAAGAACTGGGTAATGGCGCGTTCGGTTTACGCGTAACACCTGGAGAACCTCTCTTGCGCTGTGTCGCTCCCTGGCATCGACTAGATATTGAGGTGCCTGCTGATCTGACAGAAGAACTTGCCCGCATCATCGGATATGAACATATAGATACCACGTTGATGGATGATGTGTTGCCACCTCAGCGTCGCAATCACAAACTAGAAACTGAAGAGAATATACGTGATATCCTTGTTGGCTGTGGCCTTCAGGAAACCATCAGCTACTCGCTAACTACAGTGGAAAACCATGATAAATTAAATCCAGGTAAAAAATCTGCTGCCGAATTGAATATTCCCTTTGTTACTCTCTTGAATCCGCTTTCGGTGAAGCGAAATGTCATGCGTCGCTCGATGCAGGTAAGCGCCCTTGAGAACCTGGCCTATAATCATCGTTATACTAAGCGTTACGCTGTTTTCGAGATTGGCAGGGTTTATTGGCCCGAGAATGGTGATGGTATACGTCCCCAAGAAGATTCTACGTCTGTGCATCTTATTGACTGGCCCACGACGCCCTTCCAGCGTCTTCCCAGATCCAGTCGGAGCCGAGAACTTCGACTTCTTCGACCTGAAGGGCATTATCGACACTATATTGCAGCGCCTGGGATATGCGGAGAGCGACATCGAATATATCGCTGTGCGCGATAATCCAACATACACCGGAACTTGTGCATCGTTGAAACTGCAAGGAGCCTCTCTTGGTATTATGGGTGAGATTGATCCACAGGTATTACTCAACTTCGAGATCCCTACAGACTCGCGAGTTTATGCCGCAGAAATGCACCTGAAGCCTCTCATCAAACCAGGCTGGCAATTGCAACCAATGACTCCTATCAGCAACTATCAACCTGTAGTTGAGGACCTGGCTTTCGTCGTCGCGGAAGAGATACCAGCTGCACAGGTACTCGATGCTGTCCGTAAAGGCGGCGGTTCATTGCTCACCAAAGTGGAACTCTTCGACATCTATCGTGGCCCACAAATTGCACCCGGGCATAAATCGCTTGCCTACAACCTCACCTACGAGAGCACCGAAAAACCTCTCACCGAAAAGCAAATAGTCGACATCCGCAATCGAATCATCCGCCGAGTTGCCGAATCAACCAACGGTAAGCTACGTGAATAATATGTAGTACCTTGTCAACAAATTTTGGAGTGCAGAGGGCGAAGTCCTTTGCCGGGGTGTGGGGTGTCCCCACAAAACTTTCTTTTACTTTTCGCCTCCTCACGTCCTGTCGGCGGAGAACGAAGAGGCGGAAAGGCATGTATCCCCAAGGCAAGTCATAGAGACATAACACTCTATTCAAATAGATAAACAAAAAAGTAGATAGAGAGTTCACACATGCAAAACCAGCAAGACATAGTCCTCAGTGACAACGAAATACACATGCTCAAATCCCTCTCGGAGAGAACCAGAGAAACCGCCCTGCAAGTCGAAGATCTCATCGAAGGCAGCCAACTCACCTACGCACAGGGTCTCTCCGCCATAGGCTATCTCTGCGCCAAAAGTCTTGCCGAAACCGTCGAAATAGGCACCGAACACGCATGGATACTCAGGAAACTGGGGCAAGAGTATGAAGAAATAGGTTTACCAGAAAAGCGCCTCTGGGAGCACCTCGTCTCCACTGGCTCGCTCGCCCTCCAGCAAGTCAACGAATTCCTCCCACCATCAGAAGCCAAATTCACTATTGGCATGTACCTTAACACATTTAAGAAATCGGGCTTGATCGCCTTCTCCGAAGGCAGAATCACTCCTCTGCAACAGGCTCTTCCAACCCCTATCGAAAACCTTCAACGTTATTTGACACATGTAAAAAAAACATCAGAGCATGATCTACAGAATTTGGCAGAAGAAGAGGCAATCAAACGCAAACTGGTTGAAGATAAACCCATTGTGATACTGGGTTATCGTTTAACCAATCTTGGACAACAGCAAGCCTTGCTATATACAAATGCTCACATGCAGTCTATGGTCAGCAACATCACACGCGAAATGCTTATCAATGGTGAGTGGCGCCATAAAAACTTCCGCCCATTAAGTGTCGTCGCGCCTCCTGAGATTCGTCTTGAATTACAACATCCCTTGCCCCGTTTCCTGACCTATTTACGCAGTTCTCTTGTTGCAGCGGGCTTTCACGAAGTAACCAGCCCCATTCTCGAAACGCAATTCTGGAACCTGAATGCCATATTTATGCAAAAATATCATCCAGTGCGCAGCTCTAAGCATCTTTTATCAATTGATAGAATCACTTTGCCGCCTGACTCCGAGGAAAGAGAGTCTGCTACGCGAACCTTCCAAAGGCAATTTAGCAGAGAATATGAAGGGAATGGTACATCGGGTTCGCGTGGTTGGGGCACATCAGAAGGCTTTAGCAATGACAAGGTTGTGATTAGGAGCCACAGTACGCCAGTCACTGTAAGACAATTGGCGTACACAAAGCAGCTCCCTGCACATCTGTTTGGATTTTCGCGCTGCTGCCGTGCGCGACCTGAAAAGCCAGAATTTCTCCAGATGGATGTGCTCATTGCCGATGAAGGACTGAATGCGCGCACACTGATGGGTGCCATAAAACATGTCTGCATGGCGATTTTCCCGCAGGCAGTAGATATTCAAGTCCAGGCTGCATACTTCCCCTTTGCCGAGATTTCTGTCAATATTTGGGTAGTTTATGTCGATGGCACAATTCATGAGGTTGGATCCAGTGGCTTAATGCGTCCAGAATCGGCTGCAACATTAGGTATCCCAAGCCGTGTCGCACTCATCGGTTTCAATGTGAACACTCTTGCTCGTATCTTGAGCAATAATGCCAATGCTATCAACCCCAACAGTATCGGTTTTGAAGCATTTAATGAAACGGAGATCCCCCTGCATGCCAAACATTGATTTTGATCGTAATATAGTACATACTCGAATGCCGCAAACCCTGAACTCGCCGGATTTCAAACATCGATTACTCAGTGTAAAAGCCTATCTTGATTATGAAGATGAACATACAGTGCGCGTGAATTTTCTTGACACGCTCCGTCCTGAACTCTGGTGTATAGATGGACTGGCTCGTCACCTTGAGTCATCATCTGAACGAATCTATGGTTTGCATCTAGTCGAAAGCCTGCCTCGAATTTCTGTACAATTCGACTCTCTTCCACCTGATACACAAGCTTGGGTGCTCTATGCCCAGGTTAGTCCTGGTCAAGAGCCGCTCGATGATGCATATTTCTTGAAAAAAGTACGTGACCAAATTGGTTTTGGCAGCTTCCACAACATTAATGTCACGCTGCTTCCCGGTAGACAGCACACTCTCTCCATCGAAACACCAATCGATGACGAAAGCGAAGCGCCAACCAACCGCATGGGCCAATCTATCATACCCACCTTCGATGTATCGGCCTCCGAACTTTCCGCTACAATTGAAACACCAATCGCAGGCGAAGATGAATCCCCAACATCTCGTAGGGGCCGATTTATCGCGCCCACCGCCGATTTATCGGCCCCCGATTTACCCCCATTACTCCTGGAAAGAGGCATCAACACAGTCGTAATCACGACCATCGATCAACGCATAGGTGCCTGGCTCTTCTTCACACTTCTGAGTAATTATCTTGATAGAGGCTACAAAGTCGATGGTTTTGCAACATCCTTAGATTCTCAGGATGAGAAGGAGATAGTTGCAAAGTGGAGCCCCTTTATCATAAGTGATCAACAAATTCTAAAGACGCTTGGTTTTGAGCCAGATCCATCTCGATTTCGAGCAGCCTTAGAAAGCATGCACTATCAAGTACAATATGCTCAGGATGTGCAATCATGGCATATCTCACCACCTATCTTTCGTTTCGACATTATCCACACGGTCGATATTTTAGAAGATTACTTGGTTGCAACGTATTACGAGGAGGCTAAACCAGTATCCCTTCAATCTATATCCACTATTGGCTCCCAAACCCTACGTAGTGAATTAGAAGATCGCTTAATACATTACATGCAGGTATACGGCGCTCATCAGACTATAGGATTGCTACTCGACTCATATGAGAACATTGTTGATCGTACACTCAACGATACTCCAGAGCGACTTATTCGTCTCGTCAACGCAGTCAACAAGAACCGCGAATACACTATTGATAGCAGTCTACCAGCGCTCCTTAGAAATGCAGTCCATCCATCCGCACCCAATCCTCCGACCACTATCTATCTCTTCACAGAAACGTTATTCCTTGATGAGCAGAATGTCGCCCACTCGCGTTGGAAAATGGGTATATTGCATATAGGAACCGATCATCCATTTAATAATGCGCATACTCTGCTTGATGCTCTCTGCTATCACCTACATCTTGACTATGTGCTCACCCGGGGAAACAATCCATCCCTCATCCCGGGTCGACAGATGAAAATTTTCGTCGATGACACCATCGTTGGACAATTTGGAGAACTTCATCCCGAAGTCCTGACACGCTGGGAACTCTTCTATCCTGCCAGCTTTATCGAACTCGATCTGGACGCCATTGCCGAAATGTGGGTTGGAGAAATATCAGAAGCTAGTCAATGAAATAATCGGGAGTGCGGGGGGCGCAACTTTCTGCCGAGATTTGGAATATCTCCTAACTTCAAATTCCACATTACTACACCGACGGGAGTGCAGAGGGCCGCAGCCCTCTGCCGGGGTTTGGGGTGTCCCCAAAAACTCACTATTCTTTTCGCCACCGCAGGTGGCGAAAAGAATAGCCCTCTATTGGCATAATGGCCGCAGCCTTGGCCATACCGTACGCAGCGCCACCCTTGGACAGGCCCTCATTACACACATACCGACAAGCATAGTCGTAGGCATAACAGGCGCATCAAAAGGTTTTGAACTACTGCCTCCTGCCATGGATCTTGTCAAAATTCCATCCTACCTGACCTATGACAGTAGCGAAGGTGTGTGTACAACCCCTGTACTCCCGGTAGCAAAGGAACAATTTCATCACATCCGCGAAAACTTGATCTCAACTTTCGTAAACGACTTTCAACCTCACGCACTCATAGTGGACTTTCATCCTGAAGGGAAAAACGGTGAATTGATACCAACAGTTCTCAACTCGCCAAAAACCCACAAAATCCTTGGTTTACGGGGTATCCTCGGTAGCACCGCATGAAATTAATCGCGACTTTTTTAACCCACGCCTCGTTTCTTTTATGCAAGAAAACTTCTCCTCCATCCATATCTACATTGATCAACAAGTCTTCCGCCTGGAGGATTACTATGCCATCCCAGTCTCATTGAGTGCCATGTTCAAGTACACAGGCTATGTTACACGTCCAACAGTATTGACCAGAGCCGAAGCGCGAGCATCACTGGGTCTTCAGCCAGATGTTCGTATCATCGTCATCAGTTTCGGTGGAGGGCAGGGAACTGAACCAATCTGGCAGGCAATACTGCGCAGCCTCTCCCAGATGCAAAAACAATTCGACTATGCCTATCTTTCTGCTGGACCTTATCTTGAAGCTGGTGCATTTGAACGTTTGCAATCCCAGGTTTCACATCATCCTAACTGGAAATGGACCAGGCTACTCAATCCCTTAACCCCCTGGATAAAAGCAAGTAACTTATTCATTGGTTCAGGAGGATACAACTCCCTGGCCGAAATCATAGCCACAGGCGCGAACTCTCTCATTATCCCACGCCAACTCAACGAACGTGAACAGGAGATACATGCCACAAAGTTATCCAGCATTGAATATCCTTCGTATAGCCAGACTGGATACAATCCTCAATCATGATCTAAGCTTATTGTTAGAAATGTGCCTGAAAGAACCCTATCCCCAAAACCACACAATAACAATTGCAACCAACGGAGCCCAGCATAGCGCCCAGCTAGTAGAAGCATTAATCGCGTAGGGAGCTCCTATTCCTCTTCTCACTACGTTTTGCCAACTGCATAATCTCCCGCGCGACCATGCGCAATGCCGCGTGGAGTTCCATTGGTTCCCTTATAATCAGTGGACAACGCAGGTTGACCAGGAAATGCGCCATCCAACTGAGATCCTGCGTATAGCAACTCATCACTACGCCATTCTCACCTTGCTCCAGCATCGCCATGGTTAGCGGTATTTGACGCTCAGCCTCCTCCAATGTTATCTCAAGCAAAACCTCAACTTTCCATGTTCCTGGCATACTCGCGATGGAACGCCTGAGATGGTCGAGGCTATTGAAATCAGGAGGGCGCGTAAAAGTCTCTTCAAGTAGATCTGCTTCGAGAACACGATCCAGGCGGAACGTTCGTAGATCCTTCCGTAAGTGACAATAGGCGACTGTATACCATAAACCGGCATGGAAGATGAGACCATAGGAGTCTATAGCACGCTCTGTCTCCTCTGCTTGACCCGATTGATAGCGCATCCACACACGCTTCTCCTGTTGAGTAGCAATGCTTAAGGTTAATACTACCGAACTTTCCGGTGAGGAGTTATACCGATCAGTTGAAATGCTATCGAGTACAAGTGTCTCTTGTACGGCCTGCACTCGCTCACGTAGCGCTTCTGGTAGCACACGATCTATCTTGGCAAGAGCCCCTTCGACGGCGGGGGCAGCAATTGTTAACCCCAGTCGCTTTGCGATCAGGAGTCCCAGCGTAAGCGCCAAAGCCTCATCTTCGGTAAGCATCAATGGTGGCAATTTAAATCCACGCATCAGGCGATAATTGCCGTATCGACCACGCTCAGCCTCAATGGGTATACCTAAATCTTGCAACATTGTGATATACCTGCGTACGCTGCGCACATCCACTTCAAGGCGTTCTGCAAGCCTTGGTCCGCTCATCTGGCGATGCGCTTGCAGCAACTCGAGTACTGTCAGAACACGCGTGGTAGGATGATACATCTCATGTTTCCTTTTTCGAATTTTTGAAAATTTGCCTCTAATGAGGACCAATTCTATCCTCTTATCAGAGTATACTTTAGATAGATGAAAAAGACAAACCAGTACCAAAAAGGAGAGAGCTAGATGATACCCCATCCTGATGTCTATGAAAAGTTGGTTGCTTCTCGTCATGCTCAAATTCGAAACGAAATAAAGCAAGTCCGTATGCTGGCTCGTATGAGGCAGCGACCAACACTCGTACGGCGTACTATTGGTAGTCTTGGTAGAGTAATGATTGTATTGGGCTCTTATATGCAGAGAACAGGTCAACAGAACGATAATGTCCTAACATTGAATGTTGATACAACCAATCCTTGATAATTACTCATAAAATGCGCTATGCTGTGTTCGAGAGAGGCTTTCAAAGGAGGATCAGGAAAGGAGGCAAATGTGACACAGACTCTCAGAACGCAGCTAGCAGTAGCGCCCGAGCAACTCAGACGACACGCCGATCCCACACAACTACCCTTAACTTCTGCCGAAGTACCCCCGCTTGAGGGCACAATTGGACAGCCTCGTGCGGTCGATGCTATTGCATTCGGCCTTGAGATAAACTCTCCCGGCTACAATCTCTTTGTAGCTGGGCCTGCAGGTTCGGGTCGAGAACGCACTATCTTAGATTACCTTCAAAAGTTCGCGCCGACTAGACCTGAACCTTTCGACTGGATCTATATTTACAACTTTGCCCAGCCGGACCAACCAAACGTTATTCGTATGCCACAGGGCCGGGGACGCAAATTCGCTGCTGATCTTGATGGCTTTCTGGAGGCGGCCCAACGAGACATTCCACGTGCTTTCGAGAGCGAGGATTATGAGCATCATCGGCGTGAAGCCCTCTCAGAGCTCTCCCAGCGACGTGATGCGCTCATTGACCAGCTCCAGGCCTTCGCGCGTGACGGTGGATTTAGCATCGAAGTAACACCGATGGGCATGGTGGCTGTTCCACTCAGCCACGGCAAGCCGCTCTCAGACGAGGAGTTTCAGCTTCTGCCTTCCAGTAAGCAGCAGGAGTTGGAGCAGCGCAATAAGGAAATCCAGGAACGCATTGCCGATACGCTCCGCCAGGCCCGCAAGATACAAAAGGAAGGAACCGAGCGGGTACGCCAGCTAGATCACGATGTGGCTCTCTTCATAGTCGGCCCGCACCTCGACGAGCTACGTGAAACCTACGCGGATCAGCCAGAGATACTGGCCTATCTCAACCAGATTCAGAGTGACCTCCCTGAGCATCTCGATGACTTTCGCAGTGAAGCTAGCGAAGGACAACAACAGGGCCTCCTTGCCCGTCTGCCAGGAATGCAACGTGAAGAAGACCTGTCTCGCTACCGGGTCAACATCTTCGTAGACAACGACGAACTGGTGGGTGCACCCATCATTGTCGAGCGCAATCCGACCTACTATAATCTGATCGGCCGCATCGACTATC
This sequence comes from uncultured Chloroflexia bacterium, assembly GCA_963702765.1. Classification (GTDB taxonomy): domain Bacteria; phylum Chloroflexota; class Ktedonobacteria; order Ktedonobacterales; family Ktedonobacteraceae; genus DATMNR01. The sequence goes on from CAVPEB010000026.1 coordinate 35,864, forward strand.
GAGCAACTTTTGGCTCTATGGTCACCGACTTCCGCCAGATCAAGCCAGGCGCTCTTCAGAAGGCTAATGGTGGTTTCCTTGTACTCCAGGTGCTCGAAGTCATTCGAGCACCCTTTGCCTGGGATGCGCTCAAAAGGGCTTTGATCTCTAAAGAGGTGTCGGTCGAGAACCTGGGAGATCAATATACTGCTCTTCCGACAGAACGCTTGCGTCCTCAACCCATTCCACTTGACGTCAAGGTGATTCTACTCGGCCCGCCAGAGGCTTACTATCTCCTTTACCAACTCGACTCTGACTTCCAGGAACTATTCAAGGTCAAAGCGGATTTTGCGCCAGAAATGGACTGGAACGACGAGCATCTTGCTGACTATGCCGCATTCATCAGTAGGTTGGTACGAGAGGAAGGCATGCGTCACTTCGATCGCACGGCGCTGGCGAGCGTCATAGAATATGGTTCGCGGCTGCGTGAGGATCAGCGCAAGCTCTCTACTCGAATGCGCGATATTGCTGATGTGGTAAGCGAAGCAAATTATTGGGCAGGTAAGAATGGGCATGACTTAGTTCAGGCCACTGACGTTGACCAGGCAATCGCTAAGCGGAAGTATCGTTCTAATCTCATCCAGGAACGATTACAGGAGATGATCGACAATGGCACCATTTTGATTGACACCGTTGGTGCCAGGGAAGCACAGGTCAACGGCGTTGCCATCATCGATCTCGGTGGTTATGCCTTCGGTAAACCCTCCCGTATAACAGCCCGTATTTCCCCTGGCCGAGGTTCTGTGCAGAGCATCGAGCGCGAGATTGAGCTATCTGGCCCAATTCACTCAAAAGGGTTCATGATCCTTACTGGTTACCTGGCTGGCCAATACAGTCAACAACATCCGCTCTCGATCAACGCCACAATCACCTTTGAACAGTCCTACGACGAAGTTGAGGGTGATTCAGCCTCGTCTACTGAGCTATATGTCCTCCTTTCGGCACTCTCCGGCCTGCCAATCTATCAGGGCATTGCTGTCACAGGATCAGTTAATCAGCATGGCGAAATTCAGGCTGTTGGTGGAGTCACATCCAAGATCGAGGGTTTCTTCGCTGTCTGCAAAGCGAAAGGTCTGACTGGTGAACAGGGTATTATCATCCCTGCATCAAACGTACCTAACCTGATGCTCGAACAGGAAGTGATCGATGCCGTTCGCGCAGGTCAGTTTCACATCTGGGCTGTGCATACAATCGACGAGGGCATGGAACTACTGACTGGCGTTCCATGCTGGCCAGCGTGACCCAGAAGGGCATTACCAGGAAGGGACAGTCCATAGATTGGTCGAGGATCGCTTGCGGGAATACGCTGAACGCCTGCGTGCCTTCACCACTGACCATAAAACTGAGGCTGGATCGTGACAATAGTTCAACCGATTCGAATAATGCGGGATAGCCAATTATGGCTTTTCACAAAATAACCGGGACTTCCGTAGGTGCCGATTTATCGTGCACATCGCCGATGTATCGGCCTCCGTGCCCTCTTATTGTGTAAAAATTCATTGCTGGCTATCTCTTTGGTTTCACTTGTCATAAGCTACTGAAAACGCTTATGATACAGGTACCATTTCATGATGGGAGTGTACTATTTCCTTCTCCTGTATGCTCCAGAAAAATCGCCCGGCCACAAACAACCCGATCAAGCAAAGCAGTAGAAATGGGACGGCTTCGACGAGATTCATCTGCCCAACCTGAATCAATGGAACAACAATCCATGCGGGGAGAGTTATACACATCACGAACCCGAATGTGAGGCTGATCCCGCCCAGGAAGTATCCCCAAATCGAACGCCGCCAAAGCAAGATTGCTGTCGAGAGCAGAAGGGGAACTACAATGCCCAGATCGAATGCCTGTGTGACCAGTGTCGTCAGTCCCGCCAATTCATCGGGAAAGCGACCTGCAATTGTATAGGGAATGATACGTCCCGACCACAGCACAATCAGTGCCGCACTCATGACGAGAGTAAATATGATAAACAGCCACCTCGGAAAGTTCGCCGAAATATGAGTCGGCAAACTTGATACCTTGATACCGCCAAGATTGAGAAAGAAAGCAACTGCACTCAATGCAAAGATGGCCACATATACCAGGAACAAGGGGTTGAAGGAGAGCATTACCGCGTACATCATGTATTTATAGAAGAAGTAAAACAGCATGCCTCCTAGTAGCAACTGCCCGCGCAACGAGCCTCGCCAGCTAAGCACAATAGCAACGATGAAGAGCGGTAATGCAAGGCAGAGGTCAATCACATCCCAGATTATCCCCTCGCGCGCCACAGAAGCGGGATCGTAGTAGTAAAGGCCATAGCCCTGAAAAGTAGCGTGCTCTCCACGCACGGTCACGAAGTTAAAATGCGTTCCTGCCATCTGGTAGAAGATACCTGTTGCGGCAGCTATCAGACCAGCAGCAGTATTACTCCAGAAAATACAGTTAATGTTCTTTTATTCATGAGAAGTCTCCTTATAAGTAAAGGCTTTAATGTAACACAAGAAAAACACCAGCCTAATCCTTTTTATATCATCAGGTTCAGGAAGAATGTTACGTTCAAGTGCAACTCTCCAATATGGAGTATAGTGTATTGGAAGTCACACGTAAATCACAAGCTAGTGAGCTTCTTTCACACGATTCTGTCACAATTGCATAAGGTGCTACCATACATGAAAATACGAATTTCTTCTGGAGGTAATATGAGTATCATACCCCCTCTACGCGTTGCTCTCACCACATGTGACGACATCTTCGATGCTGGCGGTGTAGGCACTTCAATCACACGCATCGCTCGTGGTCTCTCAACGAAATATAACGCCCGGGTCGATATACTCATGTTGAATTCAAATCAACATACTGAATTTAACCCACGTGGAAGAAATGGTATCACCAGACTAGACCAACGCTCAGACAATGTCACCATATACAAACTCACATCCTGGACAGGTGGATCAAGCCCAGCACAACATTGGGTTGACGTACATTATGCACTTCTAGAATTGGCCAGGGAACGTCGGTATGATCTCATGCAAGCCTTCTATGCCAGCTTAACAGGCTTTCCAACAGTCTATGCGGCACAAGAACTGAACATTCCATCCATCATGAGTATTCGAGGCAACGATATTATTCGCGATGTCTTTCATAGCGAACGCTTCCCTAACCTCAAATGGGCATTAGAAAACGCTACTCAATTCACTGCCGTCAGCCAGGAGGGTTTGCAAAAGGCACGCATTCTGAGTGCTTCTCCGAATAAAGGAAGAGTGATTCTGAACAGTATCCGACCAGAAGATTACTCAGAGGGAATCCAAGAATTTCACCTATCTCATCCTATCGTAGGCTCGCTCGCGGTATTCAAGAACAAGAAGGGCATCGAAGTGCTGCTCTGTGCATTCAGCATGCTCCTGCAAAAATACCCAACTGCTCATTTGCTACTCGTTGGCTTCGTTATTCCAGGCGAACAAAACCACTTTGAAAACATTGTAACAAAATACAATCTCAATGATCGAATTACTGTTACAGGTCTTATACCTAGACAAGATGCCCTACGCTACATACGCACTATGGACATATTTGCTTTTACATCTCTACACGATGGCTGCCCCAACACCGTTCTCGAAGCAATGCTCGCTGGCGTACCCATCGTCGCCACCCGTGTAGGTGCCATCCCCGAATTGATCGAGGATGGAAAACATGGCCTGCTCGTGCATCCTGGATCAGCTACTGAATTACATGAAGCCATGGTCAAAATGTTGGATGATAACACCAATAGAAAAGAATACGGAAATCAAGCGCAACAACGAGCTCTTAGTGAATTTGCGCCACACAGGGAGCTAGAAGCCTACTGGAAAATGTATCAGGAGTGTATAAGACGGAGTCCGTTAGTTGGGTATGAGAAGACCAAATAAAACCCTTAATCCTCCTGATCAATATTCCAAAGTGTCAAAACTTGCTTAGGATTCGCCCTTGCTACTTCCTGCAACTCTGGTGGAAGAGAACTAATTGGTATAGGCATCCCGTTCAGGAATACATTCGAAAACGGGCTTTTGTCTAATAACTCCTTCGTCGAAAACTCGCTGTCAAAATAATGGAGTTTAAACATATCGCGAATAGATTTCGCCCTCTGTCCAGTAGTACTTTTTGAAGTGCCAAAGTAGTTACAAATATCATCAGGTGAGGCATGTGGCTTAGAACTCTTATCAAAAAGAAAATTGATTCCGCCTAATGCATAAACAACCCCGGCTGCCCAGATTTCTATCTTTCCTGACAGAAAAGGCACGACCCTTTTGCGAGACATCTTCCGTATCAGTTTCTCGCACAACGCCTTATACTCATCATCCAGATATTCATCACAGAACCCATTAGTCATTTGAATGAGTTTCTCAGTATATTCTTGTACAGTTGCCTTATCCTGTGTGCTCTTAGCCACGAATCCTCCAAAAACAGATTAGCTCAATCCCTGCCTGAATTGTGTGGTACCTCATTATACCACCAGCATGCATTCAGCTTAACATGGATTACTTCAGGTTTCTACCAAAAACTCGGCGAGTACACTCCGATCGCGTAGGGTCTGGCTGGGTATGCATTGCTTCCAACATATTTCACGCTCAAGTCATCTGACATGGAGAAACGAATCGGCCACTCATTGTCATCCTTCGCTTACCTTTGTCATCCTGAGTGTAAGCGAAGGATCTCACACGGCGGATACACTCTAATCCTTCCGCTCTCTGACCAATTCGTGCGGGACTCTTGCACGAATAAGGTGGAGTCGAAGAACCCATTTATCTTCTCTCACTCAATCGGCCACCCACCATGTTCCTCAATTACCCTATCAATCTGCTCCATCACCCCAATCGTCTCACCCAATGCTGACACAATTCTCTGGTAATGCTGGATATCCTCAAACGTCAAAGTTCTCCCTTTACGATCCTTCAGCCACTTCTGACATACCTGGTAGCCGCCAACATGGAAATTCCACACCTCCTGTGGAACACCTTCAAAATACTGCTCCTTATTGATGTAAACCCGTCCTTGCTCAGGCTTTTCGCGAGGCTGCAGGTACTCAATCTTCTCAACTATATCATTTCCCTTAACCGGATATTTAGGCATTGCCTTCCCGAATTTCTCCATCAGATGTAGCCCAACGAGCCGCTCCCCTAGCTTGCATAACTCCCGAAACAAGCCTGTATTCGAGGTAAGTGGCAAGCGCGGAAAGCCCTTCTTAAGAAATGCGGCATAACGAACTCGATAAGCGGGTGAAAAGAAGACAGCATACATATAGTTGAATATATCTTCAGCGCAGAATGTTTTTCTTAAATCCCGTTTGCCATCTGGAATAAATGTCATCTTCAACTGATGAGCAAACTGTTCGGTGAATTGTGGTACGAGATTAACTTTGCGTACTCCTACAAAAGTGCTGTTGGAGTCGGTGATGGAAAATAAAGTATTCTGAGCATTGACATCTGGATAAATATAGAGAGGGGCGACATTCGCATTATCAGCAGAAGAAAGAATTGTCTTGTCCACCATATGATTTGCTACATAAAAATTAGACACAATTTGTTCTCGGCTATTGCGCATAAAACAGATTGCGATATTCTTATCATCTATCATATTATGCATGACTTCAGGACGGGGCATACAAATGATACCACGTGAAATTCCTGTATAGTAGGTAAATCGAGTATCAAAAGGACGGTATGCGATCTGCTGTATTTTTGCATCATTTAACTGAGATGTCCTCACGTCTTTTTGTGCAAGAGCAACTTGCCAATCACGAGAGTCCGAACCAAGGTCAAATTTTTCACGGGCTAATTCTACTGGAAGGGAAATGAAGTCCTTCAGTCTCGCTTTAAGTTCAGCTTGTGTCCACTGGATAGCTAATTTATCACGAGCTGTATACAAACCAACTGAGTTCACAGGCATCATTTCAGTGATTAACCATCCACGCTCATACTCTTCGGCTTTGTTTCTATCCTGAGGAATAAATAAAAATGATGGTGCTTGTGGATTAACCTTTCTCCATTGGGTTGAAGTGATGCTTTCACTTGAAAGCCAGATGTATTTAGAATCACGAGGTCCCCATAAATCAGAATAATAAATTGCGCAAGCTTGCTTTTCTTCATTTTGATGCTTGACAAATATGCTAATAGCAACGCCTTGTTGAATATCAAAAACGTTTTGATCGACAATATCAGTAGGAGGAGTTTCTTTCGGTTTATTACTACCATGCAGATTAAGAAGGTAAATTTCATCAAATGTGTGCATTAAACTCCGACGCATGCCTGGAAATGTGGGATTTTCTAGGTATCGGTGGTTGCTTATAAATGCTAAGATGCCATATCCAGTCTGTTCAATACGCCATTGTGCGAAGCGGATAAACTTTACATAGTCGTCTTGTAGCCCCTTTGGATTGCGTTCTCCCAATGGTTTGTTATCAATCTGATAGTAGTCTCGAATGAGTTCGCTTATCCACTTCCCTGTATTAGCTGACTCGTATGAATAAGGTGGATTGCCTAGCACCACCATCACGGGATAGTCCTGCTTGACCCTTGCAGCCTCATTAGCCTCGTCAGAAATGAATCCGCCAAGTAACAGCTTTGAGCGACTAAAAGCCTGCTCAAGCGTATTGGTCAGGTACACACCCAGGCGTTCATCCGATTCAAAATCATAGGCCCAGTTATTGCGCTCCTCCTTGGGCAGATCAAGCGCGGCAAGCTGCATACCCAGCTTAAGGTGCGCGACCGCGTAGGGAGCCATCAATAGCTCAAATCCAAACAGACCGGGGCAGCAGATGTTCGCGCACGTAGCCCGACCACATGCCTGCATTGCCTGACTTGCGGTAGGTTTCTCGAATATGATCGATAATCGTATAAGAGAACGTCCCTGTTCCACATGCCGGGTCGAGCAGTAAGACACGCGGAGATTTTTTCGTTCGTTTCTCGCCCTCTTCATCTATGTATGTGTAGGTGGTTGTAGAGGTATCGGCAAGACCATCGGGACAATCAAAATGCTCCCGTAAGAGAAAATCGACAGAGCGCACGATATAGGAAACGACAGGCTCAGGAGTATAGTAGACTCCACGTAGTTCACGCAGCTTTGGATCATATTGCGTCAGGAATGTCTCGTAGAAATGCACAAGGGGATCTTCTCGACGCGTGCGTTTGCCAAAGTCTGCTAGCACTGCATCAATATCGGTCACGCCAAGTACTTGCGTCAGTTCGTTCACAAAGCCAATGAACGGCTCATCATCGAAGTCGGTTCCAGCTATCGTGCTAAAAAGTTTGCGCAGGAAAGGGTTGGTACGAGGAATCTCCTTTGCTGCATCACTGCGATTGAATGGTTCATTCCCACGATGGTTATAACGGGCAGCGAAGAGGCCATAGGCGAGGGTTTGAGCAAACATATCCGCAAATTCTGCATGTGGTAAGTCAGGAAGCAATACTGTTTTGAATGCCTCGTACAGTCCTTTCAGCGTGTCCGACGCCTCACGTTTATCAAAGGCTTGAATTGTAATATCTCGAATCATGTGCGTAAGACGTGCCATACGTTTCGCTAATTCTTCCGGTTTGCGAATAGGTTCAGCGCTATGTTGCAAGAAACTGCATAACAAATCCCCTGTTGTCCCTATTCCCCTTTTATCAGGTGCGAGCGACTTTCCTCCAGAGGGTGTCGCCAGCCGGGCGGTCATCTGCTTCTCCCCCTTAACATACCAGCGGAACTCCAGGTAGTCCGTCAAAATCAGGTTATCAAGAGCATGTAAGTAGCGTTTTAACTGTTCATCTTTCTCAATCTTGTCGAGGGAAACGCCGATATCTTTTGCTTCGATATATCCAATTGTGAGTAAATTGCCTCCAATAGAGCGCAACACTGCATAGTCAGGGGCGCCACATGCAACACGCTTTGGTTCATTGACCGCTGTAACCTCATGCACCAGTCTCGGAAGCATTGTTTGTAGAGTGGAACGATAGCTATGTTCTTTGGCTATACCAAGTTTGTAATATTTCTCGATTTCTCTGAGGTAGTCATGCAGGATAATCTCGTTTTCAGTCATCTCAGCCCTTTCCATTCCCTCGCTATATGGATCGCATTTACTTATTGGGTTAGATACGCGGATATTTTAGCCCCACAAGTGTAACGCAAGGTCGGGATTAAGGCAATATTTTGGCATATTTACTCTGATGCAACTGATGCAAATACGACTGCGAACTCGATTTCTTCGCCCTATATCAAACTTAGTCATGCTCGAACTCACGTTAAGAGTGGTAATTATCTGATATTCAGCAGCAAAGCCTGTTTCATGTGATGCAACTGATGCAACCGTTACAAATACAGCATAATTCATCTACTCTACATGCATACCAGAGTGTTCAACGTGGTATATTTACAATGCTGAACCAATCATCATTCAATCAAGAAGCAACGCGTGAGTGAAGGAGTATCTGGAGGACAAGACTCTATGGCTAAGAAAGTAATCATGCCGCTTCCCGACAAAGACTTCGATACAACGGAGGTTTCTATTCCCTGGAAACATTTTATAGAAGCCGGCCTGCAAGTAACATTCAGCACAGAAACAGGGCAGATTGGCCAGACCGACCCACGCCTGCTTACAGGCGTAATTTTTGGACAATTAGGTGCAAAGCCGGATGCGATTGCCGCCTATCGAGAACTCGAGAAGGATTGGGCGTTCAGGCATCCAATCCCATATCAAAGCATAGATCCACAGGAGTATGATCTGCTGCTCTTGCCTGGTGGTCATGCTAAGGGCATGCGCCAGTATTTAGAAAGCAAGGTCGTGCAGCACACGGCACTGGAGTTTATCAAACACAACAAGGTGGTGGGCGCCATCTGCCATGGCGTCCTGGTGCTGGCAAGGACGATCGATCCTGAAACGGGGAGAAGTGTGCTCTATGGGAGAAAACTCACAGGGCTGACAAAAGGACTGGAACGCGCTGGCTATTATCTGACTTTTTGGCGATTGGGTGACTACTACCGAACTTACCCCGAGTATGTGGAAGACGAAACGGTGAGTGTGCTCAAGCAGAGAAGCGATTTCATGCACAGTGGAAGTATCCGCAAGCCGTTTGTCGTTGAGGATGGGAATCTGATCACGGCAAGATATCCAGAGGATGCTCATCTGTTTGCGCAGAAATTGTTAGATCGGGTCATGATGAATGAATGAGATACAACCGCTACAATCGCTACAATCGCAACAACTGCGACAAGTGCGACAAACTTACCTAAATCATCTCCGCAAAGAAATAATCATCACTTTATCCTATGCCCATACTTAATCCTGTATCCATCTTGCTCATTATTGAAGATCCAGCCCACAACCTCGCCAATGCGAATATTGTCATAGATATACCCCTCGATAGTAACAGCCGCTGACCCACGCCCGCGAATATCCTTTCGGCTTTTCTCCATCTTCTCAAATCTCTCCTGCCACAGAGCCATATTCAGTGGTCTCAAATCAACCCAGCCTCTCTTCGCCCAGGCATCAACATCCTCTTCTGTAACCCGTGCGCCAGGCTCTATCCTCTCTGGAATGCGAATTCGAGGACCGCGAATGATCTGAGTGCCATCTGGTAGCAGAATAGGCAACCCCAGAGAGATGATCGTCTGGCACATCTGATCAAACTCCTCTGACTGGATTAACGCGGTGAGTTCCTCAGAAAGTTCCTCAGGGGTATGTTTCAACACCGCTCGCAATGTTTCGTATCGAAGCTTAAGCAACTCTGCCTCCCAGAGCAACTTAGAAAGCTCAGGTGGTCCTAAATGCCCCAGCGCCACACTATGCGTGCTGGTCTCTGCCTCCAAACGCTCAAGATCAGTCAATGCTCGGTGACGTAGATAACCAGCTCGATATGTAGGATTCATCACCGCCCCGTCGATAGCAGCAATCACATCTCTTCCCGTTGTACTCCCCTGAATCTCCATAGCAACTTCGTGTGCTATCTCTTCCGGCGTAATGAACTCCATTTGCCCAAGGGCCGTGATCGTTTCAAATTCGCCTTTGGTAAACAATCCATTCTCACCAGTGTCAATGATCGGCAATTCGAGTTCACCCAGATTGTGATATATATCCTCGGACTGATGCAACTCGAGATATTCACCCAACCCTTCGGTTTTGCTTGTATAGCGAGACATAAACGTGCCGCGTTTGTCACGCTCTGGTATCTTTCGGCAGGTGACATCCGCGTAACCAATCAACCCTCCTGGCTTGATTTCCTTCACTATTGGTCCACCTGCGGTGCGAGCCATCAAAAACAGTAGGCCAGTATGCGCAAAACCAACCGCTGTCTTGGTCATGAGTTGGGCAGATGGCTTATCTTCGCTATGAGTGTATGGGATATTCAAACCCATTCCACCTGTACCTGTCGTACCGATTTTCAGGTAGAGACGCGTGCCTACCTCGACCATTGCTTTATTCAACAATAAAACATGTCGTATCAATTCTGGCAACGATTGGCTCAGCAGCAACTCGTAAAGCGCTAGGTTGGTCTGTTCAACCTTATCGAGTGCACATCCTATATCACGCGTCCGAACTGACTCAATCATCTCATGCATCTGTTTCCTGGCCTGATTCGAAGCTGTGTACAGGTTTTGATAGCTAATGGCAGTTGCGGTGTTAATGCTATCAATAATCACGTCTGGTTGATGTCTGCGAATAATAGAGACAAGGCGAGAATGTTTATATGCCTCTTCTATATCATCAAATAGGTCAGCGAATAATGCTTCTCGATGCGTTGCATCTACGAGTAACTCTTTGGGATTTTCGTTCGCATATTCGTTACGCACGAATATGTTGCCATATTCCCCAATCCACTCAATTGACTTATCACCAGGTGCTTTACGCAGATAATCTAATGCACTTTCAATTTCATGACTGAACAACGAGGCAATGACAATTTTGCGGGGTGATAGGTTAGTGTCTGTAGCAATGCGGTGAGCAATTTGTTTGCCAACCAGGCCTGCTCCGCCCAGGATGAGGTAACTCTCTTTTTGGGGCATCATTGCACCTCCCAGAAGCGATGGGTTCGGCAGGTCTCATTACCCGCCCTCACTTAAATACTATATTGCCATAAAGTTTGCTGTCAAGACAAAAACTTACTAATATAACAACACATATCCTGTACACGAATAAAGATTTATAATAGTTCATATGAACCACAATGATCACGTCAACTTACTTCAAAAAGGCATTCCTAAAAAAGGTGGCACCTGGGCCGACCTCGGATCAGGCACTGGCGCCTTTACCCTGGCGCTTGCCGACCTCATCGGACCGACAGGCAAAATTTACACAATCGACAAAGACAAGCGGGCGCTGAAAGAACAAGAAAGAGCCATGCATGCCAACTTTCCCGCCACAACCGTCGAGTACATAACCGCGGACTTTACCAGGCGACTCGAACTCCCAAAGCTTGATGGTATCATCATGGCCAACTCTCTCCACTTTGTACGTCACAAAAATCCCGTCTTACAAATGATCCGTAGCTACCTGCGCCCTGGCGGCCGCTTCATTCTTGTTGAATACAATACAGATCGAGGCAACATGTGGGTACCGTATCCCCTCACTTACAGAACATGGGAAAAGCTCGCACATCAAAACGGATTCGCAGAGACACAATTATTATCAACCGTGCCAAGCCGCTACTTCGGCGAAATATATTCCGCTTTAAGCAACTAATGTAGGGACTGGGCTTGCCCTGTCCGTGACCCTCCTCCTGGCTTGCCCCGATTGCACCTCCTTGCCTTATCCTGGCTGCCTTCCTCGTGGGTACCCCAAATCTACTTCTCATCCCTCGGTCTCACAATCAACATAGGCAAACTTGTCGAGCCTAGCACTTTCTCAGTCACGCTGCCTGCCATCAACCGTTTCAACCCACCTCGACCATGTGTGGCTATGGCTATCAAATCACAACCCGCGAATTCGTGAGAGCTTTCAAGAGCCTTGCCATGTTCTGCAGTCTCAATGAGCGCGTTTGCAACATCTTTGTTCTCTTCGATTGCCCATTCAATGACAAGATTGAGTTTCCCAATTTCGCTTCCCTGCAAGCGTTCCCCGATACCAATCAGATACTTTTTGGCTTCATCACGCATGAATTCTTTTGAACCATGTTTGACATTCTCTGCTTGCTTATTCGCCACTGTACTGAGAACTAATGTGCCTTGAGCTGGTGTTGCCAGTGCTGCGACCACATACGCTGCAGGTTCAAGTGATGCCTCTGCCAGTTCAGAACCATCCAATGCCACCAATGCAGTAATCGAGTGCGAGGCATGACTTGCATCTGTGGATGTACTAAAGGGGGCCGATCCATCACTTTGTAATACCAGAACAGGTACGGAACTATGTCGTGAAACATACTGCGCGACACTTCCCAATGCAAATCGCTTGAAGCCCGTTTCCCCGTGGCTACTCATCACTATTACATCTACTTTCTCTTCCTTTGCAGTATCAAGAATTGACATTCCAGCCGAACCCGGTATGATCGTTGTCTCAACCTGAATCCCTGCCAGTAAATCTAGCTGGCCAACTTCTGCCAGGTACTTCTCTGCATTTTCCTGCTCCACATCAATCAGGTCCTGTGCTAATTGGGGACTCTGCGCCATATCTGAACCATAAATATAGGGAGTATATGTCGTTGGTACACCAATCACTCTCAGTAGCAAGATCGTGCCATCAGAAACATGCGCAAATTGTGCAGCTACCCCCAGAGCGCTTTCTGCTAGAAGCGACCCATCCAGGGGTACAAGTATGCGTTTCAACATCAACTTCTCCTTATCTGTGATTTGAACGTGAATTCTATTCAAAGTATCTTAACCCGTTTGTGATCTCATAATACTACACTAAATGCAATGAGCAAAGAATCGTGGATAATTATCAGGCCAGGATCGACGAATGGGCACACTGGCAAGGCGATTCGTCGTATAGTAGGGGGCGTACCCTTGCGGTCGTCCTCCAGGTGAGGATACTTCAAGGATGATTCCAGTAAATCCCAGCAATAAATCTACAACTCAAATGGGAAACATAATTGTAATTCTGAACTCTTTGCGTGTGAGCAGGTTTACGTTGTGATGGCAATCACAACGTTGTGTGTTGCTTGTGATACTCTTCGCCCTTGTTGTGATTGGTTTGTGATTTGCTGGCTTTATTCTTAAAAACAAGTAGCAAGTGTTCTTATGAATTGTAAGGGAAACAGCACTCATTCCCACATACTCAAGTATCACAAGGGTGAGTTGCAATCATTACTGAGATAGGAGGTCAGTATGGCCTATCGTTTTCAGGTCAATCATCAAACGTGTATCAATTGTGGCATTTGTATGGACCTTTGCCCGGTGCGTTGTCTGGATATGACACGTCCATCAGGCGAAGGAGAGTTGGGGCTGCCGGAAGAATTGCTCTCTCCAATTCCCGGTCCTTTTGCAGCCCGTTCGTGGATGATGCTTGCTCCTGTGCAAGTCTCGCAATGTGTTGGGTGTCAGGTCTGCGCGCAAGAGTGTCCCACCAACGCCATCACCATTGAGAGCAGTGTCAAGGAACTGACATTTGCCAAATCAGGCTCTGTGTCGTATCTACCGTCTGATAATGGCTGGCAACCCCTCGATGCGTATACCCGCGCTTTTGCTGAAGAACCAGGCGAGCAGCCGTGGGGTGAAGGGCACGATTGGCATGTTGCTGAGCGTCAAGCTACTTGGCAAAGCTGGCGTACCTGGCTTGGTGATCGTAAAGAAGACTTGCGAGCACCCTGTCAAGCAGCATGTCCCGTCGGCACAAATGCTGGTTTGTATGTAAGTCTTGTGGCTCAGGGACGTTACGATGAAGCGTTTAAAGTAGCATCAGAACCCAACCCATTCCCATCTATCTGCGGGAGAGTATGTACAGCCCCTTGTGAAGACGAGTGTCGTCGCGGTGAGTTTGATCTACCAATCGCGATCCGCGATCTGAAGCGTTTCGCTTCTGATCATGCCACTCAAAAATCACGCAAGATCACTCCTCCCAAAAAGTGGCTTGCCGAGCGAATTGCAATCGTTGGGGCCGGTCCAACAGGACTCAGCGCTGCCTACTATCTGGCACGACGGGGCTACAGAGTTACTGTCTTTGATGCCATGCCAGTTGCTGGCGGCATGATGACTATTGGTATTCCTGATTACCGTCTGCCGCGAGAAGAATTGAATCGCGATATTGATGCCATGCGTGAACTTGGTGTAGAGATTAAGCTCAACACTGCCATTGGACTCGATATTCAATTCGAAGAATTAGAAAGAGAATTTGATGCGGTTCTGCTGGCCGTAGGTGCCCAGCGCAGCCAGCGCTTAGGTGTTCCTGGTGAAGACTCCCATGGAGTTATTCCTGCAACCACCTTCCTGAAGGACTACAATCTCAATCCAGAAACGAAACTTGAAGGCGATGTTGCTGTTGTGGGTGGTGGTAGTACAGCTATGGATGCTGCGCGATCAGCTCTCCGAGCTGGTGCTCGTAGTGTTCATATTCTCTATCGTCGTACTCGCGTTGAGATGCCTGCCCAGGTCGAGGAAGTACGGGCGGCAATTGCTGAAGGCATTGAGTTGCAAGAACTTGTTGCGCCAGTCCAGATTCTCTCCACTGAAGGACATGTAAAGGGTGTGCGCTGCCAGCGCATGGCTCTAAGTGAACCAGACGAAAAGGGACGTCGCAAACCTGTACCAGTGCTTGGTACCGAATTCGACATACCGATTGATATCGTGCTTATCGCAATTGGTGAGGCGCCTGACCCTTCCTTCTTACCAGAAGGAACCAGTGTTGGTGTAGCTCCATGGGGCGGTCTGCTGATCAACCCTGATACCCTGGCAACTGGTGCTCCAGGAGTCTTTGCAGCCGGTGATGTCACCTACGGTCCGAAGTCGATTATTCATGCTGCTGCGCACGGTAGACTTGCTGCAAAGTCAATTCACGCCTATCTGAGCCATATCGCGCTTCGTTATATCACTGAACTTCCAGAAGATGAGTTCCAAACAGTCTCTAAGCTGCCATCTGATGCCCGCATCACATTGGATCTGCGGCCTACACCACGTGAAGTGATGCCACTCCGAGAAGGCAAAGAAGCTTCAAGAGATCGTTCGACTGAATTCGCTCTGGGCTTTACAGAGGAACAGGCAAGGCGCGAAGCTAACCGCTGCTTGCGTTGCGATCTATCTTACCTCTGCCCATCAATCCAGGTAATTGGTGCTGACCGTGTTGTGTCAGAGAAAGTTAGCATTTGATAGTAGGAGTGCGATTTATCGTGTCTACGAACTATAGTATAGTTAGGAGATTTTAACATGTCAGTAACTGATCTTACGAACGCAATTGTTGGCGGTATGAACGCGGGTTTAGAGCAATTTCTCGAAGGAACGCTCGCTGCCATGCTGCCTGTCATCTGGTTAGCCATCTTTGGGCTGGAACTTGGTCGTCCTTACATCATGCAAATGATCGAGCGATTCACGCTACGCCTTGGCGCTGACTTGCTCTGGTTGATTTACATAGCGCTACGGGACTTTCTCATCTTATCGGGTGTTGTTATGAGCTTTATGTTCTTATTCCCGGATGTTGTGACAGCCGACAGCCTTCCTATAACCGGTGGATTGGCCGCTGCATGCTTGTTTGGCGTGCTGCTGGTTAAATTGATGGGAGATCCTGACCACAATCTGCGTGAATATCGCATCGTGTTAGGCTTAGAGGCCCTTGGTGCGCTCCTGTACTTTATAGCCTACATCTTTGGCGTTCAATTCAGTTCGGTAGCGCCGGGATCGTTAGGAAGTATCAGCAATTGGCTTGTCTCAGGCACAAACAACCAGTGGGCTGTCGGCTTAGCTTACGTGTCCATTGCTCTGTTTGCCATTATGGGAGCTATTGCTGTTGTCTACACCTTGATAACTGGTGGCCGTGCAGAAGTACCGGAGGCAACAACTGCCAAATAGCTCGTTTGTATGGGCGATCAAGAATCGTCTAGCATAATGAGTATGGTCATTCTGCTCTCATTTGAAATGATAACGAAACGCATCCTTTCAACCCGATAATGGATGTTTCAAGAGAAACAAGGAGTTATTCAATGAAACCTGATGATGTCTCAACAGCAATCTCGAACGCTCTTTTGCAGGGAGGTTCTTCATGGTTGATCGCTAGTATTGTAGCTTTTCTCCCGGCCCTCTGGACAATGGCCCTGATGTTGCACCTTGGTCGCCCTTATGTCCTGCGTACATTACGCCGTTGCGGACTGCGGCTTGGCGCTGACGTCTGGTGGATGTCCTACTTGATCATACGTGATGCTTTGCTACTCGTCACCTTCGCGCTCAGCTTTATCTTCTTCAACCCAAGTCTGGTGGTGAATATGGCCTTCCCAATTACCGGCCCGATAGCAGCGCTTTGTTTGCTGCTTGCATTGGCCGTGAAGCTAACACGTAGGGCAGATGACGATGTCAATGCCTATCGACTTGCGACCGTATTCCTGGTCTTGGGCGCCACATTGTACTACATCCCGTTGGTCTTCTCTGTCGAGGCAGCCAGCCAGGATTACCTGTCCTGGTTCGTCACTAACGGGACCAGCAATACGAATCCCACTGTCGCGCTTTGGATTATGTGGATCTCGCTAGCCGGTGTTGCTATTGTCTCAGCCTGGCTGTTCGTACTCGCTTTGATGAGCGCCACTCGATCAATGGGAAAAGGAACTTCTACGCCTGGAGTTACTCCTGCACGCGAACCAGCAGCTGTTGCTCAATAATTGCTAAAAGGTAGGGACGGGGCTTGCCCCGTCCTTATCATATTCCCATCTCGCCCTTGCCATACTCCCCACCTCATCCTTGCTATCACATTCTCAACGCAACTCTGCTCCTTAATGTCTCGTCAGAAACATCCCTGGCTTTAGAGTCCACAACACACATATTTGAATACCTCTCGCAACATACCTGGAGCTTTTGTAAAATGGGGAAGGCATTCTGCCTCTCGACAATATCTTCTCTTCATCACCATCCTGCAAAATGAGGTGCACTTTGCAGGCGATCGAGAAAGCGCTTTACAACAAGCTGATCGACGTTTTTGCCCACACGCACAAGTAGAATATTTCCTGGCTCCATACTTATATCGGGCTCTGTCGTCGCAAACTCTTCGAAACCCTGTGATCCGAAAAGTCGCGCAATTAATTCACGGTAACGATGAACACTTATTTTTAAGTTGTCTGTATCCCAATGCCAGGATAATCCCATAGCAAAAAGGATCATATCTTCTAAGGCATCCAATTCAAGAGCGAAATCAAGTATTTTGTGAGCAATCCCCATGCTCCGCCAGTTTGAACTTACCTCCATGGTTACCTCATACACATTCTCAAAGCCGTCCCACCAATCATCCCCAGGAGCCAGCGTCACCTGGGCGACAATTTCACCTTCAGGTGTATGTGCCAGTGCAAGGGCACAATCCGGACTTTTCGCGAGATTGAGAAGGAGTTGATGTTCTCTTTCTGGAAGTCGTGCGAATGCATGCAACCCACTATCTGGGACTAAACGTTCAACCAGGGAAGGCGGACAAAAATCGCGCAGTAGTATTGGGCCAGCGGGACTTTCAATAGTTTTGATACGCGAAGGAGTTTGACTACCCCGTATATGGAGCAGGTCAAATATACCTGCCATTGGCGATATTCGCTGGGTTGAGGGAAAAGCTTTACGTACTGTTGGAGGTAATAAGAGTTGGCGTAGAAATGAAACGGTACGACTATTCGAGCGTGTAATGGTCATTCTCCGAGGCTGCGCACTAAAATCTTCACGTCGATCCAGGAAGGTTGTCGGAAAACGCGCGACTCCAGATGCTTTTCCCAGCGCTTGTTGTACCTCTTCATCCAGTTCTGCTTCTTTCAGCCACGTAGGACGCCAGCGTTGAATCCACTCCTCTGGCAAGTGCTGGGGTAATGTTTGATCCGAAATCTCTGCCCACAGCATGCTCCAGGCGCGCGGGACGACGCGGTAAGCATCATACCCTCCACCACCTACTGCCACCCAGCGACCCTGGCAATAGGAATGTGCTAATTGGTGTGCTAACCGCATCTGTGCTCGTATGCCATTTAAAGTGAGTTCCAAATGCGTTAATGGATCCCAGGAATGAGTATCGCAGCCATGATTGCTAATGATGACATCAGGTGCAAAAGATATAACCAGGGGAGGAAGTAGCGAGTTCATCGCTTCAATATACAAATCATCTTCGGTAAATGGTTCCAGCGGTATATTTGCCGAATAGCCACGTCCTAACCCATCACCTACTTCCAGCACATCCCCTGTGCCAGGAAAAAGATAGCGCCCGGTTTCATGAAACGAAATCGTCATCACTCTTGGATCATCATAGAAAGAACTCTGCACCCCGTCGCCATGATGTGCGTCAAAATCAATGTAAAGTACTTTCGCTTCTCTCTCCTCTAATAGTCGGGCTATCGCAACTGAAACGTCATTATAAATACAAAAGCCTGAAGCACGTTCGGCCAGGGCATGATGTAATCCACCAGCAGGGTGAAAAACATGCAAAGGACGCTCGTCCTCAGAATCGAATGTTCCCCCCTCGGGAAGCCCCATGACTGCGCTCAATGCCACGAGTGTGCCACCTGTGATAAGCGATGAGACATCGTGCATTCCTGGAATAGCGGGAGTATCTCCCTCACCAAAACCATATTGCTCAGCCAGTTCCCGCATAATTATTTGCCTTGTTTCAGTATCGATTTCATTCCGAGACGCGTCAATTTCTTCTGGGACACTTAACAGCTGGACCGCGGTAATATAAACTTCTGAATGTATGAGTTTCAATTCTTCAATGGTAGCAGCTCGTATGGGTAATTGACACTGTTTGTCGTCAGGCTTCCACAGTTCACTGGTTTTGAGTAAATCCATTAGTGCGATAAGGCGCTGGGGCTTCATTGGATGCTCAGGTCCAAAATCATAAGCAAGCTCACCCTGATCAAACGCTAGACGAGACCTTGAAAGATTGGGTTGATCATCCATGAGTATCCCCTTCCAACTGAAAATCTGCAAAACTATACGGGATACCAGCTTTCTGCAAACGTACTAACAGGGGTGCTGGATTAATTGTGCCAATGCGTACGGTTGCTGCGTGAGGCACCCCTTTTTTGGGAGGGGCAACTATGATACTTTCTATCTTTATGTGCAGTTCGGCTGCCAAAAGTAACATTTTGGCCAGTGATGTATGATTACCCGTATGAAGTGGAATATGTAAGTTCATTCCCGGCTCAAATGCGCCAAGAGTGCGTGCAAATTCAATGAGTAAATCGCTGCGAGTTAGCAAACCAACTAGAAATACACGTTCTTCATGCGGCTCTCCTGGTTCTGTATTGAGCGCTTCTTCATATTCTACAACCGGCAAGCAGTTCAATCCCAGTTCTACGAGCATCTGTGCCGCTGCAGCTACACTTGTTGTGGGTGTCACTCTCATAATAGATCGATTCATCACTTCGGCTACACGCCGTTCCTGCCAGGGATGTTGATCATTAGTTAGGGAATTTTCAGCACCTAAAGTAGCCGCGAGATCGATATCATGTGAGGTTACCAGGCCCTCAAGTGCAGGCCAGGAAGACTGTGTTGTGTATTGCTGGCCTATGAGTTTTAGCCCCTGGACTGCTTTCACAACTGGTAGATGATGGAATTGATGCTGTCGTAACAGATTCGCGGCATGGCTCAAAGAATCATCGGGTGTGACAGTCACTAAATGAGTGGTCATTACTTCACTTACAATCATATACATATTCCTTGTTAAGCTTTGAGAAAAATGGGTGAAAAGCCAAGCATCAGAGGATACAAGCGGCTGGTTCAGTTCACAGTTTACATTCTATTCTCAAAGCTGGCCACAGAGTAGCAAGCACAATTATGAGTCGGTCTCATTTGAGAAATGAGTTGACAACACAAGATTGTAAAAACAACCCGGTGTTGTCAACGAAACCACTCTTTTCCAAAGACATTAGCTACCCAGTGTTAACCGTCAAGCGTGCTAATGTCTCCAACTGGTTCACCTAGTTCCCGCGCTCGAACGACTCGGCGCATTATTTTGCCAGAGCGCGTTTTAGGTAGACTTGGCACAAACTCAAGCTCATCGGGTGTAGCAAGAGCGCCAACAACTGAGCGAACGTGATGTTTCAGCTCAGTTGCCAGTTCTTCAGAGGGTTCGATACCATTTTTGAGAATGACGAACACTTTAACATGCTCGCCTTTAATTGGATCAGGTTTACCTATGGCAGCCGCTTCAGCAACAGCAGGATGGCTGACGAGGCTTGACTCGATTTCCATTGAACCAAGTCGATGGCCACTCACTTTGATCACATCGTCGACTCGACCCTGAATACGCAGATAGCCATCCTGATCCATTGTTGCTGCATCACCAGCAAAGTACACATCTGGGATAGTGTCCCAGTATGTTTGGTAACGGGCGGGGTCGCCGAAAATCGTGCGCATCTGTGCTGGCCAGGGGTGTCGCACAATCAGAAATCCACCTTTACCTGGAGGAACTGAGACCCCGTTCTTGTCGACAACATCTGCCTCGATTGTGGGCAATGGACGGCTTGCGCTACCTGGTTTGAGCGGTAGAATGACTGTTGGGCTAATCATGATCATCCCTGTTTCTGTCTGCCACCAGGTATCCATTATCGGTATTTGATCGCGTCCGATATTCCTACGATACCATATCCATGCCTCTGGGTTAATCGGCTCACCTACAGTTCCGAGTAATCGCAAGCTCGAAAGATCGTGTTTGGCCGGTAGCTCCTCTCCGAAGCGCATAAGGCTTCGAATAGCAGTCGGGGCAGTGTAGAAGATGGTTGCTTTATATTTCTCGACAATCGACCAGAACCTATCGGCTGCGGGATATGTCGGTATTCCCTCGAACATAATACCAGTTGCCCCATTCATCATAGGTCCATAAATGATGTAGCTATGCCCGGTTACCCACCCTATATCAGCTGTGCACCAGTACACATCTGTCGGTTTTATATCGAACACGAATTTGGTTGTTGCATACGTTCCTACTGCATATCCGCCCTGGACATGCACCACACCCTTGGGTTTTCCTGTGCTGCCACTTGTATAGAGGATGTAAAGGAGATCCTCACTATCCATTGGTTCGCATGGAACGAAAGTATCATCTGGAATGTTTGCAAGCAAATCGTCCATATATATATCACGGCCTGCCTGCATTGGCACTTCCATGCCTGTGTGTCGAACAACAATGGATTTTTGAATAGATGGTGTCTCAGCAATAGCCTCATCTGCGATTTTCTTGAGTTCAATCACTTTGCCGCCTCGATGGCTACCATCAGCGGTAATAAGCACTTTTGCTTCACAGTCAATGATGCGATCACGAAGAGCGCTGGCTGCAAAACCGCCGAACACTACCATATGTGCTGCACCCAGGCGAGTTGTTGCTAATACAGCTGCAACAAGTTCAGGGATCATAGGCATGTAAATTGCTACCCGATCACCTCTCTTGACACCCAAATCTTGTAGACCTTTCGCCAGCCGGTTGGTCATTACATACATCTCTTCGTATGTAATAGTGCGTGTTGCCCCTGCGTCTCCCTCCCAGTAAAATGCGACTTTGGATCGTGTGGGAGTTTGCATATGCCTGTCAAGGCAGTTGTAGACAATATTGAATTTGCCACCGTCGAACCATTTGAAGAACGGCTTCTGCGTCCAGGTGAAAGTTGTATGCCATGGTTCGAACCAGTGCAACTCCTTTGCCATGTCGTCCCAAAACTCGTTCCTGTGAGTTAACGACCACTTGTAGAAGTCTTCGTAGTTATCAAAACCCTTTGACTTCATATAGGCAGTGATATTAGCGTTTTCTACGACTTCTTTAGATGGGGCAAAAACTCGCTCTTCAATCAGGATACTGTCCGTATTTTCAAAACCCAGGTTCGTACTCATGCTTGGCGGTGATCCTTTCTTGTTTTCACTAATCTGGAATACTACCTTGTATTCAAAAAGAATACATATATTGTGTCACAATTTGGTCACAAATATATTACTTCCTTTCACGAAAATATCACAACACATGTGAGATCCTCGGATTTACTCTCCTCAAAAATCGGCTATTAGAAAGAAAATCGTGACAACCTTGTGATGAAGAAACTACAAGATGTAATACTCACGTGATATAACTGTGTTAGTCTCTGTTAAAATAATGAAGAGGTATAAGCAGAAAGAGGCAAGTTATGTACTCAGCGATTCGAAAGTACTCCATCAAACCTAACTTCATGAATGAAGTAATGCAGCGTATACAAGGAGAATTTTTGCAGATTATTAATAGGGAACCAGGTTTCATCGCTTACTATGCGATGCGCGTCGAAAACAACGAAGTGCTCACCATCAGTGTCTTTGAAACACAAGCTGGTGCAGAGGGATCGACCCCAATGGCCTTAGAGTGGGTTACCAGGAATCTTGCCGGTTTTGTTCAAGGAGAACCACAAACAAAAGTGGGTTGGGTGTTCGGCAGTTCGTTTGGACCTGTCAATAACGAGTAACTATTCTACTTGACTTTGTACATTTTTGGGGGAAGGAGCAAGAAGAATGAATCTGCATGGATACGATTGGCCACAGGGAGGGACGAAGCAGATAGCCTATGTAGATAGTCAGAGCCATGTGATGGAACTGTTGCTTGGATATGGAGACCCATGGCAATGGGTTGACCTCACGACACTTACGGGAGCCCCTCCAGCCAGCGGTTCAGCCCTTGCTGGCTATACGTGGTCAGCGGGAGGCACAAAGCAAGTGGTCTATGTGGATGGGCAAGAGCCACGTCATAGAACTGTTTGTGGCAAAGGGAAGTCCGTGGCAATGGGTTGACCTCACGACACTTACGGGAGCTCCTCCAGCCAGTGGTGCAGCCCTTGCTGGCTACCCGTGGTCAGTGGGAGACACAAAGCAAGTGGCTTATGTGGATGG
Source organism: uncultured Chloroflexia bacterium (assembly GCA_963702765.1). GTDB lineage: Bacteria > Chloroflexota > Ktedonobacteria > Ktedonobacterales > Ktedonobacteraceae > DATMNR01. The sequence continues at coordinate 58,823 of CAVPEB010000026.1, forward strand.
GCAAGGGCATGTGATAGAACTGTTTGTGGCAGAGGGAAATCCATGGCAATGGGTTGACCTCACGGTCCTCACTGGGGCACCTCCAGCCAATGATTCAGCCCTTGCTGGCTACGACTGGCCCAATGGGCAGACAAAGCAAGTAGTCTATGTGGATGGGCAAGGGCATGTGATAGAACTGTTTGTGGCAAAGGGAAGTCCGTGGCAATGGGTTGACCTCACGACACTTACGGGAGCTCCTCCAGCCAGCGGTTCAGCCCTTGCTGGCTATACGTGGTCAGCGGGAGGCACAAAGCAAGTGGTCTACAGTGATCAGCAGAGCCACATCATAGAACTGTTTGTGGCAAAGGGAAGTCCGTGGCAATGGGTTGACCTCATGGCACTTACGGGAGCCCCTCTGGCAGAGCAGGGATCGCTAACTGGCTACGACTGGCCCAATGGGCAGGCAAAGCAAGTGGCCTATGTGGATGGTCAAGGGCATGTGATAGAACTGTTTGTGGCAAAGGGAAGTCCGTGGCAATGGGTTGACCTCATGGCACTTACGGGAGCTCCTCTGCTCCACCAGCAACCTCTTACTGGCTATGCTTGGGTATGGGGTGCTACCAAGCAAGTGGCCTATGTGGATGACCAGGGAGAGGTAATAGAACTCCGGAGTGGTCTGAATGACCAATGGCACTGTTTCAACTTGACAGCACGTATGCGACGTGAAGCAGCACAGAACACCTAAGTACAATCACAAAACTTCTGCGGCATATGAGGGAATACGATTCCGCAACATTTACCAGATTGTACTAATGCTCGACTTTCTCTATTAGCAAATATTTGTACAAATTTGGAGAAAGAATAGGACACGAAGCCATCTTGAGAGTAAGATAGCAGCCGAACAAAATCTATTTTCCCAGGGAGGTTCCTTTTGCCCTTTCCCGAGCCAATGGAAGTGCTAATCATGGACATGCATCGTGGTCCAGTCCCTGGCCTCTACCTGGCCAGAGTCATTCAGCATCTAGCACTGCTTGATGTCTACACTCCATTGGCCTTTACCTTTGCCTTCGGACGATCTTCATTACCTCCTTAACTAGCACCATTGGTTAGTTGAGGCGGGGTTTTGCCCCCGCCCTGGAAATAGCTGCACACTATTTCCTGGCTTGCGCGACTATGGCGGCTACCGCACGTACTGGTCAAAAGTATTGAGTGCTCTGATGTAATTTGCGCGCTCAAAAGCTGCCGGTTCAGTTACTGCTTGCTGACTCATACTACCCCTCATTTGTTCAATTGACTCGTACTCGTGTTCTTCCATCCAATCTTGCAAGTCAGTCAGGATATGCATGATGCGGCCAACACCATTTTCCAGCAGAGTAGAAGTCATCATCGCAACATTAGCTCCCGCCATCATCGCTTTAAGCACATCCTGTGCGGTGTGTACACCGCTCGTTAGTGCAAAATCAGCCTGGATGCGCCCATAGAGAATCGCAATCCAACGCAGTGGTAAACGCAATTCGTTCGATGTACTTAAAACCAGGTTGGGGACGACCTCTAATTCCTCTAGATCGAAATCAGGCTGATAAAATCGATTGAACAATACAAGTGCATCAGCTCCTGCTGCTATGATACGCTTTGCCAGGTTTGGAAGCGCAGTGAAGTAAGGACTGAGCTTAACAGCAATAGGCAGCTTCACCTTTGCTCTCACATCCCTGACAAGCTGCACATAATCCTCTTCCAGTTCTGCTCCAGTTATATTAGGATCGGTTGGCAGGTAATAGATATTCAACTCTAACGCATCAGCGCCCGCCTGCTCGATCCTATGAGCGTAATCTACCCATCCGCCAGACGAAATGCCATTCAGACTCCCAATCACTGGAATACTCACCTCCTGTTTAATTTTGTGTAAGTGTTCCAGGTATGGCTCGGGTCCTAGATTGTAATTACCCATATCAGGGAAGTAGCTCATGGCTTCGGCATATGAGTGTGTACCGCGCTCCAGGTAATTATCAAGTTCGTAACTATCGTGAGTAATCTGCTCCTCGAACAACGAATACATAACCAGTGCAGCGGCTCCTGCATCCTCTATTCGGCGAACAGTATCTAATTTTTTGGAAAGTGGTGATGCTGATGCTACTAAGGGATTTTTCAATTGCAAACCTAAATAGGTTGTCGTTAAATCTGGCATTTCCAAACTCCTTTTAGAATATCAAATAACGAGATGTAGGGGCACCCCTTGCGGGTGCCCGTTCTGGATCTCTTATTATCAGTGAGACGTCGCTCCATCGCCTTGAGTCGTTGATGTAACGCCGTTATCTTTTAACTCTTGCTCTGAAGCCAGGTCTTGATAATGGTGCCAGCGATCCTGTACGTCGTGCTGAGCTAACTTCATCAGAGATTCCGCACGCTCCTCATTACTCTGTAACAGCATCCGGAAGCGTGTTTCATTATAAGCAAACTTCTCCAGCGGAATTGTTGGTTCTTTAGAGTCGAGAATGAGCGGGTTTTTACCTTCAGCATGTAGCTCTGGATTGTAGCGATAGAGCGGCCAATATCCCGACTGCACAGCCAGCTTTTGTTGTTCCAGTCCCCTGCTCATTTCTATGCCATGCGCAATACAGTGGCTATAGGCGATGATCAATGAAGTACCATCGTATGCTTCGGCTTCCAGAAAAGCGCGTAATGTCTGCTGGTCATTGCCGCCCATCGCCACATGGGCAACATACACACTACCGTAGGCCATAGCTAACAAGCCCAGGTCTTTTTTCGGTGTACTCTTGCCTTGTGCAGCGAATTTAGCCACAGCTCCTCGTGGGGTAGACTTTGACGCCTGTCCCCCGGTATTTGAATACACCTCGGTATCAAGCAAAAGTATGTTCACATTGCGACCCGAGGCCAGCACATGGTCCAGACCTCCAAAACCAATATCGTAGCCCCAACCATCTCCACCTATAATCCATACACTCTTATGCACCAGGGCATCTGCGACGCTTAGCAAATTTCGTACGCCAGGCTCGGCGCTGCCTGTTTCCTGCAAGCGTTCCTTGAGTATTACCACTCGCTTTCGTTGCGCTTGAATGCCTGCCTCGTTAGATTGATCAGCGTGTAGCAGTTCATCTACCAATTCCTCTCCAACTATATCTGTGTACTGTGTAAGCAACTCACTGGCGAATTCCTGCTGTTTATCTAAAGTCAGTCGCATACCTAGACCGAACTCAGCGTTATCTTCAAACAACGAATTAGACCAGGCTGGCCCTTTTCCCTGGCGGTTCACTGCCCAGGGGGTTGTAGGCAGGTTACCCCCATAGATCGATGAACAGCCGGTAGCATTAGCGACAATCATGCGATCACCAAACAATTGTGTTGCCAGCTTGATATAAGGTGTCTCGCCACATCCTGAACAGGCGCCAGAAAATTCGAACAAAGGCGTCAACAACTGGGAATTCTTAATCGCTGCCAGGTTCAAATCCGTCGCATCCACCTCGGACAGTGAGAGGAAGAACTCCCAGTTTGTCTTCTCGCGTTCGCGAATAGGTGGCTGATCTGCCATATTGATTGCTTTTCTCCCAACCTGTCGTTTGTCTTTGACCGGGCATGCTTCTACACATAACCCGCAGCCAGTACAGTCTTCCGGTGATACCTGTAGCGAGTATTTCGTTCCAGGAAACTCTTTGTAGTGTGCATCCGTAAACAAGAATGTCTCGGGCGCTCCCTCAAGTTCACTCGCATCATAGACCTTCTGACGAATGACGGCATGTGGGCAGACCATCACGCACTTCCCACATTGAATGCATATATTGGGGTCCCACTCAGGCATCTCCAGCGCAATATTGCGCTTCTCCCAACGAGCTGTACCTGAAGGATACGTGCCATCGACTGGTAAAGCGCTTACTGGCAGGCTATCACCATTCCCTGCAATCATTGGCCCTAGCACCATGCTTACAAATTCTGGGGCTTCTACTGGAACAGTAGGCCGCCTCGTCAACATAGGCAAAGCAATAGGTGAACGCTGTTGTGCGACTCTCTCTGTTCGTGTTGTTCGAGTTTGTCCTGCTTCTTCCTCTACGGGAACCTTCACCTCGTAGAGATGTGCTAGCGTCTCATCAACTGCCTGGAAATTTCGCTGCACCACTGCCTCGCCGCGTTTGCTGTAAGACTTCCTGATGCTCTTCTTGATCTGTGTGATTGCCTCTTCTTTAGGAAGGATGCCACTAATTGCGAAGAAACATGCCTGCATAACTGTGTTGATGCGCCCTCCCATACCAGTGTCACTTGCTATCTTTTGTGCATTAATCACATAAAAGCGTAGTTTCTTATCGAGAATTACTTGCTGTACTTCAATTGGTAGATAATCCCAGACTTTCTCTGGCCCATAGATGCTATCGAGTAGGAAAACTCCACCTTGCCTTATGTACTTTAGTACATCGATACGTTCCAGGAACGAGAATTGGTGACACGCTACAAAATTGGCCTGGTTGTTACCTATCAGGTAAGGAGCATGAATGGGATGAGGCCCAAAGCGCAGGTGGGAGGTCGTTATTGATCCCGATTTCTTAGAGTCGTAAACAAAGTAGCCCTGCGCATAGTTCTCCGTCTCCTCCCCAATGATCTTGATTGAGTTTTTATTGGCGCCTACTGTGCCATCCGATCCTAATCCCCAGAAGACACATTGCACAGTGTCTTCGCTCTCGATTGAAACCGAGCTATCATAATCCAGGCTGAGATGCGTCACATCATCGTTAATACCGATAGTAAAATGATTTTTCGGCTCATCGGTGCTCATTTCATCAAAGATGCCTTTGACCATCGCAGGTGTAAATTCTTTTGAGGCCAGGCCATAGCGACCACCGATGATACGTGGTAATGTATGCCTGTTACTGTTACCCCAATCCTCTTTGACTGCCGTTGACACATCTAGATAGAGAGGTTCGCCAATGCTTCCCGGTTCTTTTGTACGATCCAGAGTGGCTATCACTTTGACGGTAGAAGGCAATGCTTGCAGGAAGTCTTTCACCGAGAACGGACGGAATAAGCGCACTTTGAGGATACCTACTTTCTCTCCACGCTCAAGAAGATATTCTGTCGTTGCCTGCACTGTCTCAGCACCTGATCCCATCATTACGATCACACGCTCTGCATCTGGCGCTCCAACATAATCGAACAGGTGATAGTGCCGCCCAACCAGGGTACCGAACTTATCCATTGCCTTTTGTACAATTGCCGGACAGGCTGCGTAATAAGGATTTGCGGTCTCACGGGCTTGGAAGTACACATCGGGATTTTGTGCCGTGCCACGAATAAAAGGATGCTCAGGCGAGAGTGCTCGTAGTCGGTGAGCTTGAACCAATAAATCGTCAATCATTGCTCGCAAGTCTTCGTGGGTCAATTGTTCAATTTTATCAATTTCGGCTGAAGTACGAAAACCATCAAAGAAATGCAAGAATGGAACGCGTGATTCTAACGTAGATGCATGCGCAATGAGCGCAAGATCCTGTGCTTCTTGTACTGAATTTGAAGCTAACAAGGCGAAACCCGTTGAACGAGTAGCCATCACGTCGGAATGATCACCGAAAATTGAGAGTCCTTGCGTGGCCAGTGCACGTGCAGCGACATGAAATACCACCGGTGTCAATTCGCCGGCAATCTTATACATGTTAGGAATCATCAGCAATAAGCCCTGGGAGGCGGTAAACGTTGTAGCCAATGCTCCTGTTTGTATTGCGCCGTGAATTGCGCCTGCTGCCCCCCCCTCTGATTGCATTTCCATGACAAGAGGCACTGTTCCCCATAGATTAACTCGTCCCGTCGCGGACCAGGCATCAGCCATCTCACCCATCGATGTTGAAGGGGTTATAGGATAGATAGCAATAACCTCACTCAATGCGTGGGCAATGTTGGCTACTGCCTCATTGCCTTCTAACGTTACCCAGGTACGTTCCATAGAATCCTCCATAATTTCTAGTGTAACTTTGCCGTAACAATACGCATGTTCACATCTTGCTTAGTAATAGAAGCTTGTACCACCTTTTGTGATAGTTCCGTGTGTTGCTTTTTGTCCTCTCGCTCTTCTTATTGTAACTTATCTTGCCATTTGTCGCTTGTTGCAAGCAACATAACGTCGGTATTGATAAATCGTAGGAATAAGCCTGTAATGGGTTCAGCCCTAGCATTATTAGCAAGGCGTGCAAAGATAGGCATTACCCTAAACGAAGCCGCGGAAATGATTGTAAGCATCAGGCCAATTCTTATGTTAGCCGCCGCAGTTCGTATATTATTCATGATACTGTCATCTGGACATAGCGAACAATGACATACTTCATTTTTGCGTTTCAAGCACAACGAGTAAAGCTCTATTCTCGCGAGAGCCAAAGGGATGTTAATTCCCCTATACCTATCTACAGAGAAGGATACTGCCCTAAAATCACAATCAGATCACACCAAAGCACTTTTTCATCACGTTTCGTACACAGCCCTGATTTTTATTATAGTTATTAACTATCATAAATATTGAAGAGGTTGGACTGGCACCGGCCAGTCCAACCTCTTCAATATTTATGACCCTGCGACCTTTAGGTCGCAAGTCTAATAATTGCCTCTTTCCTTATGCTGATTGTGATAGTATCACACTATTCTGTGACAGATTTGTGAAAGATGCCACATAGGCTGTATAGAGAAAGGAATAAAAAAACATGACAGACAACAGAGACATCGAGCGTTATCGTGCAAACTACCTTGCTGAACAAGAAGGCTCTGAACTATACCAATCGCTCTCAAAAACAGAGAAGGATCCACATCTGTCAGAACTCTACCAGCGAATGGCAGAAACTGAGCAGCGTCACGCAAGCGTCTGGGCCGATTATTTGCGCAAAGCAGGCGAACCTGTGCCTACTTTTACCCCAGGATGGCGTATGCGTATGATCATATGGGTGGCGCAACGCTTCGGAGTAAACTCAGCACTGCCTATGGTCTCATCGATGGAACGTAGTGCCAGCCACAACTACGATACCCAACCAGAAGCTCGTGCCGCAGGTATGCCCAAAGATGAGCGTTCGCACGAACGCCTTTTTAAGTCTGTAGAGATAACAGGTGGTGGTGTCGCTGGTCCTGCACTCGCCCGTTTCGAGGGCCGCCACCGTGGTACAGGTGGCAATGCTTTACGCGCGGCTGTATTGGGAGCCAGCGATGGTCTTATCACTAACCTCAGTCTTGTCATGGGTGTTGCCGGAGCCAATCTCCCGGGGCATACCATTCTATTCACAGGTTTGGCCGGTATGCTCGCCGGGGCGCTCTCTATGTCTATCGGCGAGTGGCTCTCCGTGCAGAGCGCTCGTGAACTGTACACGCACCAGATTGCGGTCGAGCGCCAGGAATTAATCGAGATGCCTGAGGAGGAACGCGAGGAACTTGCCCTTATTTACGAAGCGAAAGGTATTGATCGCGAAACTGCTAATCGCATGGCCGATCGTATTATAGGACAGGGTGAAGCCGCACTTGACACCCTGGTGCGCGAAGAACTTGGTATTGACCCTGAGGAACTTGGCGGCTCAGCGTGGACAGCTTCGATCATGTCCTTTATACTTTTTGCCATTGGCGCGGTCATCCCGGTCATACCATTTGTGTTTGGTAGCGGAACGATAGCAGTACTGTTCAGCGTCTTGTTAGGCACTCTGGGTTTGTTCATCGTGGGCGTTGGTATAACATTGACGACTGGAGCGCCACTCCTGAAATCCGCTGGTCGCCAGATTTTGTTGGGTTTAGCAGCGGCTTCGATAACGTTTGGCCTTGGATCACTCGTTGGAGGACGCTTAGGATAGCGCTAGAAAGCCAAAGTAGGATATAGCAATGCAGAAATCAGCAATACCGAAAGAGACACAGTCAGATATTCAACAAAAGGACTCTGTAATTCGGGAGGATAAGCCGCAGGTAGCCTTAGCTACCCTCTTTGAGCAATGAGATTCTTCCGATTGCAGGTCCACTCGGCTTTACCCCTCTGCCAGCGCTATACTTCCTTTTCCTTGCAGGTATGGTTGTAACGTATTTGATACTCGTCGAAATCGTCAAGCGCCGGTTGATAAGTCGGCTCGTAAAATGAGTAGGATTCAGCAGGAAAAAGCTCATAAGTTGCTGATTGATAAAAGCATTGTGAGCTATTAGTGATACTAAACCTGAACATTGAGAGAAGTTCGTGATGTTCAGAAGTGATACTTGATGAACATCCTATACGTAATGCTGCAAGGGGCAATGATTTCGTTAACATAAAACTTTATGGGAGGATGTTAGTCATGCCTACTCAGAAACTTGCCAGGACATGCAATCTGGAATATTCAGACAACGAACTGGTGCAACAAGCTCTTGGTGGCGATATGAATGGATTTGACATGTTGGTTGAACGTTATGACCTGATGCTCACAAACTGGGCTTATCGAATTCTTCGAAATCGCCAGCAGGTTGAAGATGTTTTGCAGTTTGTCTATCTCCAGCTATTCCTCTCACTTGCTATACTCCATGCCGATAAATCAATTAAAGCCTGGCTTTTTAGAGTCGTTCATAATCGATGTATGGATGAATTGCGTCGCATACAACCCGTTTACTTTTCAGAGCTAAAGATATCAGAGGAAGTTGAGGATGAGTTCGTTACATTTGAATTTATTCCTGATCCAGGCCCTCTTCCAGAAGAAATTGCTGAACAACATGAGTTACAACAGCGCATACTACGAGCGATTAGTGCTTTACCACCCAGACTTCGTTCTGTAGTCTTTCTCCGTTATACTTTACACAAAAGTTTTGCGGAGATTGGTCAATTGCTCAATATTCCAGAAGCAACCGCAAAGACCTATTTTCACCGGGCAAAACCTATTCTACGAGCAACATTACAGCTGTATAAAGATCAGTTGGTGTCTGTATGCTAAAAGAGCATATCTCGTTTGAAACAACTGCTCATAGTAACGCACTAATCTACACTCTACGCTGACTTCTCTGTCTCTTTCACAGGTGCTGCAAAGTGAATCTCCAATGCCTTGTCTACAAAGCGTGCAAGCTTTGCATCCTGATTTGCCAGTACTGCAGGAAGCGTGATATCGCGCTTGAAATTCCCAATCTCGACGATCATCTCATCTCCCTTTTTTGTCATCAGCACCTTGTCCATCTCGACATGTGGTAGTGGAAGACGCAGAATATACGTATCTCCTTGATAAACCACCTCTTGTATTGGTCCGCGATGGAAAACCTGTGTCGGATCTATATCCCCAAAAACAGCCTGAGCTAATTCTCCAAGTGGCTGAATTCCGATGATATCATGGGAATAGTAAGGAGCCTCCCAGATAGGCAGTGGGGCAAAGGTATTGTGAATCAATTGACGCATTTTCTCTTGATTGTGATAGAGATCCTGCATAAACTCGTCAACATAATTGCCTGGTTGGATGACACGATTGCATACGACACTATCGATTGGATAACCGAAAAGCGCCAGGTATGTTTCGGCTCGCAGCGCTTCCTTGATCACCATACGCTCTGGATTGACGACTGGTCGATAGGAACTTATATCGGGGTTGCTCAATACCTCGCGCAAAGCTTTAACTCGATCGGTCAAAACTTGCAATGCTTCTAACATTTCACCTGAAGGTAAGAAAGCTTTGATAAAAGGACGTGCGAAGCGAAGCGTACTACTCTTCAGATTTAAGCCAGCGATACGACCGGCATACCATTGGAAAGTGTCAGGCATACTTAAAAGCCTTATTGTCTCCCCTGTCGGTGCGGCGTCGATGATCACTACTTCGAAATTTCCATCGCGAGCATTGCGATAGATGTTGAGCAAACTGACAATCTCATCCATTCCAGGAATCAGTGCTAGTTCTTCAGCCATTACCAAATCAATGCCACTTTGTCGCAGGGCCTGGCTCATCTTCTCTTGCACTTTACCCCAACTGTTACGCATTTCATCCAACACATTTACTTCCTGCGCCCACAGATTTGGAGCCAGTTCTACTGGCTCAGAAGTTAAAGGGGAATTGAAGCAATCTGCGAGGCTATGGGCCAGATCTGTGCTAACAACAAGTGTACGTTTACCGGAGGCCGCTGAACGAACCGCTGTGGCTGCTGAGATGGTTGTTTTACCAACGCCTCCTTTTCCCAGGTAGAGAATAATACGCATAGAAGTCCTTACTCTTTATATATCATTTCATGTATACAACATGATAGGTGCCTCAAACTTGCATTAATACCAACTAATTGTATCACTGACTCATTCAAGCGAAGAGAGACGAATTGGCCCTCCAGTGTCATCCTGAGCGCACTCTTGTCATCCTGAGCGCCAGCGAAGGATCTCGTTGCCCAGTGCGTAAGCTCCTTCGAGATGACACGCGGGTGTTTACCATTCCAAGCCGTATTCTGGTCAAACCCTGGAGGACTCCTGAACGAATAAGTTGGAATCAAAGCATTAAATGCCTACGCTACCTAATATACGTAAATTACTCCGTCCAGGTTATCTTTTTTGAGGCTAGGACTTAGAGGCAAAACTTTAGGAACGATGAGGTACAATCGGTGCATGAGATTGAAAGTCAGCAGAATAATAATGAGCGAGGAAGTGTAGCCTTAAGGAAGGACATTGAATTCTCTTAAGGCTACAAGTGAGAAGCAAAGTTTATAATTCCATCTTTCCGCTTACTACCAGTAACTTAAGAAATTCAAGGTGACGAACAACCTCAACACGGTCGCTCCCTCCCGTTTGATACCAGTTCCGTAACCAGATTAATGAAACAATCTCATCGGAAGAAAATCCGTTCTGGAGAAGTGCATCAGTCTCAGTAATAGCAATATCATTATTATTTGTTATAGTAAGTTCTTTTTCAGATTGGATTTGCGGATTCATAATATTTACCTTCTTCCTTATTAGGCCAGCCTCCGCCAGTTAACTATACATTTTCAAAAGATCAATGCTGCCCTTCTGTCTAAGAGTAATCTAGCAATCCCACTTAGATAGACGACCAACCATACAATTTTTCAAATATCATTTTTTCTACAACACCCCTCCTACATTACTTATTCCTTATGAACAAAGTATAAGCGGAAAACGATGCTGCACCTATCTTCAAACTAACATGCCGGGAGTGAAGTGTATCACATATCCTCACATACATTTCACTTGACTACTATACGTTTAAAATACCATCTTAGTTCCAACAAAATCTGCCAATATTGTGACAATAAGCTTTATTAATGCAGATCTAATCTTCTCAAAGGTAATAACGTCAGAGGTTACATAAAGGAATGGCATGAAACAAAACCAGTGAAAGCATTTTCAAACACTTTCACTGGTTTTGTTTCATGCCTCGCTTAGCGAGTGAATTATGCGTTTCGCACTACAATATTTATCAGTCGGCCAGGTACATAGATTATCTTTTGCACGGTTGCCTCTCCAATGAACGATGCCACTCGAGGGTTTCCTAGAGCCAGCATTCGAATATCGCTTTCACTCGTGCCTGCGGTCACCTCAATCTTCTCACGTACCTTACCATTTACCTGCACAACAAGCGTGAATATTTCATCCTTCGTAAGTGCCTCGACATAAATTGGCCATGCGGTTGTGTGAATGCTGCCTGTATGATTTGTTATGTGCCACAGTTCTTCTGTAATGTGAGGTGCCAATGGAGCTAGCAGTTGTATCATTGTCTCCAGCATATCTCGGAAAGCCACGCTACGAGCAACAGGAGTATGCTGCTGTTTAATCATCGCATTATTGCACTCCATCAAAGCGGCCAGCGCGGTATTAAAGCGAAAATTACTCAACTCCTCGGTGACGCGCTTAATCGTCTTGTTGCGTAATCGTTCAATAGCCTTGCTCTCGCTGGTCTCCTCGTTACTGGGATGATCGACCCAACTATCATTTACCAGGCTCCAGAAGCGGTTCATGAAACGCCATACACCCTCTAAATTTTCAGGTATGAACGAACCGCCCTGATCAAATGGACCGATAAAAGTCAGGTATGCCCGTACAGTGTCGGCTCCATACTTATCGACAAACTCGTCTGGAGCAACGACATTGCCTCGCGATTTGGACATCTTCTGTCCATCAGGCCCTAGACACGGTACCCTGGTGGAACAACCTGGTAAATGGTTCATCGAATTTCAGGTATCCCATGTCACGCAATGCTTTGATGAAGAAGCGTGCATAGAGCAGATGCATGACTGCATGTTCTGCGCCGCCAATATACTGATCGACTGGCAACCAGCGTTCCATCGCTTCTGCGCTCCATGCCTGCTTGTCGTTGTGCGGGTCTGCATAGCGCAGAAAGTACCACGATGAACAGATGAATGTATCCATTGTATCCGCCTCGCGAGTAGCTGGCCCTCCGCAAACTGGGCAGGTGGTGTTTAAAAACTCTGGCTCATAGCGCAATGGCGATTCGCCGGTCGATTTGAACTCTACATGCTCCGGTAACAACAACAGGCAATTGATCCTCAGGCACTGGAACCATACCATCCTTGGGACAGTAGATGATCGGGATTGGTGTACCCCAATAGCGTTGTCGACTGATCAACCAGTCACGCAGGCGGTACGTCACCATGAACTTTCCAATGCCCTGATTCTCTATAAAACGTGTTATTCTCGCAATTGCTTCTTCGGCTGGCACACCATCAAAAGGACCCGAGTTAACCATTACTCCCAGATGCTCTTTCGCCTCGCTCCAGGTCGCAGGATCACTCGGCTCTTCACCTTCAGGTCGGATAACCTCACGGATAGGGATACCGAACTTGCGCGCAAACTCAAAATCACGTTGGTCATGTGCTGGCACGCCCATGATCGCGCCAGCGCCATAACCCATCAACACGTAATCGGCTATCCAGACTGGAACGCGTTCGCCGTTAACCGGGTTGGTGACATAACCACCTGTAAAAACGCCTGTCTTCTCTTTTTCAGAACTCATGCGCTCTATTTCGGTCATTTGTCGCGCTTGAGTGACATAGTCTTCGACTTCAGACTTGTGTTCAGGTGTAGTTATCTTCTCAACCCAGGGATGCTCAGGAGCCAGCACAAAGAATGTAACACCATAGATGGTATCTGGACGAGTTGTGAATACTGGAATTTCTTCTCTTTGACCATCGATCATAGTAAAGAAGCGTATCTCTGCCCCTTCGCTGCGCCCGATCCAGTTTCTCTGCATGGTCACTGTCTTATCGGGCCATTCAATCTTTGAGAAATTCAGTAATTCTTCTGCATAGTCTGTAATCTTCAGCAGCCACTGATCGATCTCCTTGCGAATGACGACACTTCCACACCGTTCGCACGTCCCATTCGCCAATACCTGTTCATTCGCTAATGTCGTATTGCATCCTGGACACCAGTTGGCAGGAGCCTTCGTGCGATAAGCCAGTCCATGTTTATAGAATTGCAGAAACAACCACTGTGACCATTTATAGTAGTCAGGCAGGCAGGAAACCATCTCGCGTTCCCAATCCCAGCCGGCGCCCATCAAACGCAATTGCCTGCGCATTGTCTCGATGTTTGCCAGTGTCCATGTGCGTGCCTGAATTCCACGCTGTATAGCGGCATTTTCGGCAGGTAGCCCAAATGCATCAAAACCAATGGGTTGCATAACGTTATATCCATTCATGCGCATGTAGCGACCAAAGGCGTCAGCGCCTGAATAGTTATACCAATGTCCAATATGCAAGTCGCCGGATGGATAAGGTAACATTACCAGGTTATAAAATTTTGGTTGAGATGAATCGTCAGGGGCATGATACAGCTGTTCAGCCTCCCATCGAGTCTGCCATTTTGCTTCAATTTCTTTTGGATTGAACTTAGTTCGTGTAATCATAAAAATGCTTCTCCCTAATAAAAAAACCTCTCATCCTCGCGGGACGAAAGGCTTCTTCGTGGTACCACCCTGCTTTATCAAACTCAGACAAATGGTGGACCTGAGGGGGCTCGAACCCCTGACCTCATCCATGCCATGGATGCGCTCTTCCAGCTGCGCTACAGGCCCAAAACGAGTGGTTCATAATCAAAGTCTGCGATTGATACTCATTATATGCGATAACGGGCACTCCGGCAAGCACTAGGACTTTTGATTGCTCTTTCACGCTTGCTGCTCACAGGCGAGTTCAGTCAAATGGTTTGTAGCTTTGCACCAGCCAGCTACTCTCTGTTTTGAAGTGACCTACTACTCCTGCTCAACGCTGTCAATCTCGCATGATTGTAAATTTCACTATACCATAAGTGTTTGCGATTTGCAACATGGTGGAGATGAGGGGGCTCGAACCCCTGACCTCGACAGTGCGATTGTCGCGCTCTCCCAGCTGAGCTACATCCCCAGGCAACAAGATAATAACATATCTCAGAAGAGTTGTAAATAGAAATTGGTATTGATTACCCTAGTTCTTCAATCCCTCATAAAGTAACTAACCTTGTAATGTCACTATTCATTATTGATGGTGTCCATGGCTCACCCTCTTGCTCTGCCCATTCTCGCCGGAGTTCTGCGGCGCGGCGCACGATACGCTCCTTCAATGCATCTCCTTCCCTACCTGCTTCACTCCCAGCACCAACATTTCCCTCAGGTGGAATATCAAGTGCTTGCAGGCGGGAAAAGACCACTTCCATCGCTCGCTCTGGGTTACGGAAAAACTGACTCCCACGAATACGCACAAACCGCCAGCCCAGACGCTCCAAAATTGCCTGTCGTGCCATGTCTCCTTCGAGTTTTTCGCGTGGATGCCAGCGATCACCATCACATTCTACTGCTAGGCGCTTGCCATCACCTTCAACCACTAAATCAATTCGATAAGCACCAACGGGCCATTGGGGAATCACACGATAGCCAACCATCATCAAACGTCGCAACACCTGCTTTTCAAACTCGGACTCTGTCTGTTGTTCTTTACTTTCCAGCAAATGCTCCTGTGCGTAGGGATCTTTGGCATGTTCAATGAGCCTGCGGCGGATATCCCCTGATTTCAGATGTATCTCGGGATCCATCGAGTGAATAACCCACATCTGGTCGCGGGCGCGGCTAGCAGCAACATTAAAGCGTTTTTTGTACATGTTATCTGCTCCATCTTGCCGCAGTGGCAATGGTCCATTCCCACTTGGCTGATTCACCATTGAAAGGAACATCACGTCACGCTCGTCGCCCTGAAACTGGGCTGCATTGCCACACTGAATTCGCCGTTTGACATAGTCTTCGGTCGAGAGATGTCGCCTTAGTAACTCCTCTATCCGCATAGTTGTCACCTCATCGCCGACCATGGAAACGACACCAAATGTTGCTCCTCTATATTCCGGCTGCTCTGTCGCAGCTGTCAGTAATGAGGCCACGGTCAATGCTTCCTGCTCATTGATATGATTATTCGAAGGAACACTTCTGACCCGATATGCAATGGTGGGTGGAATCCGCCGAACCTGGCTTGCGTCTCGCAAAGGCTTGATCTTTCCACCATAGGAGAGGAAGTTGCTGAACTGAATGATCGGTGTGACGCAGCGGAAATGCTCTCGCAAGCAGACAGGCTCATAGGTCGTCTGTGCTAGCTCGTAGATCGAGAACTTTCCGTCATAGAGTTCTTTATTGGGGATTCCTTGCAGATATTCATCGATCAGATATTGGATTTCATCGAGTTTCTGACCTACCGCCATCGGACTCACCTGTTCGTGGTCGCCTACCACCATTACTTGGTTTCCCATATAGATGGCAGTAAGTGCAATGACATCTGCCTGACTCGCTTCGTCAATGATGACCACATCGAAATGATTACGCTTCGGATCAAAATTCTCCACTACTCTACTGAGAGGCATGATCCAAACGGGAACAGCGGTTTGACATACAGGCATCAGCTGTCGCGCCGCAGCTAAGAGCCTTGGCGCTCGTTTCCCCGTACCCTTGCCTACCTTTTTCATCAATGCTTTCCACCCTTGCAGTGCCTGCCGTTGTTCTAGCGTTGTGCGCCTCGTCTGAGCTGCCCATGCTCTTTTCTCTACTAATTCCGCTGTGACCTGTTGTAATTGTGTGCTCAGTCGTGCTATCTGTTCCTGAAGGTCTTCTAATGATGTGCTTGCTCGTCTCTCCAGTTCATCCTGCAACTGCCGCCATTGCCAGGCCAGCATCGGATCACCTGGAAGATCTCGTCCTCCATGAACGCCAAGCCGATCTCGAATAGCAGCAGTCCATGCGGGTGCAACTCCCTCCAGTTTCACCAGCAGTTCGTGGCGGCGCTGTACATCTTTCCTCTGACCATGTAGGTGAACAAGTTGATTGAAAGCCTGGCGATATGCTTGTGCATCTAACCTCCTGCTTGCCAGGAGCAGCCGTTGCAGTACTTCAACCTGCGGGGCTCCTTGAGTATTGCGTACAATGTGCTGCTCTACTGTACGAAGTTTACTCTCATGTATCGCAAACGCTCTGCGATGTATTTCGGCAGCTAGATTTGGCGGGAGGCTCTCAGTTGCAGCTGTTCGCAGCCGGAGCAATTCACCATATTCAGCTAACACAACTGGCATTTGAGCAAAAAAGACGTTTCCAAGGAAACCCTGCTCCGCCAGTGCTCGCTCAATGGGAACCCAGGTGCTTGGATACCAATCAAGACATTGTTGTATCTGATAGACAAACTGCATACAGTTCCGCTCTGGTTCAGGACCAAGAGCATTCCCATCAGGCCCACCCAATGGAACCATCTGTCTTTGCCAGCGCCCTAGCAGCTTGTCGGAGAGAAGCTGGTGCTTTTCGTCAATCATGATAGACTGGTCATCATGAGTAGAACATTCAAAACCGTGAACTACGAGCAGGCACTTGATCTGACGGTGCGCCTGGGCGACTGTCTGCCGCCCGAGCATCTGGCGCGCTTCGTCGTAGACAGCGTGGGCCTGCTTGACCTCTCGGCTCTGTATGCCCATTATGGGTCGCGTGGTGGGGAACCGTATGCCCCCGAAGTGTTGTTGGGCTTGCTCTTCTATGGCTATGCCACCGGAGTGTGGAGTATCGCGCAAGATCGAGCGCGCCACGTATGAAGCCGTCCCCTTCCGCTTCATCGCAGGCAACCAGCATCCTGAGCATGATACGCTGGCCACGGATCGCGCGCACGTTCCTGCCTGAACTGAAAGAGCTCTTTGTGCAGGTGCTCCTGCTGGCGCAGGAGACAGGCGTGTTGAAACTGGGGACGATCAGCCTGGACGGGACCAAGATGCATGCTGATGCCTCCCGGCACAACGCGGTCAGTTACAAACGCCTGCGAGAGTGGGAGACGCAGCTGCGAGCCGAGATCGAGGAGCTGTTCATCCTGAGCGAACAGAGCGATCAGCGAGAGATCCCCGATGGGCTGGTGGTGCGCGAGGAGATGGCACGGCGCGAGGACCGCCTGGCGCGGCTGGCGCAAGCCACATTGGTGTTGGAAACGCGTGCCACCGAGCGTGCAGCAGCCGAGCAGGCGGAGTATGAGGCCAAGCTGGCGCAGCGCGCAGAGCGGGAGCGCACGACGGGGCGCCGCACAGGTGGCCGCCCACCGACGCCGCCTGTGCCAGGACCACGCGAGGGCGACCAGTTCAACTTCACCGAGACACCAGTCGCGCAGTATGAAAAACCCGACCGATGCGGGCTTCGAGCAGGATTACAACGTGCAGGTAGCCGTGGATCAGAAGCGTCTGCTCATCGTGGGATGTGCGCTCTCCCATCACCCCAACGATACTCAGGAAGCCGAGCCTACGCTGGCAGGCCATCCCGTCCGAGATCGGCACGCCAGAGGCGGCGGCTTTCGAGGCTGGCTATTTTGGTCCCGCGACGCTCGCCGCGTGTACGAAACGCTGTATCGAGCCCTCTATCGCCACAGGTCGTGATCCCCATCATGCCAGTTGGCAGCAGCGCTTTGCGCCGTTGCCCGATCCGCCGCTCAAGGACGCGAGTCCCCAGGTCAAGATGGCCTACAAGCGGCATCGACAGCAGTGGGCAAAACGATCTATGGCGCACGTACATGCACCGTCGAACCGGTGATTGGCATCATCAAGGAGGTGCTCGGCTTCCGCCAGTTCTCCTTACGTGGAGAGCAGGCTGCTGCGGGTGAGTGGTGTCTGGTCTGTTTGGCTTTCAATCTCAAGCGCTTCCATTCCGTCTTCTGGGCGTAGCTCGAGAACGACGGCATGCTGCACCCCAAACGGCGCATCATCGCCAATGGTGTTCTGCCTGCGCGCGCTCCGTTGACTTGCCCTTTCCTCTCCTAAGATGAACTTACGTGTTGCTGTAGCGGCTGGCGAGACCTTTGCTTGGTTCTCTCCGACAAGCTGCTAGGAGATTGAGACGGGCCGATTTCAACTGAAGCAGTAGACGTAATGCAACAAAATGCTCAAGGAGTTCAGGTTGACGGCCTTGCACTCGTGCCTGTTCAATGAGGGTTTTCCATTCACGATGCATCAATAACGTCACACCATGCAACTTTCCACCTTGCTGAAGATGTGCTATCACCGCATCTACTACATTATCAGCTCGACCGGGTAAACAATCTTCAGGAAGAAATGGATTGTATTTTAGCCGTTGTGGGTGAGCTTGAGCCGCAAGTGCATTTACACTCTGTATTTCATGCAAGAGATCTTCCCAGGCTTGTCTTCGTGGTCCACCCTCAAGGCCTGCTGCAAGTGTAGCCAGGTACCAACTCGTATTCTCACGTAGTGGCAAGACGGCATGGGCAATACGTGCCTGGAGTTGCTCAAGTGCTTCTGGCGTTCTTTCTTTTGTGTCTCCTGTCCAGAGTTCTCGCCCATAGCCTAGATTGTGTTGTTGTAAACGTGTTCGTTCAGTAACTAGGTGCTCAAATTCTGTTGGCGCTACCAATGAGTTCGGATCTGGCAAGAATAGGCCCATTTCTTGTTCTTCTTGCGCTGTTACCGTGACATTGGTTCGATAGAGTTCCACGAGTTCATCCAGTGACAGAGGAAGTGGCTCGCTAGTCTTCACCGGGGCCAGAATCCATGACAATGTAGATTGGTGAGCTTTAACGAAACGTGCAGCCTGAGCAGGAGTGAATTCCTTTCCGGCTAGCACGATACTTCGGTATTCGTCATAACGCGCATCACAGAGCCGCTGCCTCATTTGTTGTAGTTGATGTAGGAGCTGAGTCCGCTGATTCAGAAGTACGGCAGCCTCACGCTCTAAGCGTATCCGCGTTTGAAGATGCAAGCCGCTCAGTAATAGCATCCACACTCTGCTCCATCTGATCTCTACTCGTGCTATCATCCAGGACGCTCACACACAGCGGTTGCAGCGGTTCGACAACTTTTTCGCGCAGCACCTGTAAGGCTTTGGCTGTATGGCTGGTGACAAGCACACTCTTTCCTTGCGCGAGCAAATGTCCCAGGAGATTGGCAATTGTATGGGTTTTTCCTGTTCCAGGCGGTCCCTGCACCAAAACAGCTCCATCTTTCTCCAGTCGCCGTGCAATTTCCAATTGCTCTGCATTAGCAGGTTTGCTGAGTAAAATGTGTTCATCTTCCCCGTTTGGGGAGAAGGAAGACGAAGAATTCTCTGCACCCTTTTTTCTTTTGTCCTGTAGTTCAATACCAACGATATCCGTGAGTGATCGTGGAAGGTCATTTCTCTTAGGGATATCCTCAAGGATTGACTCAAGTGCTGTACTAAAACCGAGTGTGCGGTTGCGTAGAAAAAGCACGGGATCGCGAGTGATACAGGGAATGTCTTTTCTTACCGCTTGTGTGTTCTTAGCACTATACGTGCCATATGGAGAAAGCAATGTCACAAGCCTTTTGAAGAAGGGAACAGTGCCTTCCCCACCCAATGGATGCCATCCATACTGATCAAGATCATCACGACAACTGGCGAGAGCTGAGGCATTGATACCCGGCATTGATTGGAAGAGCGTCGAATACAATTCGGATGGTCGATCAGTTTGTATCAGAGTGAACTCAGGGATTTCGGGATCAAAGAGTAACTCAAGACGCAATAGCAAGACTGGGTGATGGATGGGATTGCTTCCCACTGGATGCCAAATAAGCAAGCCATCGCCTACCATGAGTTCTAAGCGCTCAGACTCCCGCTCGATCTGCGCTTGCAAGGCATAGAGCTTTTCAAAGACGGCCATTGTTTGATATGCTGGTGTTTCGTTCTTGACCCAGGTGGCACGTTTAGCTTGCCAATCCTCTAACAGTAGTTTTCGTTGAGGATTATCCTCGAATCTGATCGTTTGTACTTGACTATTTTCACTTGAAAGTACTGGTTTGATCGACACCTGTCCGTCGATACGCTGCCATCCATGCTGTACCCAGGGCAGGAGTTCACGAGGTGGTTCTGGTGCATCTACCAAAAGAGGCCGTTTTACTTTCAAGATAAAATCTTCGCTGGTTCCTGTATCGTCCTTCTGGCCTTCCAAGAGTTGATTGCCTTTTTGCACGCTTACATCGGTTGGTGTGTCCGCAATTGAACCTCGGCGAATACAGGGATGTTGAGGTACATCATGGAACCACAGTAACCATGCTTGTTCTTAAATCTCTCGTTTGGCGGGGTTGCGTAATTGATTCAGTGCCTGAAGATAGCGAAAAATCTGAATGGACCTTGTATGGGCTTGTTTGGGGAGGGCATCGCTGATAATCTGCTTCACCTACGTCTCACTTCTTTCTGTTCACCAAGCATGATGATAAGTAAGGAATAAATTGCAGTATACAAGTCCTTGTTGAGTTAGAGGTTTCAAAAGGCCTTTAAGGCTCTTTGGAGGAAAGGGTTACGCATTTGAGATGCAAGAGCGATTCCACCTATCCAACCCTATCTACAACAAGTGGCTGTACAAAAGAGTATTACACTGAATAAATACTACCAATATCCTATTCTAAATATTCTAACGGCTATATATCCTGAAACTAACACATAGTTACGTATGGTGCGAAGCTGAATTACGCTTTTTCTTTTTATAATTTCGAGACGGCCTTCATTTACCCTTTTTACGCTTCCCCCACTCTTTCTCCAGAATCTTCCCCACATCTAAAGCCGAACCTCTGAACTGAAGCCCAAGCATATTAGACCATGATCCATATGGTTTGTTCTTAATAAATTGTTCTATTTCTAGGTCTAGAGGACCAATATGATAGAAGAGATACAGGTGTTACAAGTGATGCAAGTGATATAAATGATATAAATGATACAAACGTTACAACCGCAACATTCGCTACAATGGCGACAACGGCGACAAATTTAAAAGACAAAAGACAGCACAGGTTGAGGTATCTATGCATGAAAAGCCAGCTATTCCCGATCATCTTTTGCGAACCACTCTACAAGATCAGTATGACTTTGCTCCCGTCACGTTAGAATTCCTTCCTGTAGGCCTGGATTACCATGCTGGAGTCTATCGCCTAGTGAGCGAGCAAGGCAACATCTATTTGCTCAAAATCACCTCCAGACCGCTCTATGAACCAGGGTACACCATCCCCCGCTATCTCCATGACCAGGGTATCAAATCTGTTGTAGCTCCCTTGCCCGCTACAAGTGGCAGTTTATGGGCAAAGCTAGAGCATTGGACCATGATCGTTTACCCTTTTTTCGATGGAGATACCAGCTTTACAGGAATGACGACCGAGCAGTGGAGGAAGTTGGGCAACATCTTCAAACACATTCATCAGGTAACTATACCTGCCGATTGGCACGAATCGATACGCAAGGAAACATTTGATACAACACAATATACTCAGTGGATACATACCTTTGAAACGCAATACCTGGATTCGCGATATAGCGAAAGCGTTTCTCAGCAAGCCCTTCAAGCCGACTGGCAGACACATCAGGGTACAATTCACCAGATGGTCAACGTGTTAGAAAAGCTTGCCTCGGTGCTCCAAAAACAATCGGGTCCATATGTCTTCTGTCATGCAGACCTCCATCCTGCAAACCTTATCCGCGACACAAAAGGCAATATGTATGTGATCGATTGGGATGATGTAATGCTGGCCCCCAAAGAACGAGATTTCATCTTTGTCAGGAATGTAGAGGCAGATGCATTCTGGGAAGGATATGAACATCCACACATTGATTGGGTGGCTCTCACCTACTATCGTTGTGAACGGGTCGTGCAAGATATCATCGCATGTGCTGATGATATGTTCTTCAAGGACGATCTGGGAGAAGAAATCAGAGCCGATATTGTCAGCCTGTTTCATGAGATCGTACAGGGTGACACCAGTACCATCAATGATATCTACACGGCTGCTGCCCATCTTCCATCAGACCTCATCTTATAGTAAAAAGGGCTTCCCAAAAATCTATTTACTTCTCCCTCCACTTGTGTTATTATTTCATCAACCAATTCATATGGCAAACATGCGAGACATATCATTTCCCAAAGGTTTCCAGAGAGGAAGCGTCAAAGGCTGAAAGCGCTCCAACTGGCAAGAAATGGATACCCCTCGCTAGCCTGTACCTGTAGGGGTGCAATCTTTTGCGTACAAAGGTACACGTCTTGACCTCGTTAACGGTCAGTAAAGCGCATTTCTCTGAAGTGTAACAGGTAACACTGTCAGCAAATCAGGTATGCGGAAGCTGGGTGGAACCACGAAGAGCACCATAACCTTTCGTCCCAATCAAGGATCGAAAGGTTTTTTATTGTTGGAATGAGGAGGTTAATAGTATGTCTGTCGAAGCAGAACTGGAAGAATCATTAGGCTATACGCCAGTGCAACGTATGCGGCACTCTGCGGCGCATGTAATGGCGGAAGCTGTGGTGGAAATTTTCCCTGATGCAAAGTTGGCTATCGGTCCCGCTATTGAAGATGGTTTCTATTATGATTTCGATTTGCCACGCACTCTAACACCTGAGGATCTACCAGACATTGAGCAACGTATGGCACGTATCGTCGCGGGCAAATATCCATTCTTGCGTGATCGCTGGCCGCGTGATAAAGCTTTGGAATACTTCCGCGATAAAGGACAAACCTATAAGGTTGAACTGATCGAAAATCTGCCCGATGCCGAAGTAGGTATCTACCAGCAGGATACCTTTCTTGACCTCTGTCGCGGACCACACGTAGAGAATACGAGTCAAGTGGGCCCCTTCAAGCTAATGAAGATTGCAGGTGCCTACTGGCGTGGCGACGAGAACCGCCCCATGCTACAACGTATCTATGGAACGGCATGGTTTACGCAAGAGGAACTGGATGAGTACCTCTGGCGTCTGGAAGAAGCGCTGAAGCGCGATCACCGCAAGTTAGGTCGAGAACTCAAGCTTTTTATTGTAAGCGATGAAGTTCCCGCTGGCGTACCTTTGTTTTTACCGAATGGTGAGATGCTGCGCTACCAGATGGAGACGTATGTCCGTGAAACGCAAGAGAAGTATGGTTACCAGCACGTTTGGACATCACACCTTGGCAAGGTGCGTCTCTACAAGACGTCAAAGCACTGGTACAACTATCGCGAAAACATGTTTCCTATCATGTATGGCGACCAGGAAGCTTCAGAGGATGACGCCTACGTGCTCAAGCCGATGAACTGCCCGCACCATATCACTCTCTATAAGTCACAGATGCATAGCTATCGTGAGTTACCTGTGCGCTATGCTGAATTCGCTACCCTGTATCGGTATGAGAAGGCGGGTACATTGACAGGTCTTGCTCGAGTTCGTAGCCTCACGCAGGATGATGCGCATGTCTTTATGCGTCCTGACCAGATTCAAGAAGAATTCAATCGTGCCATCGACTTAACAATGGAAGTTTTCGACACCTATGGTCTTAAGGATTATTGGATTGCTCTCTCGTTGCGCGATCCGAATAATAAAGAGCATTACGCTGGTAGTGACGATGTATGGGAGAAGGCGGAGAGTGCTCTACGAGATGCAGTCAAGAACAAAGGCATTGAAGCCCGTGAGATGATTGGTGAAGCAGCTTTCTATGGTCCGAAAACGGACTTCATGGTGCGTGATGCTCTTGGTCGTGATTGGCAGTGTTCGACTGTGCAGCTAGACTTTGTGCAACCTGAGAATTTTCAGCTTGAATATATTGGTGAAGATGGTCAACCACATCGTCCTGTCATGATTCATCGTGCCGTAACCGGTTCAACGGAGCGTTTCATGGCCATGGTTATCGAACACTTTGCCGGAGCCTTTCCCGTTTGGCTGGCCCCTGTCCAGGCTATGATTATACCTATCGCTGACCGTCACCAGGAATATGCCAATAAGGTCCTTGATATACTAAAGACTGCTGGTGTGCGTGCCGAGGTAGATAGCCGAAGTGAACGCATGAACGCTAAAGTTCGTGATGCTCAACTGATGAAAATTCCCTACATGCTTGTCGTCGGGGATAAAGAGGCATCAGAGAACGCCGTTGCCGTGCGTCTGCGTACAAATGAAAACCTCGGGGCTACGCCTCTCGAGGCGTTCGTAGCGCGTATCAAAAATATTATCAAAACCAAAAGTCGGGATTTGTAACGTTCAACCATTAAATAATCCATGTGGCAATTACGCGAGACATGCTTCTCCCCAGTGGTAAACAGAGAGGAAGCGCCAAAGGCTGCAAGCGCTCCAACCAGTAAGAAGTCAGTACCACTCGCCAGCCCGCACCTGTAAACGCACAATCTTGAATTTGAATAAATGAAGTAGTATATCCGTAGGTGCCGATTTAGCGCGCACACCGCCGGTTTATCGACCTTCGGTGGCTACTCCAGATTTGTTCAAATTAATGAAAATGCACAAAGATGTACGTCTTGACCACGTTATCGGCCATGAAAGCGTGTCCTTGCCTATTTAGCAAGGTGCGGAATCTGGGTGGAACCACGAAGATCAAAGCCTTTTCGTCCCATACGAGGATGGAAAGGCTTTTTTGTTTGCCAATGATGTAGTGACGCTTGCCTCGTCCATATTGGAGCTTGTTATCAGATTGTTTGTTATCCCGAAAGGAGAAAATCAATGTCGATCGAAGCAGAATTAGAAAATTCAGTACAATACTCACCGCTCCAACGTATGCGGCATTCTGCCGCCCACGTCTTGGCCGAAGCAGTGCAGGAAATGTTTCCCGATGCCAGGTTCGCCATCGGGCCAGCGATTGAAGACGGTTTTTATTATGATTTTGATTTGCCGCGATCGCTCACACCAGCGGATTTTCCTGAAATCGAGCATCGCATGGCAAACATCATCGCTGGTAAGTATCCCTTTGTGCGTGATCATTGGTCGCGTCTGAAGGCGTTAGAATACTTCCGTGATAAGGGACAACCCTATAAGGTGGAAATTATCGAAAACCTGCCAGATCATGAGCAAGCCAATGTGTACCAGCAGCAGAACGACTTTCCTGAACTCTGTCGCATACAAGATAGCAGAAATTGGCCTGGTGAAGTCACAATCTATCAGCAGCATAACTTTGTGGATCTCTGTCGCGGACCGCATGTAGAACATACAGGTCAGATTGGCCCTTTCAAGTTGATGCGTGTAGCAGGAGCATACTGGCGTGGAGATGAGCACCGCCCAATGTTGCAGCGCCTCTACGGAACAGCATGGTTCACGCAGGAGGAACTCGACCAGTACCTGTACCATTTAGAAGAGGTACAGAAGCGTGACCATCGCAAACTAGGAAAGGAGCTTGAGCTTTTCCATTTCGATGAGACTGCACCTGGAATGCCCTACTGGCTGCCAAAGGGATTCAAATTACTATCCGAACTCATCAATTTTTGGCGGATTGAGCATGAAAAGCGTGGCTACCAGGAGATCTCGACTCCTTTGTT
The DNA here is from genome assembly GCA_963702765.1 of uncultured Chloroflexia bacterium. Lineage (GTDB taxonomy): Bacteria > Chloroflexota > Ktedonobacteria > Ktedonobacterales > Ktedonobacteraceae > DATMNR01. The sequence goes on from CAVPEB010000026.1 coordinate 84,481, forward strand.
GAACGATAAGAAGCTCTGGGAAATTTCGGGACATTGGGAGCATTTCAGAGAGGATATGTTCCATGTGCCTGTCGATGAAAATACGACATATGGTTTGAAACCTATGAACTGTCCCAACGCGATGTTTGTATTCAATTTCAAAACTCGCAGCTATCGAGAATTGCCTCTCCGGCTTTCAGATTTGGGCATCTTGCATCGACATGAACTGGCGGGTACCTTACATGGCCTTCTACGTGTGCAAAAATTTCAACAGGACGATGCTCACCTTTTTGTGACGGAAGATCAACTGGAGCAAGAGTACATTGGCGTACTCGAGATTGTCGATTTGTTTTATAGCATCTTCGATCTCAAATACTCGTTTCGACTGGGTACAAGGCCTGAAGGTTATATCGGTGACCTGGAAACATGGAACAAAGCAGAAGCTGTGCTGCGTAACATTTTAGATAAGCATGTCGGACCAGGAAATTATAGAGTCGCAGATGGAGATGGCGCTTTTTATGGCCCCAAGATCGACATTTTAATGGAAGATGACCTTGGCAGATCATGGCAAATGGGAACGATTCAGCTTGATTTCCAGTTACCACGCCGTTTCAATTGCTCCTATATTGATAAAGATGGTCAGGCGAAAACGCCGGTTGTAATTCACCGTGCCATTTTTGGAACATTCGAACGGTTCATCGGAATTTTAGTAGAACACACAGCAGGAGCATTCCCTGCCTGGCTGGCCCCTGTTCAGTCGCGTATTATCACGATAGCTGATCGTCACATCCCCTATGCCCAGGAAGTGATGCAGCGTCTTCGCGATCTAGGTATTCGTGTAGAACTGGACCACTCTTCGGAGCGCATGAACGCGAAAATACGCGAAGCCCAGCATCAAAAAATCCCTTATATGCTGGTAGTTGGGGACAGAGAGCAACAGTCGGAATCTGTTTCAGTACGCCTGCGCACCAACGAAAAACTTGGGGTAACTCCTCTTGAAACATTTATAGTGCGTATCACAGATATCATCAAAACCAAAAGTCGTGATTTATAAGGATGGAGCCAATGACTCCAATCCATAGCTGAATCAGCTCATCTGGCAAGGAGAGAAGAATCTGCCACCCATTGTCATTCTGAGCGTTAGCGAAGAATGACATATGGGTGGCTTCAATTCTAGCCGCATTGTGGCCAATCCTTGAGGAGCTTCATAATGAATAAGCTAGAGTCAATGATGCGAACACTCACACAAAATCAGGCACTCCACCTTTTTGTGTCCCCTCATCCGTCTCAAAAATCCGTGGTGGATTTACATCAGCTTTCTGAAGTCTACCCTGACGAGCAGCTTGTATCAATGTCCAGATTTTCTCAGGCTTGAGTGGCATATCAACTGCCTCGATACCAAGAGGTGCTAGCGCATCCAGCACTGCATTGACGATAGTGGGTGGCGCGCCAATAGTGCCACCCTCACCAACCCCTTTTGCGCCCAAAGGGTTAATCGGTGAAGGAGTCTCTACTACATCAGTGATAAAGTCAGGGATCTGCATTGTGTTAGGCATTGTATAGTCCATCAATGTGCTGCTAAGTAACTGACCCTCCTCGTCATATATGACTTCCTCGTAAAGTGCCTGGCCAATACCCTGTGCTAATGCTCCATGAACCTGTGCATCGGCAAGATAATGGTTGAGCACGCGACCACAATCATCCACTGCTACATATTGAAGAATATGTACTTCACCGGTATTACTATCGATTTCGACCACCGCCAGATGAGTGCCGGAAGAAAATGTAGCATTGGAAGGCATAAAGTCACGCCAGGCTGCTAAGCCCTCGATATGAACACTATTGACCGGGTTAGGCTTTTCTCGTTCGATCAAATCTGGTTGTTCTTCAACTAATCTGGCTAGTTCGCCCAATTCTACCGCCCGAGCCGGGACTCCACGTACAGTTACCTGTCCATTCTCCATCTCCAAATCCTCGATGGCGGCTTCGAGGACTTGTGTAGCTACCTTTAGTGCTTTCTCGCGAACGGCTTCACTGGCCAGTAGCACCGCCGATCCTGCAACCTGCATTGTACGACTGCCAAATGTGCCAAATCCAAATGCTGGCAAGGCAGTATCATTCATTTGAACTACTATTTTTGAAGCAGGTAGATGAAAAGTTGTCGCAGCAATCTGCGCAAAAGCCGTAAAGTGCCCTTGCCCGTTACTCGCAACGCCGCTCTGCACCAGGATAGTACCATCACTCTGTATTCGCACAGTAGCTGCTTCCTGTGGAACACCTGGTCTGTTATTCATAGCTCCCCCGGAAATTTCAGTAAATGCCGCCATTCCAATTCCGAGGAGCGAGGATCCTTGTTCCTCTCGCTGTTTCCTTTGCTTTTCCCTCCAACCTGTATAGTCTGCAAGTGCAAGTGCTCTATCCAGAGCTGCCTGGTAATTACCACTATCGTATTGCGCACCAGTCACAGTTTTATACGGAAAGTCTTCTTGTGAGATGAAATTACGTCGTCGTACTTCAGCAGGATCGAGTCCCAATTCATGAGCAATGCGATCGATGGTTCGCTCCAGAATGTACGTTGCTTCGGGCCTGCCTGCTCCCCTATAAGCACCTGTTGGAACTTTATTGCTGAAGACGCCCACAACCTGGCTATCCACTGCTTGTACTCGATACGGCCCATTCAGCATAAAGGGTGTTCCGTTAGGAACCATAGCTGTTGTCGCAGCCAGGAACGCGCCCAGGTCGGCGATCGTACGTACTTTGAGACCAAGCAATCGTCCATCATTCTGATAAGCGGCCTCGATATAATTTATCTGACCTCTTCCATGTGTTTGGGCTTGCAGATTTTCACTGCGACTTTCTATCCATTTTACAGGGCGTCCGTATCGCTTAGCTAGCGCGGCAGCCGCAATCTCTTCCCCAACAAATCTCGTTTTCGATCCAAAGCCGCCGCCAACCTCAGCGTTAAACACGTGGACATTGTCACGATTGATCCCAAGAAAACTGGCTAACATCTCGCGTGCGCCATATATTGCTTGAGATGATAGCCATGCTGTGAATAGGCCGCTATCAGAGTTGAAATCAAACATACATGCGCGCGTTTCTAATGAACTAGGGGCAACGCGTTGGTTAATTACCCGTAAACGAACAACCCCATCAGCTTTTTCAAAAATGTTTTTGATGTCTCCTCCACCTGACTGCGAACGAAAAGCAACATTGGTACCGAACTCATCGTATAGTATGGGAGCATCGGCTGCGAGCGCATCTTCTGGTTCTACCACTGCGGGTAATGGTTCAAAATCAACTTCTATAAGGTCGCGAGCATCTAAAGCCGAATAAAGATTTTCTGCAAGCACAACTGCTATCGGATCGCCCACATAGCGTGCTCGCCCTATTGCCATGGCTTTTCGTGTTGGCTTTTTCAAACCTGGTATAGGTAAAGGTAATGGGTCAACAGATGGCAGATCACTTACAAGTTCCTCACTTGCAAAAGCAGCGACGACCCCTGGTGCATTGCGTGCTGCATCCATACGAATATCGGTAATTTCTGCGTGAGCATATGGACTTCTCACAGCTACCATATAGAGAGTCGATGGTCTTCCCACGGGAGATCTCAGGTCGTCAACATAACGCCCGGATCCGGTAATCAACCTGTAATCTTCTCTTCTACGTTGCAAATCAGGTGGAATATTCGTATATATCATGCATTTCCCCTTTTAGGATTTTTGTGTGATTAGTTATTATTATATACCCCGGAGGGTATAGCACCTATCAATTGCACTTTATGTACGAATGTGAACGAAAATTTATTCTTGACGTATCTTATATAAATTCTCTACAATGGACAAAGGTTACAACTAACATTGGGAACTGATCTGCATCCGAAAGAGCCAACTGGAGGCAATCATGACGGATCGTGTGGGGCAGCGGTTGGGCAACTATCGCCTAGTACGCAAGATTGGACAGGGTGGTTTTGCCGAAGTCTACCTGGGCCAGCATATTTACCTGGATACCTTTGCAGCAATCAAAGTGCTTCATGCTCGGTTGGAAAGCGATGATGTAGAATACTTTCTGACCGAAGCGCGTACTGTTGCACGCTTATTGCATCCAAATATTGTGCGCGTACTCGAATTTAATGTAGAGGATATGACGCCATTCCTGGTGGTAGATTATGCCCCCAACGGTACCTTGCGCAAACGTCACCCCAAAGGCCTTTCTGTGCCTTCTACTGCAGTAGTGAGCTATACCAGGCAGGTGGCCGCGGCATTAGAGTATGCGCACGAACAAAAAGTTATCCATCGTGATGTTAAACCGGAAAATATGCTCGTTGGCCGGCGAAGCGAAATATTGCTCAGCGATTTTGGCATCGCCGTTGTTTCACATAGTTCACGCTATAGCAGCGGAACGCAGGGAATTCAAGATATGGCAGGAACCGTTGCCTATATGGCTCCTGAACAAATCCAATCTCAAGCTTGTCCTAACAGCGATCAATACTCTCTTGGCGTCGTTGTGTACGAGTGGCTTTGTGGCACTCGTCCTTTCCAGGGATCGTTCGCAGAAATTGCTGTCAAACATACTCTGACTCCTCCACCCTCCTTACTAGAGAAAGTACCAGAACTAGCTCCAGCCGTCGAAGAGGTAGTCTTTAAAGCCCTTGCTAAAGATCCTCAACAACGATTTGAAAATATTCAGGTCTTTGCGCTTGCGCTTGAGAAAGCCATTGGCAAAGGGCTTACGACTACCTACTTATTTCCTGATGCTTCATCAGCTAAATCACATACCGCTTTGTCTTCAACTACGGTTGTTTTAACTAACCCAGAATCATTTGAAGAGAGTTTTGCAACAGTGCAAAGTTTGTCGCCAGATATTGTCCCTTCACCTCCTACTACATCAAATCTGCATGAACATTCAGACTCGCAACAACCTGAGACGACAGGGCTTCCATCTCACGTACAACACACTCGCATTTCCAGACGTGGTATTGTAATAGGCCTTACGAGTCTGGCTGCTATTGGCCTTGTTGGTGGTGGAATTGCTCTGGTGACGCACGTGCAAACGCCAACACATCCTGTGCAAATGCAGACAAAGCTTCTTTTTACCTATTCCGGACATACTGACTGGGTATGGTCGGTGGGGTGGTCGCCTGTTCGAGATCGTATTGCCTCGGCCAGCGCTGACGCTACAGCACAGGTGTGGGATGCAACGAATGGCGATAATCCTATTGTGCATCATCAAGCAGATACAGTTTATGCTGTGGCATGGTCGCATGATGGAAGCCGTGTCGCATCTTCAGGTTATGATAAGACTGTCCAGGTATGGGATCCCACTTTTGGCGATAGCTTTCTTACCTATTCTGGTCATTCTAGTTGGGTATGGTCAGTAGCGTGGTCACCTGATGCGAAGAGCATCGCCTCAGCAGGAGGGGACAAAACTGTTCAAGTATGGAATGCCGCAAGTGGTCAACATAACTATACCTATCGAGGACACACAGGCAACGTATATTCAGTAGCATGGTCACCTGATGGTAGGCACATAGCTTCAGCAAGTAGTGATGGTACTGTCCAGATATGGTTACCGGCGAATGGAGATCTGCTTTATACCCTGCGACTGTATAACACAACAATGTGGTCGGTAGCATGGTCACCAGATGGCAAACGTATTGCCGCTGGCAGCAATAACAATACTGTTCAGGTGTGGAACGCCACTGACGGAAGTTATCAGTTTATCTTAGGTGGCCACACCGATTTCGTCTACAGCGTGGCGTGGTCACCTGATGGGAAATATATTGCCTCGGCAAGTGGTGATAAAACTGTTCGTATATGGGATGCCTCGAATGGGCGTCACCTATGTACCTATTCTGGTCATTCCGATATCGTACGCTCGGTCACCTGGTCTTCAGATAACAGACGCCTTGCCTCAGCTTCCTTTGATAAAACTGTCCAGGTTTGGCAAATGGAATGAATTGAGTTTCCTTTGCTCTTTTTCATTATTAGGTATGCCTGGTTAGCTAAGCTTACTTACCCAATCATGAACGGTCCTCACAAATGTATCGTTTTCCTCTATAAATGGGAAATGACCACTATCCTCAAAAATGACGAGTTCAGAGTCAGGTAATTGTGCGTGTAGCCGTTCAGCCGCCTGCACTGGTGGTGTAATCCAATCGTGTCTTCCTGCCATAACTAACGTTGGTACTGTAATCTCACCCAACCGACTCAGAACGTTGAAAGTAGGCAGGCACACGCCCATACCTTGATTAAAGCCTTGTGCGCTGTACTGGGTAGCATCGTCCATTTGTTTAGCTACTTCTGGATCGTACGTATTGAAATACAAAGGCAAGATCGTATTCCAGAGTTGTTGAAAACTGGCATCATCAGCTACTGGCGCAGAGAGTCCCGCGATGACCGCTTGGACTTGCTCAGGCGTGCCTCGAGACTGTGCATTAGCCATAATCACATCTTGATAATCTAAGACGGGAGCGGTGTCACATAAAATGAGGCCGTCAAGGTGATCACCATGGCGGAGGGCATATTCTTGAGCGATGAAGCCACCAAAGGAATGTCCCAGGAGGATGATGCGATCAAATCCCAGAGTAGCTCTAAGTGCATCAGCTTCGTCTGCCCATGTGCTCATGCTTATGCCTTCGTAGCTCTCAGGTCTCGTCGAGCGTCCCTGGCCTAGCTGGTCATAGTAAATTAGTTGTACCTGGTCACTTAGTGTATCAAGCCAGGGACGAAAATATGTGTGATCCAACCCCGAGCCACCATGCATGAGTAACATTGGACGACCTTGACCAATTGTAGTGTAATACACTTGATTACCATTAATTTGCGCTTGCAATGTGAATATCCTCCTTTTTATTTTGCGTTTGTCACCAGTACAGCTTTTCCAGTGACCTTACGCTCCATCAAATCATTCAGAGCATCAGCTACATGCTCTAGTGGGTACGTAGCTGAAACATGCGGCTTCAATTTACCTTCATTCATCCATGTGATCAGTTCGTGAATATTTTCCCGGCCGTGATTGGGATCTCGTTCCATAAAAGAACCCCAGAACACTCCTACGATCGAGTAGACTTTGAGAAGTGGCAGATTGAGTGGGACGCGTGGAATGTCACCGGACGCAAAGCCGATTACCAGAAAGCGTCCTCCCCATGCCATACTGCGTAACACCGGTTCAGAATAATCTCCCCCCAAAGGATCGAATGCAACATCAACTCCTTTCCCACCGGTGAGTTGTTTGATGCGATCCCTTAAATCCTCTGTTGAGTAATTGATAACTTCGTCTGCACCATGCTGTTTGCACACCTCAAGCTTCTCATCAGAAGAAGCGGCAGCAATGACAATCGCTCCCATTGCCTTGCCTATCTCGACTGCTGCGAGACCCACGCCTCCTGCCGCTCCAAGTACAAGCAGTGTCTCTCCAGGCTGAAGTTGCGCTCTATCTTTAAGTGCATGGTGAGAAGTTCCATAGGTCAACAGAAAAGCAGAAGCGGTAGGGAAGTCGAGATCTTGGGGCATCGGGATTATTTGGGATGCGTCAGCTACGACTTCCTCTGCAAAACCGCCCATGCCAATAAAACTCATGACGCGCGTTCCAACTTTGAAGGTATCTACTCCCTCACCCAGATCTTTAACAATGCCTGAAATCTCGCTGCCAGGTGTAAAAGGAAATGGTGGTTTCGATTGATATTTTCCCTGAATGATTAAAGCATCTGGGAAGTTCACACCACATGCCTTCACACTTATAATCACCTGACCTCTCCCAGGTTTTAGGGGTTCGATCTCTTCAATAGCTAGACTCTCTGGAGGCCCAAAAGCCTTGCATAACACAGCTTTCATCAAGCGGTTCCTCCTAACATTCTTAAATGGAAGTGATATCAGTTTTCGCTTATCTCATCAATGTATTTGATAATGATACCATTTTTGTATCCTCATCATCCAATGAAATCATTTGAAGCGAGAGCACTATCACAAGACGGGAATCTTCGAGGAAGGGGTTCATACTGTGCGCTACATTATCCGCGAAAAGCTTTTGTATTTATACTCGATGTTATTCAGGATCATTGAGAGCAGGTTCAAGTGTCAACAGCATATAGCCATTGTTTGTCCCCGGTACTCCCAGGTTGGTATAATGCACAGTGGCTGGTATTTCACGCCCATCTTTAAGGGTAATGGAATACTGTGCAGTGTAATCCTGAAGGTGGTTAAGCGTCATATTTTGTAAAACACACGCACCTTTACAAAGCAACTTACCATCTTCATCGTGACAAAGTAGTAAACTATAGCATTTCACCTGGCCGATTACCTCGTCAGCAGACCACCCACATAACTGTTTAGCAGCTTCGTTATAAAGCACGACTGTGCGATCCGCTGTGAGTACGAGAAGTGGGAGTGGTGCATGCTCGAAAGCTGCAAGTGCCAGTTGTCCCTGTTCATTTGTCACAGGTAAATCTGACACTAATACTTCTGAAACCTGCATATTCAAACGGTAACCCACACCTCGTACGGTTTCAATACGTACTTCACTAGAAGATAGCTTGCGGCGCAGGTTGCTGACATGAATATCAACAGCGCGATCGAGCGGGGCATTATGTTGGAAACCCCGTACCAGCTCCAGGATCTGAGTACGTGAAAAAACATGCCCAGGATGCTTCATCAGGGTATAAAGCAGCTCATATTCCAGACCTGTCAACCCTAAGAATTCCCCATTGACTTGAACCTGTCGTTGATCGGGATCCAGCTCAAGTGAACCACAGCGCAATACATGATGCTCATCAGTGCTTTGCAGTTGGACTCTCCTAAGAACAGCTTTGATACGTGCAAGCAATTCGCGGGGGTGGAAAGGAAGCGCGAGGCAGTCATCAGCGCCAGAGGCAAAGGCGAGTAGCTTACCAAGTTCATCTGGCTTATCACTGAGAATAAAAATCGCGGAGCTATCTGTTTCCTGTCGTAAGGTGCGACAAATTTCTATGCCATCGAGTAGTGGTAAAGCCTGGTCGAGTAACAAGAGAGCAGGGTGATGCTGGTGAGCATATTGCAGAGCCATTCGACCATTGTAGGCACACAATGTTGTAAAGCCCTCACCTTCCAGCAAGGCTTTCAGTAATTCCACTGTATCACGTGTGCGATGAGCTACGAGAACCAGAGGAAGTCGAGCATATACCTGTGCAGACATGACCGTACTCGCCTTCTGCATGCCATTAGCGTACAAAACAGACCCAGTAAACTGGGATTAAATTACATAGATCATCTCTACAAAATGCCGATGCTTTGAGTATATTCAGTCTGTCCAGTACGCGTCAAGAGCATCTTCCCGTCCCCCTCATTATTCTTCCATACAAAAATCACACAATTCTTGCTGATTAATCTAAACAATTCTCTTGTAACATCTCTCTTAGAACCTGAGTGAAATCCAATGTACATAGGAAGGAAATATGCTTATGAGCCAGAGGGAGACGCCTGCTTCCAGTCTCGATATTCAAGAGGTGTCGATTCGACCTATGCGGCAAACTGACCTGTCGATTGTCGTAGAACTGGATGCACATGCCTTCGGCTCAACGCGACCTGCATACTTTGAACGCCGTTTTGTTGTTCTCGATAGTGCAGATGCCGAAACGCGAGCCATCTTTTTGGTGGCTGTTTACCAGGATCAGGTAATAGGTTTTGTCATGGGTACACTGGCCTATGGTGAGTTTGGACTGACGCAGGTCACAGCTATTCTTGACTCGATTGCGGTTCATCCTGGCTATCAACATCAAGGTATTGGTCAGAAATTGACCGAAGCCTTTATGAAACAGAGTGCGCGCCAGGGTGCCTCGGCTGTCTATACATTGGTGAACTGGGATAATTGGACCTTACTCAAAGTTTTCCATGCATTAAGTTTCGAATTGGCATCGACTATTCCACTTGAACGTCGGATTGACTAACTGGATCGAGAGAAGGTCTGCCCTATGAGTCCGAATGAGCTACAGATCTCAAGCGCTCAACTACAAGATGAAGGCTGGACCAGGCGCTTCACAGCACTGGGACGCCGTCTAAATGAACTTGCAGAACTTTATAGTGAGCTTGGATTTGAAGTTCGATTGGAATTTGTGGATATGGATCAAGAAGAGATTATGCCGGTGGAGAGTTGTAAAGACTGCTTCGTCACCATGCAGACGCGTACAATTTATACCCGTCCTAAAGTCAAAGATTCTTAAGGCATTGAAAAGGAGTGATACCATGCCGAATTTTAGTGGAAGAGATCCTGAAAGTTTTAGCTTTGAGGAGATTGTTTACACGAAACGTGATTGGGTTGCAACCGTCACTATGAACCGACCGCAAAGCTACAATTCCTATACATGGCGCACTTTGCAAGAGATGACACAGGCGTTTCGTGATGCTGCATGGGATGATCAGATTGCCGTGATCGTGCTTACCGGAGCGGGCGATAAGGCATTCTGTACTGGCGGTGATGTCAAGGAGTATGCCTCCGAATATACGCAGCGTCCTCATGATTATTGGAAGTGGATGGGACTTTTCACAGAATGCCATGACCTGCTGCGCAACATTGGTAAACCAACCATAGCGCGGCTCAACGGTATGGTCGTTGGTGGTGGCAATGAGTTTAATATGGCTTGTGACCTCGCTATCGCTGCCGACCATGTACGTATTCGCCAGGTTGGTACCGAGGTTGGCAGTGTCGCAGCAGGCGGAGCAACCCAGTGGCTGCCAATCATGGTTGGAGATCGCCGCGCTAGAGAGATTTTGTGGCTCTGCGAATGGATAGATGCAGATACCGCCTTGAAGTGGGGACTGGTCAACCAGGTAGTACCATATGCAGAACTCGATGATGCTGTCGCCACAATGGCAGCCAAATTGGTAGATAAATTCCCTGAATGTATGCGTTATACCAAACAGCAAACAAACTTCTGGAAAGACTTTGCATGGTCTCAGACCATCGGTCATGCCCGCGACTGGCTTGCGCTGCATTATGCCTCATTAGAACCATATGAAGGCATGAGCGCCTTCGTCGAAAAACGCCGACCCGATCATCTAGGTATACGTAATCGTGCCGTGAGTGGAGAATCCAGCGAATTTCTCTGGGGCCCATACGCTCAAACCTGCCATAATTGCGGAGCTAGTGGCTTACCAGCCCAGTTCACCCATTGCGGAATCTGCGGGACAGCCCTGTAATCAAACAGGAGTACAGAGGACGAAGTCCTTTGTCAGTGTGCAGGGCTGCGCATTTGGAGATACAACAGCTGGTCCTCACCAACTTATATATTATTCCGCCGCAGGAGGCGATAAGTTAAACAGGAGTGCAGAGGACGAAGTCCTTTGCCGGGGTGTGGGGTGTCCCCACTAACTCTTATTTCTCGCCGCCGCACGCGGCGAGCGTAAAGGAAGGAATATATGCGAGCTGCAGTTTTTTATGAGAGCAACGCACCTTTGCGTATACAAGATGTACCAATACCAGAATTAAGCGCCAGGGAAATCCTGGTAAAAGTCGCTGCCTGTGGCCTCTGCCACACAGACCTTCATTATATTGACCACGGAGTGCCAACCGTCAAACATCCACCTCTCATCCTGGGTCACGAAGCAACCGGCATTGTTACATTAACCTCACCTGGTGCAACCAACGTGAAGGAAGGTGACCGTGTACTGTTGCCAGCAATCCTCACCTGCGGGCAATGTGCAGCCTGTCGTGTTGGGCGTGAGAATATTTGCCAACACATGCGCATGTTCGGCAATGATGTTGATGGAGCCTATGCCGAGTATGTGATAGCTCCAGCCAAAGATGTGTTCATTCTCCCTGAAGAAATTCCACTTGTCGAGGGCTGCATCATCGCCGATGCAGTCACCACACCTTATCACGCGGTCAAGAATCGTGCTGAGGTGCGTCCAGGTGATCATGTCGTAGTCTACGGCTGCGGTGGAGTAGGCCTCAACGTTGTGCAATTTGCCAATCTTGCCGGTGGTATAGTCATCGCCGTAGACGTATCTGATGAAAAACTGGAATGGGCGCGTCGGTTTGGTGCCAGTTTCACTTTGAATCCTCTCCAGATACAGGGTGAAGTTGCTAGAGCAGTACGCAAGTTAACAGCTGGAGGTGCGGATATAGCTATCGAAGCCATTGGCAACCCGAACACAATACAGGCCGCTTTCAGTACCCTGCATCCTGGCGGCAGGTTGGTTGTCGTTGGTTATACAGAACACGAAGTTGCTCTCAGTGCTGGACGCATTATGTATCGTGAAATGGAGATACGTGGCAGTCTCGGCTGCCGTCCGGTAGATTACCCGCGTGTAATTGAGCTAGTGCAATCCGGTCGAATCCAGGTAAGTCCGCTGGTCACAGCTCGTTTCCCCCTGGAAGAGATCAACCTCGGACTCGATGCATTACGCAACGGGAAAGGCATTCGTTCGGTAGTGGTTATGCAATAAAGGAGCAACAACTACATGAAAATACCGTCACCGACCGCAATCACACTCGACATTACGCAAAGTGTTGCCTGGATAACGATTAATCGGCCACCATTGAATATTTTGACCCTGGATATAATACGCGAGCTCGACAGTGCAATCAGTGAGGTTGCTGGACAAACCAACCTCAAAGCATTGGTGCTCTCTTCGAACGGAAAAGCTTTTTGCGCAGGTGTGGATGTTGCGGACCACACACCAGACAGGGTTGAGCCGATGATACGTGAATTTGGTCAACTCTTTACTCGACTGCGGACATTACCAATGCCAACTATAGCCCTGGTGCAGGGCGCAGCGCTTGGTGGCGGTTGCGAACTTGCCATTGCTTGTGACCTGGTGATAGCAGCAGAATCGGCCAAATTTGGTCAGCCAGAAATCAAACTTGGAGTCTTTCCGCCAATAGCCGCTGCGCTCTTCCCGCAGTTAATCGGTCATCAGCAGACAGCGCGTCTGCTATTTAGCGGTGAAACGATTAACGCTCACGAAGCTGTTCGACTTGGTTTAGCGACCTACTTAGCAGCAGATGATGACCTGCAAGCAACACTAGATCGCCTGCTCACTCAGTATCGCAACATGAGCGCAGCGGCTTTACGGATAACAAAACGCGCAATCCTTTATGGCAATGATCTGGGAGTGAACGCTTTACTTGAAATTGAAGATCTCTATCTTCGGGATTTGATGGACACCGCTGATGCCCACGAAGGCATTGAAGCCTTCATGGAGAAGCGTCAACCCAAATGGAGTGATGAATAAACAATGATTACAAATACAGAAGCATCCATTATGGAAATATTGGAGCGTTGCCACGAACTGGCAATGCGTACCAAAGTGCCTGAAAATGAGCAGCCGGGCGTCATTGGCTACTTCCCAGTCTACTTTCCAGAAGAAATAGTCCATGCCGCCGGACTTCGTCCATACGCTATATTTGGAGGGGGTAACAAACTCGAAGTCCGCCTTGCCGATGCACGCATTGGCTCCTTTGTCTGCTCAATTTGTCGCAGCACTACCGAGCAGGGTCTTGATGGAACCTTACGAGGAATGAAAGGCTTTTTCACGCAACCCATCTGTGATGCCGCCAAGCATATGGCTGGAATCTGGGGTCGCAACTTTCCAGCACAGTTGTCACAGATACTTGCACTTCCTCAGAATCTAAATTCATCTGCTGCAGTACAGTATGTGTATGACGAGTACCAGCGGTTGCGCAGAGTCCTTGAAGATCAAGTGGGTCAGGAGATTACCGATGATGCCATCAGGGCTAGCCTGCGTATCTACAACGAGAACCGCCGTATGCAACGCGAGTTATATCGTATCAAGCGCGATGATCCCGCTCGACTTTCCACAATCGAAACATACCTGCTCATTCGAGCTGGTACGCGCGTTCGCCGCGAAGAGCATAATGTTCTGCTACAAGAGGCTCTACAACTCCTACCTCAGCGCCGCGTGCGCCCGCGAGACAAACCAAGGGTCGTATTCCTTGGAGGTTTTTGCGAACAACCTCCGCTTGAAATGATCGAGACTATTGAAGACGTCTGTTTCATTGTCGATGATGATTTGCTAATTGGTCAGCGTTGGATTACCGGGGACATTCTCTCAGAAGAGGGAGATCCTGTATTGGCGCTGGCTGAGAGTTACGTTGAGCACTCCGCTTCCAGCCCTGTGCAATATGATGCGCGCAAACCAAAAGAAGAGGAACTAATGCGCATGCTCATGGAATCGCGAGCAGAAGCAGCCATTATCACAGCAGCTAAATTTTGCGAACCAGGCCTCGATGACCAGCTTGCTCTCTCGCACAAGCTCGATGCCGAGAAGTTGCCATATCTTGTGCTCGAATTTGAAGAAAAAATGACCAGTTTTGAACAGATGTCAATGCAGGTTGAAACATTTGCCGAGTCATTGCTGTTCCATTGATAAAACAGAACCCCTGTCAGGTATTGAGACGAAAAGGAGGTCGCTTTGAGTGTTACCAACACAAAAAAAGGAGCGCAAGATGCGCGTACTATGGGCCAACGCCTTGTAAATCAGTGGTTCGCAAACCTTGGAACTGCGCACGAGCGCGGCCAACCTGTAGCGTATGTATTTGTCATGGGCAACGCTATTGAGATTTTGCGGACGTTCGGATTTGAGATGGCATTCCCAGAAATAAATTCTTTACAAAGTGGCGTACGTAAATCAGCACCTGATTTTATTTCTAAAGCTGAAGACTTTGGTTTCTCGCCTGACGTATGCAGTTATGTCAAAGCAGATGTAGGGTTAATGCTCAGTAATATGATGCATCCATCAGGAATACAAATGCCTAAACCTGATATCGCAATCGCCTCAAGTCTGTGCAACGTCTACATCAAGTGGGCCGAAATCTGGGAGCGGCGTTTCAACACACCTGCATTTGTTCTGGACATTCCGGGTAAACGCTTTGCAGCGTGGAAATCCGCTAGTTGGTAGCCCTCAGCATCTATCTGATGCTCGCTGGGTAGAGGGCCAATTCCGTGATCTTATTGCGCGTTGCGAGCAAATAACAGGTAAAAAGTTTGATATGGATCGCCTTGCCGAGGTTGAAGAGAATGTAAACGAGATGATCCGTCTTTGGGTCGATATACTTGCGTTTAATCAAAATCGACCGGCTCCCTATAACTCTATGCTCGACGGACTTACTTATATGGGTGTCCTCAATGCTTGGAGAGGAACTTCTGAAGGTGTAGAGTATATGCGGCTGCTTCATGATGAAGTTGCTGGCAAGGTTGCGAGAGGAGAGGGTCGAGTGCCTGACGAGCGTTTCCGCCTCGTTTTCAGCGGTACTCCCTGCTATGTTAATATGCGTCGCTTGATAGAACTCTTCGAGAGTCATGGAGGTGTATTTGCAGCTTCGGACTACCTTACATACGCAGCAGGTGGTCTCGATAGCGCAGGACTCTTCTATGATACTTCGCGACCTCTTGAAAGCCTGGCAGAAGTCACAACACTTGCCTCGCAAATGGGTCTATCCAATCACTTCTTCTCTCACCATGCACTGGCACAACAGATGAAGGATTTTGCTGCTGACGGTATTGTCTACCACGGCATCAAGAGTTGTCGCACCGTTGCAACCAGTATGGCGGACAACCGCGAATATGTCACCACCAGGCATGGAATGCCAACACTCTATATCGAATCAGATCTGATAGATCCGCGTTACTGGTCCGACGCACAAATCAAAAACCGCGTTGACGCTTTCTTCGAAGTCCTTGAACAACGAGCACGATTGGAGGCGCTAAGAAGAACATCATCCTGAGTAATGTAGGAGCCCTGGGCGCATTGGAGGGCGTAAAATGGAATATGTAGCAGGTATCGATATTGGCTCAACACAGGCAAAAGGTATCGTCATGGACGAACAAGGCGAAATCGTTGGCAAAGCCATACTTGATATGGAAACTAACATGGGTACTGCTGCGCAGAGAGTTTTCGAGCGTGTGCTTGCCAATGCCAACCTTAGTCCCAGCGATATCGCGTTCACAGTCGCTACAGGCTATGGACGCTATCGTGTCACCTTTGGTGATCTACAGGTTACCGAGATCAGTTGCCACGCCCGGGGTGCCTTAGCTGAATTCCCACAGACACGCACTGTGCTGGATATCGGTGGGCAGGATACCAAAGCCATACGTATCGGAGATTCTGGAGAAGTGACAGACTTCGCAATGAATGACAAGTGTGCTGCCGGAACGGGACGCTTCCTGGGAGCAGCATCATTTGCTCTTGAGATGCCCTTGTCTGATCTAGGGCCACTGGCGCTAAAATCGACACGGCCAGTTAAAATTACCACTACCTGTACGGTATTTGCGGAAACTGAGGTCATAGGTCATCTTGCGAAAGGACATCTACCTGAAGATGTTCTCATGGGTATGCATCATTCGATTGCCACACGTTGTGCTTCACTCGTTCGTCGAGTCGGCATGGTTCCCGAAGTCACATTCAGCGGTGGTGTCTCACGTAATGTCGCTATGGTGGCGCTACTTGAGGAAGTGCTTGGCACACCTTTAAATGTAAGTTTGCAGTCACAGTTCATGGGCGCAATCGGAGCCGGTCTGTATGCTCTTGATAATCTACTAGCCGGTCGCAGATCTCAGCACATAGAGGAGGGCGTTCGATGATTCTCAGCGTTGGGATCGATATAGGATCCACCTACACCAAAGCCGTGATGATGAACGATACAAAGCAGGTGTGTGCTACTGCTATTCGTCGCAGTGGTTACAAACCTGCATCAGCAGCGGCGGCAGTGTTCGATGACCTTGTCGCGAACGCTGGTGTCACGAAAGAGGAAGTAACATATATTGCCACATCCGGTTATGGCCGCTACATGGTACCATTTCGGCACACGCAGATTACAGAACTGACCTGCCATGCACTTGCAATGGCGTACCATTTTCCGAGTGTGCGTACGATTCTTAGATATAGGTGGGCAAGACATCAAGGCTATCCGCATTGATGAGCGAGGACACGTGCGTGCGTTTCGCCTCAACGATAAATGTGCAGCCGGAACGGGTGCATTCCTGGAGAAGACCGCTCGCTATCTTGGCCTCACAACCGACGATATTGGACCATACGCACTGCGTTCTACAAAACCTGTCGAAGTCAGCAGCGTGTGTGCTGTTTTCGCCGAATCAGAGGTGATCAACCATCTCTCGACTGGCATTCCACCTGAAGACATCATGCAAGGTGCCATCACTGCGCTTGCAGGGCGTGCGGTACAACTGATGAAGCGTGTCGGCCTGGAAGCCGATTACGCACTTGCAGGTGGCATGACCCATAATCAAGCCATGATCGAGGCTATTGCAGCGAAGCTTGGTTCACCACTAAACTTGCCCCCACAGGGTCTTGGTCAATTAAATGGGGCATTCGGTGCTGCATTACTCGGAATGCGCCGTACTGAGAAACTGCTGGCTGAAGGTCAGAGCATTCCGGCACCTGGTAGTGAGCATGCACACGAAAGTAGCGCAAACTCTACCCGCCGGTGGTCTATGTATGTACCTGCCTCAATAATTTATGAAGACAGCACAAGAAGCCTTGTTAAAGGAACACCTCTAAAGGTGATACCCTCAAGGCAAGGTTAATGATAATCGCGAAATGTAGGGGCGACCATTTCGGTCGCTTGGGTGACCTTGGCAATGCCCCGACGTATTCACGATCACCCAATTTAACCAGAACGGAAGAGAAAAATGAGTACCAATGTATTTGCCAGGCTATCGGATGAGCATGATACCCTGCTGCCCCTTATTGTCGAAATACAAGCAGCAGCGGAAGCGCAGGACGAAACAGCTCTGCTAGACGAACTCGTAGTAGGTCGAACAGCCCTCACAGAGAAACTTGATACGCATATAACTCTTGAAGAGGATGTTGCATTTAACATCATCGGACAAGTCATCGGCGAAGAGATCGTTACACCTTTTCGCACTGAACATACCGAAATTCGTGCGTTACGCGATGAAGTACTGTCGCAGGCGGATGCCGGAATTGCGCCATTCAACCTTTGTTTGCAATTGTGCGAACTAATCCATACGCATATGCAGCGTGAGGATATGATGCTCTTTCCATCTGCAAGAGATGCTCTGGATACGGAGGCATTTGATCTCACATTGGACCATTAGCCAACCGTCTCACTCAAAACACGCTTGAGACTCTCTTCCCAATTCGTTTTAATTGCCTGGGCTGCTTGTTCATACAACTCTTTTTCGAGAGCATCGATAATTGCCTCATGTTCTTTAAGCGATTGAATTGCGACAATCAACTCCCTGAAATAGACCACTTCAAGCCAGCGCAATCTAATTTTGACCTCGTGAAGCATGCGCATGAGATCGGGATTGGATGTTCGGCTAATAAATACATGGTGAAACTCATAGTCCGCTTTTGAGGCCGCGATAGCGTCCTTATTCGTAAGCGCTTCTTGCAAACGAATGTTCGCTTCGCGCATGCTCTCAAGATCTTTTGGCGAGAGACGATTTTGAGCCAGCGAAATGGCAAGCATTTCCAGCGTCCAGATGATTGGGTAGAGATGACGAACTTCATCTAGATCGAGAGTGGCGACACGTGTCCATCGATTCGTAGCTGTTTCGACAAAGCCTTCATCTTGCAGCCTCTGTAAAGCTTCTCTTACAGGGGTCCGACTTACTCCCAATGCATCAGCCAGATCCTGATCCCGAATTGTCTCCCCTGGTTGATACACTCCCTCGACGATCCACGTCTGTAACGTCGTATATACCTCTTCACGTGCTAGAGGGCGTTTGAACTTCTGTACTTGCTCAGGGATAGGCATCTATTTCTCCTTCTGAGTATCTTTGAAAAGTTGTGTTTTCACTTGACTTTTCCTTCTCTATAGTATATCATTTTAAATGTAGAATGTAATATATCACATGTTACATTCTATTTCAGAAATCAAAGGACAAACTCCATTGCTGGGAGTCTGAAGTTTTTTTCAAATGCTTCGACGTAAGGGATGCAAGGGACGAAGTCCTTTGCCGGGGTGTGGGATATCCCCGCTAATTTCTTCCTCATCTCCGCTGCAGGCGCAGAGTCACTAAGAAGCTACACAATTATCGATACTCTTTCGCAAAGAGAAAGTTGAGAACCGAACAATGGCCATCCAAATCATTGAAAATTCACAGGTATTAGCAAATAAGAACATCCACTCGAAAGAGCAGCAGACCTGGCATTTTCATCAACGCCTACCTGGGTACACGCCGACCCCACTCATAGAAGCGCCACAATTAGCGCGGCAATTGGGAGTAGGAAATATTTGGATCAAAGACGAAACTCGTCGCTTTGATATGCCATCGTTCAAAATTCTTGGAACTTCCTGGGCTATTTATAGGGCACTCATGAGCCGTTTGGGTAACGAGATTGAATCCTGGGAAACGTTCGATGATTTAGCTTCAATTTTTGCGCCGTTGCGCCCATCGACTCTTGTTGCTGCGACAGATGGGAATCACGGGCGAGCTGTTGCTCATATGGCGGCTTTGCTTGGCTTTGAATCCCACATCTTCGTTCCTCTGGGAATGGCGGAGAGTCGTATAACCGCCATTGAGAAAGAAGGGGCTAAAGTAACTATCGTTAATGGCACATACGATGAAGCAGTCCGCCAAAGCGCTTTGGAACAGAATGAAAGACATATTCTAATCTCTGATACGTCCTGGCCGGGCTATGAAGAGATTCCGACCTGGGTAATTGATGGCTACGCTACTATCTTTCAGGAAATTGATGAGCAGTTTGCACGGCAATATGAGCCTGGTCCCGATCTCGTGCTTGTACAAATAGGGGTAGGAGCGCTAGCTGCCGCTGTCGTACAACATTATCGTGATGTGGATGGTTTCTCTTCGCCAAAGATTGTCGGTGTTGAGCCAACCACAGCAGCTTGCATGCTCGAATCGATGAAAGCTAAGCGGATTGTTTCGCTTACTACGCCGCCGCGCACAATCATGGCTGGACTCAACTGTGAAACCCCTTCGCTGATTGCCTGGCCTATAGTCTCTAAAGGTGTCGATCACTTCATCAGTATTGAAGATGAATGGGCCTGCCAGGGAATGCGCAAATTTGCAAAACTTGGTCTTGTCTCTGGTGAAACAGGTGCAGCCGGAATAGGCGGTGTATTAGCTCTGTTACATGATTCATCGTTGAGTGACGTGCGAGCATCGTTAGGGATTGACAACTCAACTCGCATACTCGTAATTTGTACTGAAGGAGCCACAGATCCTGTGGCCTACGAACAGATCGTTGGAACTTCTCCATACACCATATCGAGATAGCTGTAGAGTTGGGTTCATCGATTCCAGTCCATTGCTCCATTAGCATATCAAGTATGGAGAGACGAATCGTCTTCTCCTTGTCATCCTGAGTGAAACGAAGGATCTAGCGTTGCTCACCACGCTAGATCCTTCGTTTCACTCAGGATGACAGGTAAACGTTCTCCATCCTAAAAATGTTCATCTAAACATCCATCACAACCCCTGTTTTCTACCCAATTTTCCGTGTACAATTTGATGAAAGTACGAAAGTTGTCAGTATATGTACCCGTCAGATATGTTCACCAGTTCAATTGAACGTACGTGAAAAGGAACATTATCAATGACAAGACAGACCGATCTGGAATATGCTTCTGAACTTGATGCCCACGATCCTTTAGCTCATTTTCGAGAACGCTTTGTCATCACAGACCCCGATCTTATCTACATGGATGGAAACTCGTTGGGTCGACTTCCTCAATCCACAGTAACCCTCGCTGAAGATCTTATCAAGCATCAGTGGGGCGAGCGTTTGATAAGGAATTGGAACGAAGGGTGGTTTACGGCGCCAGAGCGTGTCGGAGCGAAGATAGCGCGCTTGATTGGTGCAGAGCCTGACGAAGTCATAGTCGCCGATTCTACATCAGTCAATCTGTTTAAGTTAGTTGTTGCGGCACTGCGTTTTCAGCATGGACGTTCACGCATTTTGACCGATAACCTCAACTTTCCATCGGACCTCTACATTTTACAAGGAGCTATTGACCTGCTGGATAAACAACATCAACTTGACATACTTCACTCGACTGAAGGCATTTACGGGCCTGTAGCCTGATATACAAGATAGCCTCGATAGCCAGACTGCTCTGTTGACACTCTCACACACCGTTTACAAGAGCGGATATATCTATGATATGCCTGCTATAACTGCATTGGCTCATGCTGCTGGTGCCTTGGTGCTATGGGATCTTAGTCACTCAGTAGGATCGGTTCGCGTTGATTTGCACGCGGCTCAGGTTGATCTGGCTGTAGGTTGTACCTACAAATATCTGAATGGTGGGCCTGGCGCTCCTGCTTTCCTCTACATTCGGCGTGACCTGCACGATCTTTTGCGCAATCCTATTGCAGGCTGGATGGGACAGCGCGACCTTTTTAATTTTGAACTTGAGTATCGACCCACTACAGGTTTACGCCACTTTTTGACAGGAACGTATCCTGTCATATCACTCTCGTTAATTGAATCGGGTGTTGATTTACTAATCGAGGCTGGATTGGATAATCTTCGTGCTAAATCACAGCGTCAGAGTGAATATCTAATTAACCTTTGGGAGGAATTTTTAAAACCCCGGGGCTTCACATTGAATACTCCTCGTGAAGCAGAACTCCGCGGATCCCATGTTTCTCTTGGCCACGCCGAGGGACTTCGCATTGATCAGGCGTTGATTCACGAGATGAACGTTCTGCCAGATTTCCGTCCGCCAGATACTATTCGACTTGGTATTGCTCCCATTTATACATCTTATCGTGATATCTATACAACAGTAATGTGCATGCAAAAAGTCGTAAAAGATCATCTGTACGAAAAATATCCCAGGCAAGCACCAGTGGTCACATAATGAGGGGTAATCAAGTGGCTTGTCCCTGAATTGACTTCAATAGCACACATGCGTAAAAGCCTGATGAGGTTCCTCTTTCCGCATATCTTCATACACAAAATGCTCGTTTCTGGCAAACGAATTGGCATCTCAACCTGCTTCACCTTCTTGTCACCTAAACACGGCGATAACTCGTATTACAATCAGAATATGTAAGAGTTTATAAATCGGAAATGGCATCCAGTTGATGTTTCTCTTTATTCAAATACCAGCATTCACTAAAACAGTGCTTATCTCGCTGATTGCTCTTCTCACTCTGCTTGGAATTATGATTCGCCCATATAAGATCAGCGAGGCCATCATAGCACTGGCAGGAGCAGGGCTTCTTCTCATACTTGGTCTACTTAGTCCTACAGTTGCCATTGCTACGTTGTTGCGAGACTGGAACACCTTTTTCTTCTTTCTTGGCATGATGAGCCTTTCAATTCTTGCTGAGGCTGCAGGACTTTTTGATTGGTTGGCTGTTCAGGCAGCACGTCTCTCTGGAAACAGTTCGCGGCGTCTCTTTTTCAATACCTTCCTCCTTGGAAGTCTCATCTCGATGCTGCTTTCAAATGATGCCACTGCCCTTATTTTGACTCCTATTGTGTATAGCCTCGTGACACGGCTTAGGCTCCCTGTTCTTCCCTATTTGTTCGCGTGCACCTTTATTGCTGATACCGCGTCATTTCTCTTACCAGTAAGCAATCCCATCAACATACTTGTGACCTCCCAATTTCCCCTTAGTTTACTGACTTTTCTGCATTTGCTCTTCTTGCCTTCGCTGCTTGTAATCGGCATCAATGCCGGAGTTTTCTATTTTCTCTATCGCAGGCAGTTACAAGGTCGTTTTGATATCAAGCGCTTGCCTGCACTCCAGGAAACAGTGAAGCATCAGGTATATTTTCGCTATACGTGTGTTATTCTGATAGTGGTGGCAGTAGCATATATCATTGCAGCGGCGATCCAATTTCCACTTTCGCTGGTTGCTCTTGGCGGAGCTATTTTCCTTTTGTTTGGAGCACTCTTCTGGAAGCAGACCTCCCTCTCAAGTACAGCCAGGCAGATTTCCTGGCCGATATTTGGATTCATTGCTGGAATGTTTCTAGTGGTACAGGCGCTGGAATCCACCGGATTGACCGCGCAATTTGGGCAATTATTGCTTCATCTTTCTGGAGGAACTATCTTTGGGGCCGTTATGATTGGGACGTTAGGGTCGGCCCTGGGGACAAATCTCATTAATAATGTTCCAATGGCAGTGGTGATGACCTCGTCATTGCATGCAATCCAGCATGCTCCGCTTGCAATCCAACAAGGTTTTATCGCTGCAACTATCTTTGGCTGTGATCTTGGACCAAATCTCACAACGGTGGGTTCACTGGCTACGATTCTCTGGCTGCTCATTCTTCGCCAACGGAACATCGAGGTGTCGGGGCTGGATTATTTTAAAGTGGGTATTCTGGTCACACCATTGATGCTCATTATAGGAGCTTTGGTGATCTGGCTTCTGCTACTATAGGAGGGAGTTTATGCGCGTTCTTTGCTGTCTGGATGGCACAAATATCGAATATATTAGAAAATCGCTCTCAACGTTGCTAATTGCCGATGAGCGCACCATTGGACTGCTCTATGTCACTGACTCGGGTCCTCATCACGAAATTGAGCGCAAACGTGAATGGCTACTGCGCCCACGCCATCCGAGTGGACCATTGCAGGAAAAAATTCAGCATGCAGAGGCGGGTGCCGCTCAAGATATTTTGCAAGAAGGCTTACGTTACCTGCCCCAGGCTGAATCGCTTTCGCGAGAAGGAAGACCAGAACAAGAAATCATTCAATGCGCATCTGAGTGGCAGGCCGACTTGATCGTGATCTGTCCACGTTCTCCAGCATTTGGAGGACCTGCTATTGGGCCAAAGTCTGTGGGGCATGTGGCTCGTTTTGTCCTGGATCACGCTCCTTGCCCCGTACTCCTTCTCCGTCAGTATGTGCATTAGCTGTTGGATCCTTAGCGTCCTCATGTATAATATGACAAAAGCATACACATTCTATTCATTCACCTCAGACATTGCTTTAACCACCTACATACAAAAGGAACTAACTTATGCATAAAGCAAAGCAACTACGTACTGGTTTTGTTGAGACAAATGGAACAATACTTTACTATGAGATTATGGGAGAAGGCCATCCATTTGTACTTCTGCATGGAGGTTACATGGATATGCGTATGTGGGATGATCAGTTTGCCATATTTTCACAAAACTACCACGTCATACGTTACGACATCAGAGGTTTTGGCAAATCAGCACTGCCCCAAGTGCCGTATGCCGATTGGCAGGATCTCTTCAATCTCTTGAAGTTTCTTGATGTGGAAAAGGCCTATCTCCTCGGTTTGTCTTTAGGAGGAGTAATTGCTCTTGATTTCACTCTTATGTATCCAGAAATGGTTGATGCCCTCATTCTCGTTGGTTCACCTGTCTCCGGTTATCCTGTCGAATTGATGTTTACCCAAGAACAATTAGAGCAACAGATTAAACGCTGGCAACCTTTCGAGCAAGCCAGATATGAGAGAGATATCCCTCGTATGGTAAATCTGCTGATGGACGATGAAACCTTAGTTCCTTCTTCAAAGTATCCTTCTGCCAGACAGCGAGTGCGAGATAACCTTTCAGAATACTCATTTGCCTGGGTTCTTGATCCTGCACCAAAGCAAGAACTTGTTCCTCCAGCATTTGAAAGACTGAACGAGATTCATGTTCCAACTCTCATTATTGTAGGGTCTGAAGATCACTTCCAACTTCATAAAAGTGCAGATAAGCTCGAACAAGATATCGTTGGAGCCAGGAGGGTCATTATATCAGAGACACATCACATGCCGAATATGGAAAAGCCAGAAGAATTTAATAGCATCGTGCATGATTTCCTGAAATCGCTGAAGTGAGAAGGCCTAAATGGGTAGTACTATATAACCTCAATCATAATCCTTCCTGCTAAACGGAGCTTCAGAAGGAGGTAAGAATGGATGAAAGAAAATACGCTCGACCATCTCAGAGCAATATGTCTTGACTATCCAGAAGCTAGCGAGCAAGGAGGTGTGGGTGCCCCATCATTTAAAGTGCGAGACAAGATCTTTGCTATGCAGCACCGCGTCGATGATCGTCCTTCAGTGTGGTGCAAAGCCTCACCAGGCGTACAGGACATACTTGTAAGCTCTAACCCTGAGAGGTTCTTTGTACCACCATATGTTGGTCATCATGGCTGGGTTGGTATATGGCTTGATCTTGAGATTGATTGGGACGAAGTCGCCGACCTGGTGGGAGAAAGCTATCGTATGACAGCTCCAAAACGTCTACGAGCGTAGCCGAGCTTGTGATTGTTGGGCATACCCATGTACCGTTAGATCGCACAATCGATCAGGTGCGGTTGGTCAATCTTGGAAGTGTAAGTAACCCCATGAGATCTCGCCTTGAGGCCAGTTACGCTCTTCTCGAAGCTGACTTGGCTGCTTATGAAGTGCAAATGCGCTATGTCGATTATGATCGGCAAGAAGTTATAAACGAACTGCAGCGTGTCAAGCATCCAACAGTAGATTTTCTCACGAAAATGATATATGGCGAGTTGCTACCGCCATGGGCTTCGCGGCAATGAATGATCAGTGGCATGTTCAAGAACATCGTCACGTTTAGCACATAAAAACAATTCCCCTGAAAACAAAATTCATAACCTAGAGCATTAGCTTAGCGTATATATATGTGATACATGGTGATATCAAATGATGTGATTTGCACCCATATATAATTGTTCACAAGAATATCGACACAATACAAATAGTTTCTTGAAAGAAGGAGAAGATTCCCATGATGATGGGATTTGGACACGGCCTCGGTTTACTACTGCCTTTTCTGCTTCTAGGCCGGATTTTCATGTTAGTTTTAGTAGGACTACTGATCTGGGGATTGATACGCATGTTCAGCACGAGAGGTAGGCATTACCATATGCCTCCGAGATATAATCCGGTACCCCCAACGTTTACCCCTGGGATGCCGCCAGCTCAGCCATCGGCAATGGAGATACTGCACCAGCGTTATGCGCGAGGTGAAATTGATGCGGCTACGTTCGAGAACATGCGCGAGCGACTAGAAAACACGGGTAGCCCTGGCCCTCAATAGTATTCATAAGTGTTCGTGTATACTTGTTTCATGACAATTCGACTCGCCGCTTCAGACGGCGAGTCGCTTGACACTTTGAAGAATGTTGGTATCTCTGAGAGAATGAGTACCAGTGATCCAGAGAGAAGAAACAAGGAGAGCAACTATGAGTACCATTCATCCCGGAGATACACCACGATATAACAACCATTTGCCCGTTCCAAAACTACCCCCCATTCAACTTGTATCTGGATCTCAGGCACTTGCAACTTCTGCGACACTTTCTGTGAATGAAGCCGTCGCGAAACGACGAGCAGCAGGTCGGGAGACCATTCATCTTGGTTTTGGAGAAGCTTCTTTTCCTTTACATCCTCTGTTGGCCACAGCTTTGGCTGAAGCGGCAAAAAGCACTGCCTACGCACCTGTACTCGGCATTCCAAAGCTACGAAAGGCTATTGCGGATTACCTGGCACGTAAAAGAGGGTTAGCGTTTTCTTCTGATCAGGTAATTGTTGCTCCGGGAAGTAAACCATTGCTCTATGCGCTTCTTCAGGTACTGGAAGGAGATTTGCTCTTGCCTGTACCCTCATGGGTTAGCTATGCCCCCCAGGCTCGACTGGCAGGTCGAAAAGTAATCGGAATAGAGACCGATTCAGCCGATTGCCATAGTATTACCCCACATGCTTTATCTCAAGCAATGAATAATGCCCGTAGCGATGGTGCTAACCCGCGTATTTTGATCGTAAATTCACCAAACAATCCCACTGGTAGCATGTTTGCGCGTGCTGATGTGGAAGCCATTGCGCTTTGGGCTCGTGAAGAAGGTATAACACTCATTAGCGACGAAATTTATGCCGAGCTTACGCATGGGTGGCGTGAACATCTCTCACCTGCCTCTTTTTATCCTGAAGGCTGCATTGTGACTGGTGGGCTCTCTAAAGCTTTCTCGGCAGGAGGGTGGAGACTTGGTTACGCGGCTCTTCCTCCAACCTCTGCGGGTTCAATGGCGATGGTTGCACTACGTAGCCTGGCAAGCGAAATATGGTCATCAACTACCACACCTGTTCAGGAAGCGGCATTCGTTGCTTACTCACCTGATAAATCAATAGAGCAATACGTGCATCAGTCGGCACTTGTCCATGGTTATCTAGCTGATCGCCTTTACACGTCGCTTGCCGATCTTGATGTCCCATGTCCGCTTCCAGCAGGTGGATTCTACCTCTATCCTGATTTCTCACCCTGGCGTTCTACGCTCGCCTCAATGGGTATCAAAACAGGTTCCGAACTGATGCATTATTTGTTGGAAGAATGGGATATCGCAACCTTGCCTGGTTCTGCGTTTGGTGAGCCACCAGAGTCTCTTCGACTTCGCTTATCTACCAGTCTACTATGTCTGCCAGTGCATATGAGTTCGCCATCGGAACGTGAAACTGCACTATGGGAGATGCTTTTAAAGGCTGAAGCATTACATCTCAAGAACGATGCTACCCAGTCAATGCCAGCACTTGAGCGTGCTCAAGCACGGTTGACGGATGTAATCCAACACCTTAATCGGAAAATATAACTAGACTGTGTCACCTTTATAGAGGTATTGCACGTGCTACTACTATGAAACAGTATACCGTGCAAGAAGCAGCTATGGCCCTCGGCGTAGGTACCCAGACTCTGAATAATTGGCTCTCACGTGATGGAGGGAATCAATCCTATATCGACCTTCATAATCCACAGCAATATGTGCTTAATCAAGCTCAGGTGGAGCAACTTGCACGTGAGCATAATGTATCGCTTCTTGTGCCTCAAGCTTACAATAATGGAGTAGTGCAAGCAGGTATGTCTTCAACTCTTCCTCCCGCTGGAAACAACCAGGTACCACAAAACAACTTACCCGTTGCTCCAGTCATGCCTCAAGGTAATGGTAGGAGAAACCCTGAAGATATATCTACTGCAGTTCCTCCGCCTGTACCAAACGCAATAGCGCCAACAAACGTGCCCGATCTTAAGCCGATCCCTTTAGAATCACCCAGTATTTGTATCGGGCGCGCTGGCAATAATACAATCGTATTAAATCACCCACAGGTATCGAACTATCATGCTCGTCTGGAACGTGGATCAAGTGGTGGCTATCGTATGCTCGATTTAGGGAGCACAAACCATGTCTATGTCAACTCTCGACTTGTCAGAGCCAGGGAACTCAATCCTGGAGATACCATCCGAATTGGCCCATTTGCATTTACATATACGGGCAATCAACTCATCCAACAGGACAACAGTTTTAGCATTCGTGTCGATGCCCTTCACCTTAAGAGTACTGGAAAAAGATTTACTACCCTTTTGCATGATATATCAATTGACATACCACCACGTACACTTGTAGCTCTGGTTGGCAGTTCCGGCGTAGGCAAAACTACCCTGTTGAATGCTTTGAGTGGCCTGAGTCCTGCTCAGAAGGGTGAGGTTCTCTATAATGGACAGGACTATTATGACAATCTTGATGTCTATAGTACGCAACTTGGCTATGTGCCCCAGGATGACATCGTCCACAAAGACCTATCTGTCCAGCAAGCTCTTTACTACACAGCCAGGATGCGGCTGCCAGGGGATTTTTCACACTCACAGATTAAAGAACGCGTTAACGAGGTGCTTGATGAGGTAGAGATGCGATCCAGGCGCAGGCACCTGGTCAGGAGCCTTTCGGGTGGTGAACGCAAGCGAGTTTCTATCGCTCTGGAACTGCTGGCTAATCCTAGCATTTTCTTCCTTGACGAACCTACGGCAGGTCTTGATCCGGGGTTGGAGCGGAAGATGGTACAACTTCTTCGTAAATTGGCGGATAAGGGGCAAACCATAGTGCTGGTTACGCATGCGACAAATAATGTCCATTTCTGTGATTATGTTTGTTATATTGCCCGAGGTGGTCGACTGGCATTCTATGGTCCACCTGCAGAAGCGCAGGCCTATTTCGGCACAAACGATTATGCCGAAATCTATAATTCACTTGAGCCGACAGATGACAATAAGAATATCCCAAAGCAGGCAGAAGAGAACTTTAAACGCTCTCCTTATTATGAGCGCTTCGTACGGGAACCACTTAATCGCGAACTAGCGGAATACGAAAACGCGCCACCTCCTCCACCTGTAATCAAACTAGCAAAGCGTGGTCGTCCTTTCAAACAATTTTCACTACTCTCCAGGCGATATCTGCATCTACTCTTCAATGATGTAGGTAACCTGATGATATTGTTACTACAGGCGCCTATCATTGGACTTATTCTCTTCTATCTGGCTAGCGCTGGCACGTTTGCTTCGACAAGTGTTACTACGTGTCCCATACGATCCAATCCAGTAGCCAATACAGGGCAGATTGTTTCATATGATTGCCAGCATGTCGTCGACTTGCTCAAAACACCGCAAGGACAAAGTTATGTACAGCAACATGGCCAGACACCGCAACAAGTATTGGAGAGTGCAATAGCACCTAATTCTGGTGCAGACGCTCAAACATTGCTATTTATTATGGCTTTTGCTGGTGTGATGTTTGGTTGCCTGAACGGCGTGCGTTCAATTGTCAGAGAGGCTCCGATTTATCGCAGGGAACGCATGGTGAACCTGGGAATTGCGCCATATATGTTCTCAAAAATCGTTGTTCTGGGCGTTTTCTGCTTATTACAAAGTGCAATCCTGGTCTATCTAGTAAACCTCAAGGCTCCATTTCACCAGGGAATTTTCTTACCTGTTCTGGTAGAAGTCTATATCACTATTGCACTCACAACTTTTTCTGGTTTAATGCTTGGGCTGGCTATCTCGGCTATCGCTCCCAACAGCGACCGTGCTATGAGCTTTATACCACTTGTATTATTACCTGAAGTGATCTTCTCTGGTATTATTTTCAATCTCAATACACCAATCTTACAAGCATTAGGGGCATTATTTGCTGCCCGTTGGGCGATGGCTGGCCTGGGTTCATCACTAGGTCTACATGGTGATAAGCTGGGTGTAGATAATTTCTCCTATCAGAGCACGCACTTTGTTTCGTTAGATCCTGCTACTGCCGTTCCCGGAGCGAGTTTGCACCTCTTGCTAGTTTGGGGAGCACTCCTGGCTATTATCGTTGTCCTTGGTTTTGTCATTGCGTTCTTCCTCAAACGCAAAGATGTGCATGTATAACTGAACTAATCGTTAGATAAGTCTATCCTAAGCGCATTACCCCATAACCCAGGAGAATTTTTTCGGGAAGAGTGCATTAAGTAACACTGCTGCGTTGTTGTTTTCCAGCCTGACATCTGGGTAGGCATAGCGAAGTTCATCCAGGCTGCGATATCCGAAGAGTAGTTGTAAAAAAACAAGCGCTGGACAACTTGCATCTGCAGTGTTTTTGTAGACTGGTGCCCGCCATGGTTCAACGCGCGTGATGTGTCCCTTGTCAAAGACTATATGTATTCCATCGCGGAAGAGGTCAAGCGTGAATTCCCCTGTGTAGAAGGCTGCTGGAGAGTTAGCGAGCCGTTTCTCTAAGACAGGAGTAATATGGCGAATGAATGAATGTACATCTGGAACACGCACGTACCAAGCATAAGGCGGTTCATAGAACGGGGCCAAGGTCTCCCCAAGCACCTCATAAACAGGATGTTGGCTACCAAGGAAGAAACTTATTTCATCTAACGGTGGAACATCAGAACCAACTGCTGGTATCTGCATCCCATATGTTTGCAGGGCCCGCAAAAGTGATGGAACTACTTCATGCCAACTGACACCTTCTGCGATGTCCAGTGCATAAACGTGGAGACCTTTGCCACGGCGTCTGATGGCAAGCAACAAATACCCCTGAACTTTGCCTTCGTTATCAACGATCATTCTCACGCACATATTCTTACCACTGACGCTCGGATTAGGATCTTCTTCGATGTGGTAGCGCCAGAATCGTTCCGAGGTGATGTTCCAGATCATGCTCGACGAACGCTGGCGATTGTACAAATCTATTAACAAAGGAATGTCTTCTGATGTCGCTATTCTTAAGGAATATGGCTCAGGAGCAGACTCTTTTGCTTTTGGAATAAGTGAAAGGTAAGTTACCCTGCGTCCTTCTAATTCCAGCGCATACTCGTAGCCAAATTGACGATAAAAGTATGAAATGCCTGTAATTGCCTGTGCAAGATGTCCTTCCGCTTCACTCCGTGCGTGCAACATCTCAAATAGCTTGCGTATGAGTCCGCGATTACGATAATCAGGGTGGGTAACAACAAATTCTGGTTGCCCAACTCGAAAAGCAATACCTTCATACTCCCATTCCAGTCGCCAGAGGCATGTACAAGCAACCAGCGTATTGCCCTCTTTTGTTGTGTCCTCTATCACTGAGTAGTCTCCAGGTCCCATAAATGGAAAGTTCCCACTCGTATGGCGGCGCACAGCCTCTATCGCATTAATATTGAGCGGTTCGACTTCTCTATCACGAAAGACGAATCCGCACAACTGGGCAATATGTTCTGTATCATCTGGAGTAGACCAACGCTGAAGAAGTCCCCCACCTAACTCGCGACGATAGCTAGCTGAGGCGGCTGGATGTGAAGCCATTGTTTATATTCCTCTGTCTTCTATTCATTATGCTGGGGGAATTGTAGAAGGGTGTTGAGAGCGTGTCAAGCGAGTTTGCATGGGTCTATGGGAACTGACGTTGATACAATTCAGCGTAGCGCCCACCTAATGCCAGTAACTCGTCATGGGTACCTCGTTCGACAATTTGTCCCTGATCGACTACAAGCACCAGATCGGCGTCGCGCACCGTCGAAAGGCGGTGCGCGATAATAAATGATGTGCGACCATTAAGCAGTTTCTTCAACGCATTCTGAATTAAGCTTTCAGTATACGTATCGATGTTAGATGTTGCTTCGTCCAATATCAAAATGCGAGCATCTGCCAGCACCGTACGGGCAAAAGCAATCAACTGTCTCTGACCCTGGCTCAGTCCGGTTCCACGTTCACCCAGCTTAGTCTTGTAGCCGTCAGGCAGGGAAAGAATGAAATCATGTACACTTACTGCTTTAGCAGCTTCTTCCACTTCGGCATCTGTGGCATCAAGGCGTCCATAACGAATATTATCGGCTACTGTGCCTGAGAATAGAAAAGTGTCCTGCTGGACAAAGCCAATTTGCCGACGCAGACTTGCAAGCGTTACATCGCTTGTATCAAATCCATCAATCAGCATCTTACCGCTTGTGACATCATAGAAACGAGGAATCAGGTTGACCATAGTGGATTTACCGGCGCCTGTTTCTCCAACGAGCGCTATTGTCTGACCCTGCCTGGCAATCAAGTTTATATCACGTAGCACCAGGTTTGTGGGATCAGGTTTGGCTGCATAGCTGAAATTGACATGGTCGAAAACGACGCGACCTTCTATAGGTGGTAGTACCTGTGCATTGGGACTATCTTTCTGTTGAAGAGGTGTATCAATCAGATCAAAGATGCGTTCAGCACCAGCGAATGCGCTTTGCATCTGTGTATAAATATTGCTGATAATCTGGATAGGACGGAAGAATTGCTGCACGTAAATGAAGAAAGCTACTACAATTCCAACTTGAAGCTTGTTATTGACGACCAACCAGCCACCGAATGCTGCTACGATGACTGTCGCCAGTGTACTTAGCATATCAATCGATGGTGTAAATGCTGAAGTTACAATAACCGCTTGTACATTTACATCTCGATTTGCCGCGTTATGTTCGGCGAAGTGCTGAATATTTGCCTCTGTTCGATTATATGCCTGGGCTACACGTACTCCAGCTAGCTCTTCTTCTAATTCTGAAGAGACGATACCAAGCACAGTGCGAGTTTTACGAAAGGCAACGCCAGAACGTCGAGCAAATAACACTGTGACCCAGATCATAACAGGCAAAACAAGAAAGCTGGCCGCTGCAAGAGGCAAACTCAATACCATCATAGCTATGATGATACCTACCAGCGAGAACACACTGCCGATGACTTGCGTAATACCCTGGCTGAGTAATTGATTGATTGTCTGGATATCATTTACCAGGCGCGACATCAAATCACCTGCTTTGTTCTGGTCAAAAAATACCAGTGGAAGCGATTGAATTTTATCGAATATCTGGACCCGTAGTTGGGCAAGAAATCTCTGTCCGACCCAACCAATCAAATATCCTTGACCTGATTGTGCCACTAGTCCGACTAGATAAACGCCAAGTAGGAGAAGCATCGTTTTGGTCAGACCTTGGAAGATCTTTTTGTGTAATATTCATATCGATTGCGCGAGCAATGAGTGCTGGGCCAATTGCCTGTACAAGAGCCGTGATGATAACCAGTACTAGTGCACCCATCAGTTGCATGCGGAAGGGCGTGAGATAGCGCAGCAATCTAAGTAGCAGTGCACCGCTTTGAATTCGCTCCCGTCCCATCTGCTCTTTCTGAACCATAAATATGGGCAATCTGATCCGCACTTACTCGCTGATTCATATTTTCTCCGTGAAAAGATAAAAACGCTTATGCAATAGCTACTTCTTTCTCATTTACCAGTTGTGACTCGAGTAGTTCAGCATATTCACAACTGGTTCGCAGCAACTCTTCGTGCGTTCCCTGTGCTATGAGCCGTCCGCCTTCTATGAGTAAGATCAGGTCTGCATTGCGAACAGTGCTAATCCGTTGAGCAATTATGAAAGATGTGCGGTTTTCCATCAAGGTTTGTAAGGCTTGCTGAATTTGAAATTCTGTCTCCGCATCTACCGCTGATGTACTGTCATCTAAAATTAATATCGAAGGATTGAGTAGAAGGGCGCGTGCGATGGCAATACGTTGTTTCTGGCCACCGCTTAACCCGACACCACGCTCACCTACGACTGTTTCATAGCCAGTAGGAAAACTGGTAATAAACGCATGTGCCTGAGCAGCTTTTGAGGCGGATTCGATCTCGTCCTGGGTCGCGCCTGGACGGCCATACGCGATATTTTCTCGTATCGTACCGCTAAAAAGATTTGTCTCTTGAAGTACAATTCCAATTTGTGAGCGCAAACTTACCAGTGTCACATCGCGCACATCATATTCATCGACCATCACTCTCCCATCTGTGACATCGTAAAAACGTGGGATTAAATTGATGATAGAGGATTTGCCCGAACCAGTTTTTCCCAGAATTGCCACTGTCTGGCCTGGTTGTGTGACGAAGGAGACATTGGTCAGTGTCTTGATCTCGCTGCCTGCATAACGAAAAGAAACATCTTCGAATTCGACACGTCCATGGAGATGGGTCAAAGCAATAGCATCAGGTTTATCTGATACATCGATTGGAGCATCGATTACCTCGAACACACGGTGAGCAGAAGCGGCTGACTGTGTTATTGATGTTAGTGTGCTGCCAAGAACGAAAACAGGCAAGAGCAAGTAGGACAGATATGAGTTGAAAGCAACTAATTCACCAATATTAAGCTGTCCTCCGATTACCTGAGCGCCGCCAAACCAGATGACAGCCAATGTACCAAGATTGGCAATGAAAAAGATAAGTGGAAAAGACAAAGATGTGCCTCGCACAATTGCCAGATTCTCTTGCAGTAAGTCATCGTTTGCGCTTCGATAACGTGCTACTTCATATGGCTCTCGCACAAAGGCTTTAATTACTCGTACTCCTGCCAGATTTTCCTGAAGAATGGTATTGAGGTTGCCTAGCTTTTGTTGTACCAGGCGGAAGCGCGGCCCTATTCGACGTAGAAAAAATAAGAAGATAGTCAGAATAGCTGGAACTATTGTTAACACAATGATTGCCAAACGCCAGCTAGTAAGAAGCAAAATGATTGCACTTCCTAATAACATTACTATCGCATTCACGAGTTGTAACAGTCCATTACCGGTGAAGTTGCGCACAGTATCTACATCACTCGTGACGCGAGTCATCAATTGTCCCGTCTGCGCCTGATCATGGTAGCTAAAGCTCAGATTTTCAAGGTGAGCGAAAATGGCGTTACGCATCTCATACGCTGCGCTTTGTGAGGCTTTCTCGCTCCAAAATCCTTGCGTGAAAGTAAAGAGGTTACGAATGCCTGCTACAAGCAGTAGGAGCAGTGAGGCATAGAAGAATCACACTGAGGTTGCTGGCACTTATACCGCGATTAATGAGCACCTGTAAAATCTGTGGAGTAATTAAGCTCGTTAGTGTTACAACCAGTAAACTGGTAAAGGCTCCTAGTGTTACAGTCCAGTACTGTCGCAAATATCCGAGTGCTCTCCACAGATCACCCATCGCGTCCCGCCTTTCAAAAGCATAGTTTCAGCTAGCGGTGGTATTTGTCACATATGCATCAGTTGTAGCAGTTGTAACACTTGTAACACTTGTAACGAATGTATCACTTGTAACAGGCTTTTCTACTAGCACATTAGATGTAAGCACAGCCTGTTACAGGGTAATGAAACCTCTGCGGACTCCTCGACTCACAGCGTCCGTGCGGCT
Source organism: uncultured Chloroflexia bacterium (assembly GCA_963702765.1). GTDB lineage: Bacteria > Chloroflexota > Ktedonobacteria > Ktedonobacterales > Ktedonobacteraceae > DATMNR01. The sequence continues at coordinate 119,881 of CAVPEB010000026.1, forward strand.
ACTTGCTCCTAGTTTAGCATATATTGAAGAGACATGAAATTTGACGGTGTGTTCACTGATTTGTAGCCTGCGTGCAATCAGTTTATTGGGCAATCCTCGACTGAGCAATTCCAAAACTTCGCGTTCCCGAACTGTAAGCGCTTCATCTGGTAAAACAACATTAATGTTGTCTAGCTCAAAATCACTTGAAATATAGGGATTGCCTTCACGATCGTGCGTGATGACGTACCTCCAATTGACGGACGTCTTGCTCTAGTGCGTGCTTACCTGGTCGCAATGCATGATTATTCGGCTGTGTATCATACATATTCGGAATTACTCGTAGGCCATGAGCAGCAGCCATCACAGCTACTTGAAGCTGTGCTGTAGAAGCGTCGGGCTGCACAACTCCCCAACCTTGAGGCGAGAGCGTGTTTAGTCTGGCCGGAAGTCGAATATTGTTGCTGGATAATACCACAAGAGCAGGTGTAGTACCTTCTGCAACATGGCGTTGCAGGTCATCCAGTAACTCTTCCTCGGCTAAAACGATAACATCGATTTCAGATAGCTCGATGGTTGACCCGGCCAGCATTGCAGCCTCGCCAACCACCTGCATATCTTGATGTGTCAGTATCGTGCTCAAACCCACGCGCATCATCGGTGTTGGTGCGATGACGAAAACGCGTATCATGCAGCCTGCTCCTGTGTTCGTAACGCTACTTCAATTTCCTGTAGTTTGCCACCTCGTAACACTCTCATCCGTACCGATTTCTTGGAACTGCTCTGGGCTAACACTGACCGTAAGGTTGCCGCGTCACTCAAAGCTGTGTTCTCAATGTCAATGAGTACATCACCGACAAGTAGATCTGCCTGCTCTGCGAGTCCTCCTGCAATGATACCTACCACAAGCAGGCCCAACGTTTGTTCGTTTGCTAGCGCGTGACGTATATCGGATGGCAATTCGGTAGGCTGTATTTGCACACCGAGAGTAATGCGCGCCTGAGGTAACTGCGCTATCCAGGTGCTGACGAAGTACTTGGGATAGCAACTGAAAGATCTCCGCCCATGATCATGGCGTTGATACCGATAACTTGACCCAGCGCATTCAGCAGTGGGCCACCAGAATTACCCGGTGCGAGCCGCACATCAGACTTGATGTACTCCAACTGCCTGTTGCTGTTGCGCATCTTCACTTTACTCAAAGCACTGACGATGCCTGCAGTAACGACACCACGCTGACCCCAGGGGTGTCCTATAGCGAAAACTAATTCGCCAACGCGCAACTTCGTAGAATCAGCCACAGGTATTGCTGTCAGATGGTCTGCTGGAACTTTGAGTAATGCCAGGTCAAGTGTTGGATCACTATCAACAATCTGTGCTTCAAATACTTGACCATCTCGTAGTTCTACCAGAGTTTTCGATCCTGTGTGGGCAACAACATGGTGGTTTGTAATAATGCCACCATTTGTTTGCCAAATCACGCCTGTCCCTGCTCCACGATCTCCTCTACGCACCTGTACAACGCTAGCCTGAGCCTGTTCGATCATCTCCCCAAGGCCGGAAGAAAAAGCATTGTTCAGTATTGATAGGGACAATCCCTGTGGTTGTCCCGCTTCTGTTGTTGTCATGTGTTTTACCCTTAGTTAGCTTCGCTGACCAACTGTTACCTGTAATGTCTGGATTTTGCCGCCACGGTTGACTGTAACTCGGAATAGTTTTTCCAACACGATCACCTGAAAGGAGCGAGCGTAGATCTTCTGCATCCTTTAGTGGATGGTTATCCAGTGCTACCAGAATATCTCCAAGCATCAATCCACCTTTTTGAGCAGGGCTCCCCTCGTCAACCTGCACAATAAGCAAGCCATGATCCTCTGCTCTGCCATCACGTTGTGCCTCAGGTAACTGCACCAATTGGCTGCTAATGCCCAGATATCCCCGTTTAATAAAGCCCTGTTGTGCCAGCGTGTCAGCGATATCCCAGGCGATATGCGCCGGGATAGCCAGTGTTGCGCTACTTACCAGCCCCGTAGTCGTTATTCCCAACACAGATCCCTGGGTATCAATGAGAGGACCACCCGAGAATCCGGGATAAGGAATCGCATCGGTTCGAATGTATCGTTCAAGCGTCGCTCCCTGTGGCATGCGAATTGGGCCACCAACAGCGCTGACAATACCAACACTTGCCATTGGTCCTTCATTCGGTGATCGATCCCACTGCCAGCACAAGTTGACCAACTCGCGCTTGCTCAGTTGCTTTTGCAGCAGCGTTGATTCCAAGATTAGCAACTCGTAATAGTGCCAGGTCTGTTCCCAGATCTCGTCCAGCAAATTGCGCAGGGAGAGTACGCTTATCATGTGTCTCGATCGTTAGATCATCTTCGCGCTCGAGTACATGATCTGCTGTTAAAACCAGATCCTGCGCATAGACGATGCCACTTGCCGGGCGTCCTTGACGTCCATTCACGAGTACCAATGTTGAACTAACATGCTCAACAGCATCAGCCATCTGATTTGAGAGCAAGCTAGCAATGTTCTTTTCAGTAAGTGTTTGTTCCATAGTGCCTTCTTTTCTCGTAACTATCAGCAGGGTTTCCAAAGGGTGTAGCCTCTTGGCGGGGTGTACCCCGCTTTTCTCTCTCCCCGCCGCCGAAGGCGGCATAATTGAAAATAAGCCTGGATAATTACCTTTGTTCTTGAGTCCTCTACAAGTAAGGACAATCTCTACACAAACTATAAGCCAGAATCAAACAATTCGCACCGTAGATTCGACTAGTAAATCCCCTGGAAAAATGACCAGTCAGGAGACAAAAATTGACAGCATCAAAAAGGCCAGGTGAAGTACGTTTATTAAACGTACTTCACCTGGCCTTTTTGATGCTAACCTTATCTCAGATCTGCATTTCATAAAACGTAGGATGCTTCGGATCAATGAGAATAGGCACAAGGCTACCTATTTTATAGAAAGGCTTGTTTTCTACAGCCAATTGCCAAAAAGTATATACCTGTCCTGTAACTGGATCAGTCCATCTAGCAGTTACATATGGATGGTCGTGCGAAAATTGCGAATTAGAATTTCCAAGCCCATAACTAATGTCAGTTATAGTTGCTATAATGCGCCTGCCATGGTGACGAAGACGATTGAACTCCCATCCCATATATGATATGAATGCTATCAAGAGCCCTAATAGAGCTGCGATGATTAGAAAGTCAACAAGTATACTACTATCCATACGACTTCCTCCTTTATCTTGATGTCCTCTGCTTTCTTTTTATCAAACAATTTCTCATATATCTAAAACAAATGCAGAAACCTGCTATATTCCTTAATACTCAAAAAATGCTTGTTTCGTTACAGTCATTGATAACACAAACACTCTTAGCTATATCGAGGCCTCTCAAAATCACCATGTGGCAATTTTTTGTGCGCCGTAGGCGCACTTATGTGAGAGTTTGGAGGGTTTATGCGCGCCACGCGCATAAACCCTCCAAACTCACGAGAAAGGCTCCTTGCTGAGCCAAAGGTGAAAGTTCTTTAGAGAGGCATAGCCTTTGCAAGGATTTGGGGTGATCCTCAAATTTCCCTTTATCCTGCCGCTGCAGGCGGCAAAGAAACTTTAGTAAAAGCTCAATTTAGGCATATGAAGCTATATAGAGGAGGTATACATATGACAGTAGACATGAACAAAGAAACGCTTGGATTTCAAGCAGAAGTCACGCAACTGCTTGATCTCATGATCCATTCACTTTACAGTAACAAAGAAATATTTCTACGCGAACTCATCTCCAATGCATCAGATGCTTTGGATCGTCTGCGCTTTGCTGCGCTATCAGATGAAACACTCAATGAAAACGATACTGATTTAAAAATACACATCGCTTATGATAAAGAGGCGCGCACCATTACCATTAGAGACAATGGCATTGGAATGTCTCGCGACGAGGTGATCGAACAAATTGGTACAATAGCCAAATCAGGAACGCGTGAGTTCCTAAGATCACTCACTGGCGATCAACAAAAAGACGCAAACCTGATTGGTCAATTCGGTGTTGGTTTCTACTCCTCTTTTATTGTAGCTGATGAAGTAACCCTCAGAACGCGCCGCGCAGGGCTTGATTCCCAACATGGAGTTCTTTGGGAGTCGAATGGACAGGGAGAATACACTATTGAGACCGTCGAGAAGGCTTCTCGAGGTACAGAAGTAGTGTTGCACCTGCGTGAAGGCGAAGAAGAGCTACTCGATGGTCATCGCTTGCGTGCAATTATCCGCAAGTATTCCGATCATATTACGTTCCCCATCATGATGAAGGTCGAAGAGAAAGATAAGGACGAGGAAGAGCAAGTAAATAGCGCTTCCGCGATATGGTCACGCCCTAAAAGTGAAATCAGTCAGGAAGAGTATAACGAGTTCTATAAACATGTTGGGCATGATTTCACCGATCCACTTGCCTATGTTCATAGTCGCATGGAGGGTGCATACGAGTATATCTTGCTACTCTACATACCTTCCCAGGCTCCATTTGATCTCTGGAATCGCGAACGACGCCATGGGGTTAAGCTCTACGTACGCCGTGTGTTTATCATGGACGATGCTGAACAGCTTATACCCGGTTACCTGCGTTATGTACGTGGTATCGTTGACTCGAATGACCTGCCTTTGAATATCTCACGCGAGATTTTGCAGCATAACAAACTCATTGAGATGATTCGCTCAAATGCAGTCAAAAAGGTGCTTGGCATGCTCACTGACCTTGCGGCTAATGACGCGGAGAAGTACGCGACTTTCTGGAAAGAATTTGGGCGTGCCTTTAAGGAGGGGCTTGCCGAAGACCCCAGCAACCGCGAAACGATTGCCAAGCTATTGCGCTTTGCCTCGACCGCTTCTGCCAATGAGATACAAGATATCTCATTGGAAACGTACGTTGCTCGCATGAAAGAAGGTCAGGACAAGATTTACTACAATATTGCCGATAGTTACGATGCTGCTAAGAATAGCCCACTGCTAGAAGTATTCAAAAAGAAAGGCATCGAAGTTTTGCTGCTCTCTGATCCAGTCGATTATATTCTTGAACCTGAGCTTTCCGAGTTCAATGGTATTCAATTTCAATCCGTGTCGCGAGGCGCTGTTGACCTCGGTAAACTGGAGGACGAGCAGGAGAAAGAGGAACAGCAGAAAGCTGCCGGTGAATTCAAAGACCTGGTAGAGCATGTCAAAACTGTTCTCGGTGAAAAGGTCAAAGATGTGCGCACGACGACCCGCCTGACCTCTTCGCCAGCCTGCCTTGTTGTTGATGAGTTTGGCATCGATCCTGGTCTTGAGCGTTTATTGAAAGCAGCTGGGCAAAATGTTCCGACCTCGAAGCCAATTTTGGAGATCAATCCGCACCATCCCATCATTTTGAAGATGAAAGGCGAGGATGACGAGCAGAGATTCTCAGATTGGTCCTGGATTCTTTTTGATCAGTCAATACTGAGTCTGGGTGAGCAGCTTGAGAACCCTGTGCAGTTTGTGAACAGGTTAAACGACTTACTAACTCAGTTATAATTTGGTTAGATATATTACAGTGACGCTACTGTGATGCTAACTCTGAAATTTGTGACGGCCATGTGAAAGCGACATTATATCCTTAAACTGAAGAATAGTCATCGATTTAAGGAGCGTCTTTTCATGGCCAGAACGCCTCGATCTCAAAGAATTATCACAGGATTTCTCATAATCTCAGGGATACTGGCTTTCTTATATGTGGGTATCTCGATCTCACTGGCTCTAATCATAACCAACAGGCCTCCAATACCAATCACCACGACTCCATCATCACAAGGACTGAATTATCGCGATGTCACCTTTCTTAGTCGTGAAGATAATCTGACCCTTAGAGGCTGGCTTATTCCCGGTATATTGCCAGACGGGCGCTTGACAGTGGAACGGACAATAATTCAGGTGCATGGAGAGAACAACAATCGAGCAATGGTTCTCGATATCGATGCAGCACTTGCGCGACAGGGGATTGCGGTCCTGACATATGATTCACGGGGGAATGGTGAGTCATCCACAGCCCCAGGTGGAGGAGGCTACTTTGAGCAACGCGATATTCTGGGAGCAGTAGATTTTCTACGTTCTGGTCCATTACCTTATCCAGACCTGGGTCGTCCCAAGACTATCGGGGGATGGGGCATTTCCGTGGGTGGAGATGCGCTTATATATGCAGCATCACAGGAGCCAGCTATTAAGGCTATTGTCGTCGATAGCGCATATGCCACACTGGCAGAGTATATGGAGCACGCATTCGGGCCATTTTTTGTGCTTATACCTGGTACACGCTATGCAGCGATGACGTTCTACGGTTTAGACTATGGAAATGTTCGACCTGTAGATGTAATAGCTAAAATCGCTCCTCGCCAAATCTTGTTGATTCAGGGAGCTGCTGATGTTGATATTCTACCTTCAAATATGGCTGAACTTGCAGGCTGCTGCCTCAGCAGCGCCTGACGCGCATGTACAAACTTGGCTGGTACCAAAAGCACATCATATCCAGGCTTATAATTTAGTGAGAAATACCTATGTTAATCGCCTGGTGACCTTCTTCGATACAGAACTACAAATCAAAAGTAGCGGCGCGTGTGTCACATGAAACGAATACGATTAAAGCATGACAACAAAATATCCAATACAACAACATCCAAAACTGGCACAGAAGATGAAGATAGAAGCAGTATATGGCACATATTGGTGCTGACACTGGCTCCACTCTATCTTCTAATAATCATTGGAGCTATATTACTTGGCCTTATTATGCTTGACCGGCATTCCATACTTCTGACAAACTTCGTTCTTCAACAAGCCATTTTTATAGTCATCCTCATCGTAGGGATGACAGCCGCAATCATCTTCTATGCACTCTCTGTCAAACGCGCACTAAGAAATATTGGCATGTGGCGACAAAATGGTCAAAGAAAGCAGGCGAACGAGGGACTTCTAGTATTGGCTATTGTTGCCAGTGTCATGATACTCCCAATAATACTGGCATTATTTTTTCACTAACGAGTACCGAAAAAGTCCTGCATCCAATTCAGCTACCTAATGTATCAAAAATACAAGCACAACTGGCAAAGCGAAAATGAAAGCTGTGATGCCTAACGACCAGAGAGCGCCAGTTGCCAGAGTTGTCTTGCCCTGGCTTTCCCATTCACGTATTTTGCGTAGCATGCGTACGATACCGATCGTGTAGACAATTGCTACCAGCACTAATCCCACAACTACAGAAATCACGTTAATTTGTTGTTGCACTATGAAACTGGCAGATGAGGTCAGGTTTCGTATGAGGATGGTAAGAAGCAGGATAGCGACGATGGTCAGAACTAGCCATGCCAGTCTGGTCAAATGAACAAAAACGAGATGCCTGATATGGCTACTTTCCTCTTGCTTCTCAATTGATGTAGATGTACCGTTTTCGTTCATCGTGTGATCCATGTTTTGTTTTCCTCAATGTATTATCGTTGTGTTGCCGGGCCGAGTACATGAGTAAAAAAAGCTGCAACGCGCTGAACATACACGTTTCCCATTACATCGTAGGATTGGATATGATTGGCGCCGTGAACTAACCATGTTTGTACATGCGCATCTGGCGCTGATCTAGCTGCAGCTGCAAGCAAATTCATATTCCATGGGGGAACCAATCCATCAGAAGTACCTTCTATGAAGAAAAGCGGTCGCGGAGCAATACTTGCAACCACGTCTACGGGACGCACTGCATTAAAATTGATTCCATAAAGCATTTGCATTGCAAGCAGAACACCTGGAATGATAGGGGCTGGCATCAAAGCATTTCTTTCAAGCAGTGGTACAAAGGCAGCGTAAGCGGAATCCGCAACAACTCCTCGTATAGCTGGTTCTTGTGCCGCTGCTAGCAACATTGTTGCCCCACCCATGGAAATGCCCCAACCGCCGATAGCCCTGGGACGACCAAGGTCTGGGTAGGGTAATGGACCAGATTGTAAAAAATCGACAGCGCCTAACACATCTCTTTGTTCGAAAAAGCCCATCGAGAGTGGTGCAGGGGCTGACTGTCCATGCCCACGAAAGTCAAAGACCAGAATAGCAAAACCTTTGTGAACGAGCGCTGCGCTGAGATTGAGAAGTCCGCCTTCGAGCGCCTCACGGTTTGAATGCAATCCATGAACCATTATGATCGTTCGTTCTGTTGTCAATTGCCCATTGGGTAATACCCCTGGCATGAACCACCCTTGCAGTAACAGGTGATCTTGTCGGCTGAGAAAGCTCACGTCGCGATAGTTCAAACCAAGAGCTGCTGGAGTTTCAGTGATGGCCTTTGGCTGTGCATAGGCCATCTGTGTAGCAACAAAGAAAGAGATGCCAATGTAGCTAAGGATGAGCACTTCGAGACTAATGAAAAGTGCAATAATCAGCTTGCGCATTCTTCTACTCTTGCGTTTGGGGGAGATAGCCTCTCCTACGACTGTATCTTTGTCCCGTTTGAATGGGCGAAATGACATCGAATATTTCCTTTATTTAGAGTTCCGTAATCTCAAATTTATTGTTCGCAACTTCAAGCACGCGTTCGATTACCTGCATCAAGTGTTCCTGCTCGTGAGGATCAAGATGTTCGAGAAACCGAGCGAACACTTCTCGACGATGTGCAAGCCATACCTCAACTGTTTTATGCGCTTCGGGGGTAAGAGCAACACGAACTATCCTTTCATCATGCACCTGGCGATCGCGTGTCACATGCCCGTCTTTTTCAAGGCGTTTACAAGCAACAGTAACTGAACCAGGAGTGACACCAAGAACTGAGGATAACTCACCGACAGTTAGTGGTCCATTTTGCCCGAGTTGACGGAGAAGCCAGAATTGCTCTAAAGTGAGCGTAGACCGCTGATTCGTAGAGATAGCCCGTCTCATCAAACGCCAGACGGCAAATAAGCCATCTAAAAGGTGATCTGCTTCCAAAGACAAAAATTCCTTTGAATAGTAAATATTTTGATGCTACAAATATTATATCTTTTGGAAGCTCAACATGTCAAGGAACGGATTCAAGTGTGCAATGGTTCGGATAGTGTAGGATGTTGGGTAGGTGACTGATTATTGTTGTCTATGTTATGGGAGGTTAGAGGCTTCAAACCGAATAATACACGCGTAAAATTCCATCGGCGGATTAAGAATTCAAAGATAAGCAGAGTAACGATCAAGGCAGCCGTGCTGACCAGGAAAAACTTAATCCCGAGGGAGATATCCCATGGAATGCTATAAAAGGCAATCACAACGATTACGGGATGGTGGAATACATAGAATGGTAGGACAGCCTCGTTCGCATAATCTATTTGTTTGCTCTTGAAATTCAAGCAACGCATGCCAAAGTATAGAATGAAGATCATCAAGGACCATGTCGTCAAGCTGCGCAATATTTGATATAGCATATATCCTGGAGTATAGCTTGTGATATTGTCCCAGACGTTTAAAACCCCGGCAAAATTAGCAACTAGCATGATGATTAAACAGACAACCGTAACGAGTAAAGCAAGTTTCCCTTGTTTCAGAATAGCAGTAGTGAACCGTTTGTCCGCGAGCAGCATGAAGCCATAGACATACACAATCAGCCAGATAAAGAAATCTGCCCATCCCTGATAACCAGGAAATGGCGCACGCAAAGCAATTTGAATAAGCGCGATCGGGACAACAAACACGAACAGTCCCGCAGGTCTACTACAAATTGCAGCCATCCACCCAATGAAATCTAGTCCGCGTTTTCTTTTTAATAGCAGGAGAACGGGAAGTGTCAACAAAGAAACAAAGAAGAGAAAGGCGAGAAACCAGAGATGGTAACCATAGGCTGCAATCCATTGCGGATTCCAACTAATCTGTATATGCTCGAAGAAGTACGGAATGAACTGTAAAAAACTGCCATGGTACGTGCCCTGATTGATTGCAAAGAGATAGGCCTGTGGCGGAGAAAGGAGAATAAAGCCCACAATAAATGGGATGATCAACCGTTTGAAGCGTTCACCGATAAAATGACCGCTCGTTCTGGATTTGAGCGCGAACCAGGCGCTGGCTCCAGCCAGGAAAAAGAAGAGTGACATCCCCCATTGTGTGCCGAAGACGACCAATACAATCAAGCCTGAGCTTTGTCCACCACTTCTGACGTGCCAGTAAAGCATATCGAAAATGTTGATTGAATGAGCGTAAAACACTCCCACCACGGCCAGGACTCGCAACCAGTCGAGGTAGTGTAGCCTTTTGCTTGTTTGTATTGATTCTTCAGCACTTAGGGTTTTCATTCATCATGTACCTCCCTTGACCTTCCCGCCAGTAGCCTTTCAATCTCAATAGCGAAACACCGCTGCTAACGCTGTTTCACCAGGAATTTTACTCTGTTCAACTGCGTACACAGAACCGCCATGCAGTATCGTCTGGGTTGCTGCTTCATCCAGGAGATCATCATCTCTAAATCTCGCTTCCTTATGCACATGGATGGTATTGCTGGCTGGATCGAAGTGGCCCCACAATTCCTGATTAATAGCGACAAACAAACTGCCAATTTGTCCATAATATGCTGCTGGCATAATCTCGCGGATATCGTTGGATGTTTGTGTTGTTCCAACGTTATCTCTGTATTGAGCAGCAGTATTTTCTTGATCTTGCTGAAAGTACGGTTCAACCACTTCCCATGCTTTAGCATGAAGCGCATCTGAACTCAGCTTATCTGGATTTCCTGGCACTCCTTGATGTAGCAGGTATGGATACGTATTGGCCTGCTGGTAGATCGGGAGGAGATACTCCACGCCTGCGAGTACCAACGGTGCGTTTTCATCCCTTAATAGTTCATGCAGACCTCTATCTATTTGTTGGAAGTAACGCAGCAGATGGTCCTTACTATCATCGTGACCGACGCCCTGTCCATAGAAGATGGCAGCCTTGCGGCCACCTTTTCCTACTAAAGCTCCCGAGGAGCTACTATAGAATGAGACTTCATTCTCTGCTTCCTCATACTTTAAAGCTTCGACAAGATTTGCAGGCACTGTTTCTGGCAATTCCAATTCATGAATGTCAAAGCGAGTTCCCTCCAATAGTCTGATTACATTCTGGCTCAGGGCCAGAATATAGAAGTGTCCGCCTGTAGCGAGGAATGGTAGGAGCGGTTTGAGATAAAAGTGATCGCTTACTACCACCTGCTCTTTAAAACTATAAGGCAGGCGATAGCAGTGGAACATCTCCGGAGTACGAAAAATTGCCAGACCATCAATAGTGTGCAACCAGAATCCTCCGTCCTCCAGAAGAGCATGGAGCGGTTCAAGCAGTTTTTCAATCTCGGTCGAACGTAGATTTTCTAATAACAAGCGATTTTCGGTATCCCGAATCTGGTGTCTCAATCTCAGCTCATCCTGCTGACTTTCCAATCCACCAAGGCTTGTGGGAAGAAAGATCGAAACACATAGACTTTCGTGCTTTTCAAGCAACGTTTTGATCTCTTTTTTTGAGAGCCTGTCCATCTAAGGCCTCCTTTTTTCTACATTTCCAACACATATACAGCATACCCTCTCCGTATCACATCTCAGTCACCAACAGCGTCTATTTCCCTCACATCTCTATCACACTCTTCCCTTTTTCTGGCTCATGAGCGGTATCATTCATTCATGAAAACATGCTGTGAGTGTCTCGTGAGATGCTTCGGGCTCATCGTGATAAGACTGTGACAGTGTTGGTATATCCTGTACTATAGAGGGTAGATACAGAGGTGGAATATAGGCTGAAAAAGCACAGAGTATTGCATTGAGAGGAGTGCTGAGGACGAAGTTCTTTGCCAGAGTTTGGGGTCACGCATCTGGGAGATACAATAGCAGGTGCCCGAAGAACTCCTTTTATCATTTCCACCACCGCAAGTGGCTAGACAAAAAGGAGCAGGATAATGTTTAAACGTATAATAGTCCCCCTTGATGGATCAAACAGGGCAGAACAAGCCATACCTATCGCAGCTCGCATTGCACGTGCTTCCAAAGGATCGATCATTTTACTGCAAGTCGTCACAGTACCCTTTGAAATCGGATCGCAGGTTGTGCTGTTATCGGGATTTTCATCCACCACATTGGAAAATGATATCAATACTGCTACGCATTACCTTGCTGCAATTGCTAGAAGAGATGAGTTGGACGGTATCGGCTTAAAAATGAAGGTTCTCACAGGATCTGCCGCCCAGAAAATCCAGGATGTGGTAGTAGATGAACAGGCTGATCTCATTGTTATGTGTAGCCATGGCGATACAGGCATCAAGCGTTTCATGCTCGGTAGTGTTGCTCAGAAAGTAGCGCGGCACAGTACCGTGCCAGTGTTTGTTTTACGTCAAGACGGCTCGGTGCCTGTAAGCTCATATCCAGATCACCTTCGTCCCCTACGAGCATTGATGGCAGTTGTTGCTCTCGATGGATCAGCCTTGCGGAGGATGCACTTGTGCCAGCAGCATCTCTCGTGATGGCACTGGCTGCTCCTGCGAGAGGTTCTTTACAACTCACACGCGTTGTGAAACTGCCAATCAAAGTAAGAGGGTCTGGAGAACAAGGCAAACATAACTATCCTGAATCGATGGAAATGCATGCAACAGATGAAGCCATGCGAGATGCGAAAACCTATCTTGGCA
>CAVPEB010000027.1:0-279131 GCA_963702765.1 uncultured Chloroflexia bacterium
CTTCTATATATTTACAGTATAAGTTTGACTCATCAATGTGGCTGAGGACTTCGTTCATTTCGTTCAGATTTGCGTGGACGATCAATTCTTTCTCATACTCCCAAAGGTATCCTGCAATAACAACCTGCCAGGGCAAACCCCAGGAGCGGAATATATCGCCAACTCTCTGGGCATCATATTTCACTTTCATGACATATGCGTGTTGGGATCCCTTGACCTCTTGCTCAAGTTCTTGTGCCAACTTCATCCATGATTCAGGGATCTGAGTAGGCGTAGGTCTCCACGGTGTGAGATCAGAGTGCAAATTTGCCGTGGCCATAATTATTACTCCTCAACGAGCCAGGAATAATAACACTTTTACGATTACAGCTTCTGTTATGTAGAATACACCTACATTTAGGACGATGTCAAGGAAGTTTTTTCGTATCATCAATTACTTTAGTTTCAAATTCTCTTTCAGAATTCCATAAATATTTTTGATGATATTCAATAATTTCGTCATAACAAATATATTACGTATAAAGATCAATTTCGTTACAAGTATAAAGAAACTTGTTCTTTGAAAACATTAACAAAACATCAATTTATCGGGAATACTTGAAAATAAGAACAGAAGTACCTTGTAAATATAAGTATTTTTATGTAATATAATTATTATTATAATGTTTTCCGTAAATAATGTGTAAACATTGAACCACGAGGAGGCGCTACCATGAAACTTGAAAATTTGGGTGGTGTGTCTGAAAAAGTGAGTGATTCCGATATCCAGGAAATTTTAGAGCAGTTCGATCCTTATATTGTTATACTAGTGAAGAATAAGGCTTATCATAGTTCAAACCTTGATCGTCCAGAGGTGTTAGATTTAGAGATCGATGAGATTACACAGAGGGTACGTATAAAATTCTGGCAAGCACTTTTGAAAAAGAAAATTGAACATCATAGAGCCTATATCAGATCGATCGTAAGTAATGAGTTCAATGACATTGGACGCAGACGTAAGGCTCCTTTGCCTCTACCAACTGATGAAGATGGTGAACTTTACATGGGTAACGTACTAGTTAGTGGGAGTAAAGAGTTTGCAGATCCGGCTAATGTTATTGAAAAAGAAGAAGAGTTGGAAAACTTAATGGAGCTAGCAGCTCAGGTGATACCTGACCTTCCTTCACGAATGAAGCTGGCTATGATCAATCATCTGAAAGATGAGGTTGACAACTTGATCTTGCTAATTGCAACGTTTGAAAAGTATAAAGTAACTATCAAGTCGAATAAATGGCCTGATGATCCAACAGATTCCAAACGATTGAAAGCTTCGCTATCCCCTGCTAGATATAGGATCGCTCAAAGGGTAGGCTTAAATTTGTCTGAGTATAAGAAGTGGGGAGTTCAAGGCGAACTAATATTGTTGAGGAATCATGATGAATCGAGTGGATGCTCATAAGACAGTATGAGAGTAAGCAACAGTATTCTAACTCATCTTGATGTTACTACTACACCATCGGTAAATGCTCTATTTGTTGCTTGTGTAGATCCTCGCGTGAGTGACGGCGAGCCAGCAAGCGTTTCATCGCGTTGCCTATACGACGCACTCCCTCTTCTATATGCTCAGTTTCGGGATAGGCGAAACTGAGCCGGAAGTTTTGCTGGCCACCTCCATCGACATGGAAAGGTTCGCCTATCACAAAAGCGACCTGATCATTCGCTGCTTCCCGCAATAACGTGCGAGAACGCATATCTCCAGGCAGGCGGCACCAGAGGTGAAATCCTCCTTCGGGATGATTGACGCGCACCTCTTTGGGCCAGTGGGTTGCGATTGCTTGCAACATCAGGTCACGTTTCTGCTGGTATTGCTGGCGCACCATTATCAGATGATCATCTAAAAGATTACGTCGTAAAATTTCCGATATGATCCACTGTCCAATAGCATTGGTATTGAGATCGAAAACCTGCTTATGAAGTGAGAGACGCTCAATCATCGGCTCCGGAGCTGCAAGCCATGCGACGCGCAACCCAGGGGCCAATATCTTCGAGTAGGTACTCAGATATAAAACCTGGCCATTGTTATCCAATGCTTTAAGTGGGGAAGGCCGTTTATCTCCAAAGTACAATTCACCATACGGATCATCCTCTATTATTGGAGTCTGATAGCGTTTTGCCAGGAGCAGTAACCGACGTCGACGATCGTGCGACATAACTGTGCCAGTTGGGTTCTGAAATGTAGGGATCGTATAGATTAAACTCGGTCGATGGCGTGCCAGGATTGACTCCAATAAATCGACACGGATACCCTCATTATCGGTAGGAACTCCAATCACACGAACATTCATCGCGCGAAACATCTGAATCGCGCCAAGATAGGTTGGAACTTCAACAACCACTTCGTCTCCTGGATTGAGCAGGAAGCGACCAATCAAACCTATACCTTGCGTAGAACCTGAGAGGATTAAGATATGCTGTGCATCAACAACTACCCCTCGATTACGCATGGATGCAGCTATAGCTCTTCGAAGACTATGCAAACCTTCAACTGGACCATACCCGAGCGCGCTCTGACGAGCCGATAGCAGGCCATCAGCAAAAATGCTGTGTATCATATCTGCTGGGAGTAAGTCTGGTGCAGGATTACCTGGAGCCAGGGAGATGATTTCTTTACTCTCACTCATCGAAGCCAATTCGCTTAACATCATCGCATCAGGGCCGAGAATTTCGCGTTCACCTGCCGGTAAACCAAGCAACCAAGAAGCGGTCTCGCTCTCAAATCCATCCCCACGATAGCCGAACTGGTTGCGCCTCACAAGAGTTCCACGGCCAACGTGACCCTCGATCAGGCCTTCACTAGCTAACTCGTTATAGGCGTTCATGACCGTTGTTCTATTAACACCTAGTTCACTCGCAAGGGCACGTTCGGTTGGAAGGCGTGTGCCCTCTGACAATTCACCAGAAAGAATTGCCTCACGTAGCCGTTGACAAATTTGCCGATACAACGGCAGTCCACTAGAACGATCCAATTCGATAATCGTGTGAATTGGCGCCGTAAATAATGGTCTTGGCTGGTACTGAGATGAGTGTTGTCGCATGAAATACTCCTGATTGGCTCATACCAATATAGTATAACTAATCCTTTTAGATGTTACAAGGGTCTATTGGTTGAAGGTTTGGTCAGCCAATGCTATATGATATATAAAAAGGTGTAATACAAAGGAGGCCTATGGAAACACAGAATGAACGTATTGCAATGATACGAAATGATCGCGACCATGGATCCCGCTGGCTTGTACGTGAGACAATTTCGCTTCTATATGATATCGCTAGAGAGCCAGCTTCCTCTCCAGAAGAACATTTGCAACAACTTCGACGCGCTGGAGATGAACTGGCAAACGTGCGGCCAGCGATGGCAGCGTTGGCAGGGGCTGTCAGGCGAATTCTCAATGCTCCCGGTGGACTGGAGGGCATGATAAGTGAAGCTGCAAAACTGCTCAACGAACTAGATTCCGCAATTGAGCATATTACAGGCTATGCCAGGCCATTTCTCACAGGAACAATCATGACCCATAGCCTATCAGGAACTGTGCTTGAAGTACTCACAAACTGTCTTTCACAGATTGAACACTTCATTGTCTTAGAAGGGCGTCCTCGTTACGAAGGGCGCGAAGTAGCACATCAATTAAGTAAAAAGAAAGCATTGGTTACGCTCATCACTGATGCACAGGCCGATATTTTCCTTCCTCAATGCCATGCAGTCGTTGTCGGTGCTGACAGCATATTGGCAAATGGAGATATCTTGAATAAAGCTGGAACAGCCTTACTCGCGTGGGCTGCTCGCGGGCATAGAATACCTTTATATGTACTCAGTGAAACGCTCAAGATTTCTCCACACAGCTGGACTGGTGACCTTACTCAACTAGAGGAGAAAGAGCCAACTGAAGTGCTTGAACAGGGCATGCCAGGAGTCAGCATTCATAACTTTTATTTTGACAGAACACTTTCCAGACTCATAACAGGAGTTATTACGGAACAAGGGATCTTAGGAAAAAAAGAGATTGCGCAGATTGCATCTCAGCTATAAGAAAAAGAGTACGTGTCTTTTGTAAGTGTTTAAGCTTGTACGACTACTATAGAACGTGTACAATAATAAAAGAACAAAAAGCCCATTTGCATTGCTCTATTGTGTCTCCGTAGCAGCAGTATCTTTCGGGGTACTCACCACTAAATGGGAGGAAATGATATGCCCACCTATATTAGTCTGGTCAATCTCAGTGAGCAAGGGATTAAAGACTTCAAGAATTCCCCCGAACGTCTCCGATCATTCGACGATGCAGCAAAAGAGGTTGGAGGCCAACTTATTGGATTCTACCTCGTCCTGGGACAATACGATTATGTTGTAATTACGGATGCTCCCGATGACCAGACTGCAGCTCGCCTTATTATGGGCACGATTGCACAGGGAAGTGTCCGCACTCAGACAATGCGCGCTTTCCCACGCGATGAATTCGAGCAAATTGCGCGTGGACTATCATAGATAGACGAGTTTGTTTAAAACTCGTAATCGGGAAAAATCGCTCTCACCAGGCGTTCAGGATCATGCCGGGCTAGCTTATCGTTTTCTAAATTGAGGTGTTCGATGAGAACGTGCGGAACAAGACGTGCGAGTTGAGCGCGATCAACGATGACAGGCTCGCTTTTTTCTTCTGCATACATTTCTAACACCTCGGGAAGGTATGTGCCATCATTCACAATGACTCGATCGACACGTCCTCCTAAATAGTGGTGAATCGCGTTGACAAAATCCGAGGCTTTATAGCCATCGGTCTCACCATGTTTGGTCATCAAATTGCAGACGTAGACCTTTTCAGCGTCAAATTCACGAACTGCGCGCGCGATATCGCACACGAGCATGTTGGGTAGCAGGCTCGTGTAGAGATCACCCGGCCCAATGATGATCGTATTTGCCCGTCGTATGGCTCGAACAGCCTGAGCGCAGGCTGGAGCATCTGCCGGTTCGAGTCGCAGGCGTTCTATAGGTGACAGTTCACCCATATCCTTCTTACCACGGGTATCAATTTCAGTTTCATCGCAGATTGTGGTGCCATCTTCTAGATCAGCACAGATCGTGGTCTGTGCGAGGGTCACCGGCAACACGCGCCCCGCGGTGTTCAGCAGTTCCTGAGCATCCTCAATAGCAAGTAAAAGGTCACCGTTATTTATATCTTGCAACCCTTTGAGAATGAGATTCCCCAGACTATGTCCACCTACCCCTCTCATCTTCTGCTTCGAATCATCGTTTTCAACCTGCTCAAAGCGATGCATGAATATTTCACGCCATAGTGCGCCATTGCGGGCTAGAGCTACTAAGGACATGCGCAGATCTCCAAGCGGCAACTGCCGTTGAAATTCGTCCATTAACATGCGCGAACTTCCACCGCTATCCGACATAGTCACAATGGCACTGATATGAAACTGGTATTTTTTAAGATGTGAGAGTAAGGAGAACGTACCTGTACCTCCACCTATGGTCACGATACGGTGCCCTGCATATCTATCTCCACTCGTATAATTTCCAGGCACGTTGCTTCTCCTGTGGCTGATTTCAGGCTCGTTGTTCACAATACAATTCCTCTAACTACATGTTTTGGCTTCAGGGATTAGTCTATCATGGACTTTTTTTATGCGCAAGTAAACCCGACCAATGATATTGAAGCGTGTGAAAAGAAATATCTCATTACTCTTGACAATTTACGATATATCGTTATAATTAGCGATATATCGTGTTATATCTTTATAACACAGAAAGGAGCATCGACAATGTTTGGTAACAGATTTGCCTATGAGTATTCAGGATATGGAGAAGAGCCAGGAACCCCACCCTGGTTACGCCATCGAGGGAGACATGCTCATCACCATGGCAGGCATCACGATCATGGGCCGTTCGATCAGAATAAATGGGGAAAGGGCTGGACACCTCCATGGTTAGAGGAAGAATGGCAAGGACCTCGCTTCTTTGCAATGAGAAAAGGTCGCGGACCCTTTGGGCCAGGAGGACCGCTCGGACCTGGAGGTGAAGGTGGCCGTTTCTTTGGTCGTGGCGATATGAAATTCGTGCTATTGGAGCTTTTACAAGAGCGACCGATGCATGGCTACGAAATGATAAAAGCATTAGAGGAAAAAACCGGTGGCTTCTATTCACCCAGTCCTGGTTCGATTTATCCCACACTACAAATGCTTGAGGAAGGTAGTCTGGTAACCTCGGCAGAAGTTGAGGGGAAAAAAGTGTACACAATTACAGATGCCGGACGAGCCGCGCTTGCTGAGCGCCAAAGCACTCAAGAGGGTTTTGCAGGCCCACCCTGGATGCGCTGGCATGGACGTGGCGGACATGGTCCCAAGCCCGAAATGCAAGCATTGAGAAGCGAAGTTGCCGAGACAGCACGTTTACTTGCTATCGCGGGTAGAGTAGCGTTAAAAGATCCGGAAAAGCTGGGACGCCTGCGGGGAATTATCGAGCGCACTCGCAGTGAATTGAATACGCTAATCTACGATACTGGATCACAACAAAATCAACAGCCTCAAACTGAGCAACCGTCCACTGATTAGATGAGAAATAATTTCATCTGAATAAAGGGTTCCAGGATACTGACAGATGTCCTGGAATCCTTTGTTTATTGATTGTACGTTTATTTGCAACAACAACAATCGTCTACCAATAGCCATAGGGATATGTTATAATAGTCGGGCTTAAACAGATCGGAGAAAATATCACTATGCAAAAGAAATATGATATGGAACGCTCGATCTATCATGCCCAACTCTGGCTAGAGGAAGGGCAATACGATCTCGCTCTGTCTGCGCTTCAACACATCCAAACGCATAATCCTGAACAGAAACGTCAGATCGCCTACCTGTCCGCATGGTGCCATACGATTTTAGAACAGTGGACTGAAGCGCGATGTCTCCTACTCCCCCTGTACCCACCAGCTGGTATTGAAGAAAACTGGAATAACGAAAAACATAACGAGCGCGAGCGTCGCGCGTTCTACCTCTTTTGTCTTGGGAATGCAGCTATGAGCCTGAAACGCTTAGAAGAGGCTTCTCAACACTATACCCAGTGCCTTAAATTATTAAGCGAAAGAAGAGTGAATCTTCCAAAGATGCGTATTAAAGCGCTTCACTTGCTGGGTTTATCATGCATTATGAGTGGCTTTTATGTCATGGCAATCAAGCAATACGAAGAAGCGTTACAATTGTGCAAGAACACTCCTGAGCATGAAGATCTTCCTGATATTTACTATGGACTTTGTGATGCCACTTGCTGGGAAGGAAAATTTGGAGATGCGTATACATACGGTGTGAAAGCGCTCGCATTGTATGAAGACAGAGGGTTACGGGACAAGCAGGGACATGTTCAGAATCTCCTGGGCAGGGTCTGTAATCAGATGCGTGACTACAATGAAGCGGCAGATCATTACCTTGAATCTCTGTCAATCGCCACCCAGGGATGACAATCAGGGATTAAAGTTAGTGAATTTCACGGCTCTGGCAGATTTGCGGCTGACGGAGGAACGACTGGACGAGGCCCAACGTTATTGCGAACATGCGCTGGAAGTTGCAGATGGATTGGATGACAATTACAATCTTGGATTGATGCATCTCACATGCGGAAACGTAACGGTAGCAGAGAGCAAGCAAGTAATGGGAGAGAAGCACGATATACTTTATGCAAAGGCAAGAGAGTTCTTTGAAAAAGCAAAAGAACTTCTTGCCCAAACGCATGACAGTGTTTTACTGAGTGAGGTGTATGGCAAAATAGCCCAGATGCTCGAACAGTCAGGACAACCTCAGGAGGCCTTGTCATACTGGAAAACTGCTTATGAATCACTCTCTCATTCATCTGGGCAAAGCCTGGAATAATTACGAGTGATGCAAGCCGATGCGCTTTTGGAGTTCAATAGCAACGCTATAAGGATCTCGTTCTCTCGTGGTAATATCTTGCATGAATTCTTGCCATTCAGCATCAGACACTTTGTCTTTTAATGCAAGCATGACCGAGTGAAGTACCAGTGCTTCCACCTC
This sequence comes from uncultured Chloroflexia bacterium, assembly GCA_963702765.1. Classification (GTDB taxonomy): domain Bacteria; phylum Chloroflexota; class Ktedonobacteria; order Ktedonobacterales; family Ktedonobacteraceae; genus DATMNR01. Next base: position 8,065 of record CAVPEB010000027.1, read on the forward strand.
ACTCCGTACCTGGCGCTGTGTACGACTCGCTAGCATGTCACTTTCTACCAGGTATTGATAATGCTGCTCTATCGCATCCACTAACTGGGTAATGCCTTGATCCTTGATAGCAGAGGTTTTCAAAACTGGAATACGCCAGTAAGGTTTTGACTTATCATGTTGGCGGCGATGAGGATCGAGACTCAGTAACATTGCTAATTCCGCGACCGTTTGATCCGCACCGGGTTTATCGGCCTTGCTGACCACAAAAATGTCTGCAATTTCAAGAATACCAGCCTTGATGGCCTGAACTTCGTCACCCATGCCAGGAGCGCTCACAACCAGCACAGTCTGTGCAGCGCGCATTACCTCAACTTCCGCCTGTCCTGTTCCAATGGTTTCAATAATGACAGGATTAAATCCTGCCGCGTCCATCGCACGCACAACATCGCGGGTTGCTGCAGAGAGGCCACCCAGACTACCACGGCTCGCCATACTGCGAATAAAGACATTTGGGTCACCCGCCAGTTCCATCATGCGAATGCGGTCACCCAAAATGGCGCCACCAGTAAACGGGCTTGAGGGATCAACAGCAACAACGCCAATTTTACGTTCGCGTCGACGAAATTCACGCACAAGATGTGTGACCAACGTGCTTTTGCCGGCGCCTGGCGCACCCGTCACACCGATGATATGAGCACGACCGGCGCTCTGATGCAGTTCGGCCAGGTAACTGCGTGCCCGGGGTGATTCATTCTCTATCAATGTAACCATGCGAGCAAGAGCGCGACGGTCTCCGCTCAGCAATCGTTCAGTAATATTCTGCAAGGCGCACCTACACGTCAGCGGTCAGGCGATCAGCCTGCACGTTAGCTCGCACAAACTCGATTATTTCATCTGTAGATGTGCCTGGCCCAAAACATCCTTTGATACCCATCGCTTTGATTGCGGGTAGATCTTCATCGGGCAAAATACCCCCGGCAGCCACTAACACGTCATCTACTTCATTTTGCTTCAAAAGGTCCATCACTTTTGGGAAGATAGCCATATGCGCCCCAGAAAGTATGCTCATCAAAATAGCATCCACGTCTTCCTGAATGGCAGCTTCGACAATCATTTCGGGGGTCTGGCGTATACCTGTATAGATTACTTCCATGCCAGCGTCACGGAGAGCGCGGGCAATGACCTTTGCACCACGATCATGGCCATCAAGGCCAGGTTTGGCGACCAAAACACGAATTGGGCGGGTATCAGCCATATGTTATGACTCCTTTGTCACTAAAGATCCTGCTAAGGCGGAATCATAGAGCGCATAGATAGCGCGCTCCAGTTCTTCGTACATGCTGGTGATGTGTTTACTCCATTCTACAACGGGGCTTGAACTGCTGCAAGCATGCATTATTGCTCTGGATTGCGCAATAATCTGCTGCTGCTCTTCTCGATTTCACAAGTGGAACAGGTAAACTGGCTAATACACGCTGCTCAATTTGTGGCTGCACCATTTTGTACGCTGTGTGTAGAGCGTAGACATATTCACGCAACAACCGCGAATTGAGCAATGCCAGGAAAAAATATAGTTGATCGGAACTATCATTGGGATTTCGTAGATGGAGCAAATAGAGAGTCTGCAAAGCTATATGCCCCTGTTGATCCAATGTTGCCTGCAAGCGGTCCGTGCTTTTAACTACGAACAATTTCGATGACAAATAGCGTTCCAGTGGTTTACGAATGGCGTCACGAGCAATAAAACAGTTCGCTACAGGTGGACTATACGGATGAATGTCGATGCCACCGCGTAACACGGGTAAGCTGGTAGGGAGCACAACCGAGGAATCGCTTTTCGGGGGATCATCCGTGCGGCTGATTTCTAAAGCTGTATCAGAACTGAGTCGGCATGGGATTTGCTGCAGAAATGGACTTTCTTTGCCTAATTCCTCGCCTCGAGAGATAGTCAAGAACTCGCCCAGGGGAGCAAGACAGCGTTCACGCGGGGAAGGATCTTCAAGGCAGGTTCGCAAGCGTTCGATGGCATCACCACGTCCCTGGCTTAAGAGGTAGCGAAATTCGTTGCCTGGCTGTTGTCTAAACAGTGATTGTTGCACCTCGTGTTGTGCAGTTAAAGAAGCAGTAGAGTGCCAGCGCCCTCGATTCCATGAAATAGAATGCATCTTTTTTGGTGGAGATTTTCTGGCAACAATGACAACCGCGCCAACCTCCGCTGCAAAAACATCCGAAAAATGCCAGATGTGATAGATCGTCGTTTCTTCTAATAAACGCGCGCGTTCTCTGGCTGCATTCGCACGCGCTAAGAGTGGATCAGGAAGCACGAGACCAATCCAACCTCCTGGTCGCACAACCTGGAGAGCAAGGTTCAAAAAAAGCAAGTAGCTATCTGCCTGGCCTCTCTGCTGAGCGAAATGATAGCCACTCAGGTCATTGTTTTTCGCAGCCAGATAAGGTGGATTGGCAATAAAAAGATCAACACCCGGCTCCCAGGGTAGAACCAGGCTATCAGCCTGGTGAATATGGAGGGATGTATATGGGACGGGTTGTGAAGCGATTGAATGGATGAGGGTCTGCAGGTGCATCTCGGCCAGGAAGCAGGAGATAGGATCTGGATCAATACCCCACAGGTTACGTTGGAAAAGCAGAGCACTTTTCTTCGGAGATAGGCCATTTCGCAAGCAAAAAGTTTGCAAACGACGGACAGCCTCGATCAGGAAGTTGCCGCTACCACACGCGGGGTCGAGCACCCGCAGGTGTGTAAGGTCATTGTCAGGCGTATAACCACAGGCGTCAAGAATTTTTTCGACCAACAAGTGAGGGGTAGAGAAATGACCACGCTTTTTGCGCTCTAACAGGGGAAGATTTGTTTCATACCATGTAAATTGCTCGTCTGTTAAAACTCTGCTTTTTGACATACGTTTTCTCTAAAACCACCCCTACACTTCATGCTGTTCTTGTAGAATTTCCAGGGCTTCGCGTGCGGCTAAGCGACCGGCTTCCTTAATGCTGGATGCTTTTCCTAAACCCAATAGCAAGTCTTGCTCGTAGACCCCAACGGTAAAGGCTCGATCATTGTTGCGCCCACTTTGCTCCAATACACGATAGCGAGGCAACGAGCCTGAGCGTTGTAAGACTATTTTTTGCAAACGCCCCTTAGGATTGGTATCCAATGTTTGTTTGTTGACATGGGCAACTACGGGCAGGATTGTACGCGCAACAAAGTTGCGTGCTGCTTCCGGCCCCTGATCAATGTGAATCGCTCCAATTAAGGCTTCCAGAACGTCGGTACACAGTAAATCTTTCGACCGATCGTTAAATGTCTTCATATTTGTAGTATCGATACGAATATAGGGGAAGAGGCCAAGGGCCTCCCCAATCTTAGAAAGTACTCGACGGCTGACAACCTCGGACTTCAGAGCTGTCATATCGCCTTCGGTGGCTTCGGGGAAAGTACGAAAGATATATTCGACGACGTGTGCGCCGAGTATGGCATCGCCCAAAAACTCCAGTGTGTCATACGAGTCTCGTACAGCTGTTTCCGGGCAGCAGGAATGGTGAGTTATTGCACGTTGAAGCAACGAGCGGTCATGAAATGTGATTTGAAGTAGTGCTTCTAGTTCTGATAACTTGTCTTCCTTATCCATACAGGTGTATTATAGCCTAGAGAAGTGCTCAGCGTCTATGAATATTTGGTATCTCGTTTTATATAAGTTTTGCGCGACAAAAGTGCGCTATAGGTGAAAAGAGGTTTGTGGGGCCCTCATTATCAGGAACTTAAGCGATTTACTTGCCACCTGCGGTGGCGAGGAAGAACTGGTGGGCGGGGACACCCCGCACCCCGGCAAGGGGCTTCGTCCCCTGCACCTCTCAGTCTGTGTCGCTGGGGTGATACCTTCAAAGCTTTAAATTGCTTTGCCCTCTGTGCTTTCAAATACGAAGAAACATCGTGCTGTGTAACATACCACGTAAACACTCATAAGAAATAGAAATAAGACTGGGAAAAGTTTTCAATGATAGGATTCAGGTCAATGAAAGCTATTGTACATAGATTTAGGAGCCGGCGTTTTTTGGTACTTGCTGTCCCGCTTGCACTTTGTTTGACCTTGCTTTTCCCAGCGATAGCAAGCGCGCATGCTATTTTGGTGCGTTCTGACCCTGCGAAAGATTCCGTGCTAAGCATCGCGCCTAAACAGGTGCGCATGTGGTTCAGCGAGGCCCTCAATCCCGCATTTAGCACCGCAGTGGTCGTGAATGGAGAGAACAAGCAAGTAGACAATCGCAATGCCCATGTCTCTTCCAGCGACCAGACTGAGATGGACGTGTCCCTCCAGCCAAATTTGCCCCCGGCTGTCTACATTGTTATCTGGCGCACTGACTCCGCTGCCGATGGACATATCCTGAGAGGTTCTTTCATTTTCAGTATAGCGAATGCCGATGGCACCGTGCCTACACTCGCTCCTGGCACAAATCCTGGCGCAAATGTCCTGGGAGGCGGAAATCTGACAGGACTCTATACAGGACAATTGGATGGCCCAACAGTCTTTAACCTGATCATGATCACGCTTGTAGAGTTGGGAGCAATTTTCTGGATGGGAGCGCAACTCTGGATCAACTTTGTGCTTTCCATTTCATCAGAAACTTACTCGGAGGAGCGAGCCACAAACGAACGGTCACAAAGGCGCTTTGAGCGCTATTTCTCCCTACCCACGCTTATCGTTCTTTTCCTGGCAAATATAGGTGTACTGGTAGGGCAGGCGCTCAATCTTACTGGAGGTGACCTGGCTCAAGCCATCTCACCGACATTACTTGTGGAACTGGCTACAAGCGGGCGATTTGGAATTTACTGGATGATGCGCGAAGTGGTCATTGTGTTAGCAATAATCCTGGCGATTTATATGATATTGCAGCAGCAGCGTTCGCGTATCGCCAAAACAGCCCTGCCGATCGCAAATCTGGTCCTCGCATCAGCATTATTGATCGCGATCACAATGTCCGGTCACGCGGCAGCGGTCAATCCTAATATCGTATCGTACGCCATTATAATAGATTGGCTGCACCTGTTGGCGGCATCGCTCTGGGTAGGCGGTATGATGTATATTGCCACCAACTACCTACCAGTGCTAAAACGTTTACACATCCCTCAGCAAGCTCGTTCTTTAGTGACCGTGCTACCGTACTTTTCACCTCTGGCTATCGCTGGAGTGGTCATAATGGCGATAACAGGTCCGTTTAGCGCAACTTTTCACCTGACATCATGGCAGCAATTCCTTAGCACGGCATATGGACGCGCGCTCCTCGTTAAAATTGCGCTGATTGGCGGGTTGTTGGTTACCAGCGCCATCCATGTTGGGATATTACGACCGCGTTTGAAAAAAGAGTACCTGAAGTATAGCTATGCTGCGAATCGCTTACAGGCTATGCAAGAAAGTGGGGAAATTGGAGAGCAAAATCACTCGTCTACCCTCAACGGCCAACAAGCGATAACCATGACCGCTGAACCGAGTCGAGCCACAAAACTACTAGTTCAACAAGTAAGACTGCGCGAAGGACGATTGACAAAAAAGACGCAGCTACTAAGCAATATGCTGCGGTGGGAACCGGTACTGGGCGTGGGTGTAATCATCTGCGTTGGCTTGATGAACGTGTTTGCAGGAACATTATCGCCGATTGCAGTCGCGCAGCAACAACAGCAGCCAAGAAGTAAACCACAGCCCTATACCACAACAGCACCTACGAAGGATGGAAAGTTCAGGGTCACTTTAAGTGTCAATCCCAATCGCTTTGGCACGAACGTCTTTACAGTGAGTGCGGTAGATACAGCGACAGGAAAACCTGCGACAAATATAGGCGTTTCGCTCTATACAACTATGTTGGATATGGATATGGGTACAGATACAGTCAATCTACTGCCTGATGGCAAAGGTCATTTCAGTGGGAGTGGAGACCTGGCGATGCCAGGTAACTGGGAGATACGTATTCAGATACGCACGCCCGATGCCACACTTCATGAAACAAGTGTGAAGTTTGTGACGCCGTTTTGACACTGCCGGGATATTCTACATATGAGTTCAACGATACATAAAGAAAAAGCCATACAATTTCGGGGATTTCACCAGGGACCACCACTACTTGTATTGCCAAACGTTTGGGATGCAGCAAGCGCACGTATCATAGAGCAAGCTGGATTCCTTGCGATTGCCACTACCAGCTCTGGTGTGGCCGCTGCTTCAGGATATAGCGATGGTCAACATATGAGTCGTGAGATGATGATCGACGCTATAGCGCGTATCGTGCGGTTAGTTGAGTGTCCTGTCACAGCGGATATCGAGGCAGGATATGGAAATTCTATCGAAGAGGTGGTTCAGACGGTCAAAGCTGTAATAATGACTGGCGCAGTTGGCATCAATATCGAAGATTCCCCGAAACAACAGGAAAAATCGCTTGTAGATATCGCGTATCAGGTTGAACTGATCAAGGCATTGCGTGAGTTAGCGACTACAATGGACGTGCCCTTCGTGATCAATGCTCGCGTCGACGTTTTTTTACTGGCAATCGGCGAGCCAGAGAACCGTTTCGAGCATGCTGTGCGGAGGGCAAATGCCTATTTGCAAGCCGGGGCAGATTGCGTCTATCCTATCGGGATACTCGATCAGTCCTTGATAGCCAACCTGGTCAAGGCGATCAATGGACCGATCAACATTATGGGTGGTCCGCCTGGGCTCCCACTACTAGAACTTGCACAGTTAGGTGTTGCACGTGTAAGTCTTGCTGGTAGTCTGATGCGTTCAGTTCTCGGACATCTACGAGCTATCGTACAAGAATTACATAAAAGTGGCACCTATACGAAGATGGAAGCTGAAGCGCTTTCAGGCTCGGAGTTCAGGTCGCTTTTTACTATATAGGTGATGCCATCTCTTCCAGTTCACAAATATGGAATTCGTTAGGCAGTTTTTGGTCCGACATAAGATGCGATGTAATATTGTCTTATTTTCTCATTCGTTGACTCTTGAACGGGTGTCATAGGCCAAATAAATTTGTTCTACTTCTTTCTTCATCCGCTCAGGGCCGTTGAGCCATAATCAGACTGATTGGCGGGTTTTGAGACAGATCGATGAGCTCGATCGCCTCAAAACCAATCTCACGGAGCCAGCCCACATACGTAGAGAACGGATAGACCTGCCCGCGACTGGTGCGCAACAGCAAACCGAGCGCGTAGAGGACGAATGGTCGTGGACCATCGAGCGGCTCATTAAGCAGGGCATCCAAAATCGCCAGCGTGCCCCCTGGGCGCAGGACATCGAAGAGCCGCCCGAGTAGGCGACGATTGGTCGCCTCATCGAACAGGTGGCAAAGGCTGCCCGCGATGGCCAGATCAAATGCAGAGCGATCCAGGTCGATGGTCAACAGGTCGCCGCTCAGGAAGTCGAACCTAGCGGCAAGGCCGCTGGTCTTAACCACCTGCCTGGTCACTGCAATTACCGCTGGCACATCCACAGCCGTCACATGCGTGTCCGGATTCCGGGCGGAGAGAGCAAGGCTCCAAGGAGCAGCCCCCACGCCGAGATCAAGCACGCGCTGCCCTCGCGCAATCAAGTAATCGGCAGCCAGTTCCGCCGCTGGGGAAAACCAGGCTCCCAGGTGAGCAACCACCTCAGGATAGAGCATTTCAGCTCCATCGGGGGTATCGGCAGATCTGGCTGGCTGGTCGTCACGAATCGCCTGAGTGAGCTGACTCCAGGGAGTAATCCATTGTGGTCATTTGAGCCAGATCTGGGAGAGCAGAGTGATACAAACGATTCGAGTCATCCTCGATCAATCCCAAGACTGCACAGAGCAGCCAGAGCAGTTGGGCACCCCGCTCGCTGATGGCACAGTCGCGTGAGAGTGTGATCGAATGGGCTGGGCGAGCGTGGAGACGCGCCAGGATGCCCAGGTGGTCGGCAGCAGAGAGTAACTGAAGACGTAGAGAGAGCTTACTATGAAGATAGCTATTGCTCGGATGTGAGCCATTTCTGTGGGCCTGTGGGAGCGGTCATCCTTGCACCTCCAACAAGTCCGATATTGCCATCTACCAGTACTCTCTGTCCATCCTGGATAAGTGCTGTGGCGTTGCCAGTGCCAACGACAGCAGGAATACCATATTCGCGAGCGGCCAGCGAGGCATGAGCCAGGGGGCTGCCAGTATCGGTCACCACGGCTGTCGCATAGACGAAGAGAGGCGTCCATGCTGGTGTTGTCACTGGTGCTATGAGCACTATCTCCGGCTTCAGGCGGTCGAACTCTTCAGATGTACGGATTACACAGGCCTGTCCGCTTGCCGGTCATGGGCTGACTGGGGGCCCGGACACACTCTCTTTCCAATTGGTTGCATTGCCTCCTGTCTGAGCATAGATCTCACTCCTTACAAATATGCGCTTCATCATTGGTGTCATGCTCGCCAAGGAAGAGCGGAGGCGTCAGGACGACGATGGCGTAGCCAGAGCTTCCGTCGCTCCATCACTCCTGATGCCAGGCTCTCGGCGGCTTTGCTTTCAGCGGAAGGCAGCTAGGAGTTCGGCACGCATCAGGAAGAACACGTCTTCCGTAGTGAGAAATGACACTACGCTCCGTCAGCATCTCACCGAGGTGCAGCAGAGCACGCCGCATTACCGGCCAGCCGAGAGTGAAGGAGGCTACCTGCTCCTCTCGAATTCGACTGAAGCGCTGTGCTGTAGTTCAGTAGCTTCTCGAAGCGTGCCAGCAGTTTCGGTTCGCTGTGCTAGCGCCGAGCGAGCCTGGGTCTCGGCTTTCAAACGTTCCTTCTCAGGCCACGACCGAATTTCGCCTAGGCTGAGAGATCAGAGCTAATGACATTACGGATGAGTTCTGCTCAGCCTACAGTAGGGTGGAACCAGTCGAGACTTGCGACGCGTGATTGGCAGAGACAAGTGAGACGAGTTGAAAGCCCACAGAGAAGCTGTTGATAGCTGCCGCCGATACGAGAGAAAGAGATACTTGTGATAGAAATCAGCAAGGGGCATTTCTGCTTTCCAGGCAAATCCGGCCACGGATGTGATCGAGGTAAAATAATCGCCAGCAACGCTCTATAAGTTCATCGACGAGGCGAATAAGGCCGGATGCATCGAGTCGATCGACGCGAAGAGGCGCTTTGCTGGACGAGTGTCTGATAGTGTGGCAGGAGTTCCGTGCGCCACTCACGTTCGAACAGCTCGACACCGAACCGTGCTGTAAAGGGCATCGTCATCGCTACCCGGCGCGGCTTGACCAGCGCCTTCGGCAATGCATAGCGCAGGAGCCTCCAGAGGGTGCTAGCGGGACTCGACGGGAGAAAGCTGAGTGAGCAGAAGTACCAGCCGTTGACGTATATATGTATTGGTTGTGGGATCGGGGTTCCAGCAAGATGGTGGAAGTTGGAGTAGAGCCGTTCCTCTAACCCAGGAAGCCCCCAACTTGCGAAGAGCGGCGTCACCGGATCGCCCAGCCACTCGCCGAGCCTGATGTGGCGTGCCCAGGCACCCGGCAGCGAGGTTTTCCATATCTACAGGCTCCGGCAGAGCTGTGATCGGACGAGCCTGGAGGAGAAACAGTTCATCCCCAACCAGCGCCGACTCAATGTCCTGGGGTGTTCCACCGAAATGCACTTCGACGCGGCGAGCGAACTCTGCAACGGTGAGCACCTGGTTCACATCGATGGCCCCTTCCGGCGCAGCCCGGCACATGGCCTCCTGATTGCGGACGATCCATTCGTCTGGCGTCGCCTGACCTGAGACCAGCCGCTCGCCAAAACCCTGGATAGCGCTAATGGTCGTCTCGGCCCAGTCGCCAGTCACCGGGTTGGCGGTGAAGGCCACTCCGGCCGCATCTGCCGCTATCGACTGGTGCTGGACGAGAACGGCCATACGAGCTTAGTAGTGCTGCATCATCTGAATAGCACGGTAGACAGTGAGACGGGGATTGAAGACAGAGGCGAAGACTAGTTGCACGGCATCTACCAGAGCCTCTGCCCCACGCACGTCGAGTACCGTCTCATACTGTCCGGCGAAGGAAGCATTAGGGCAGGTCTTCGTCGATCCCGGAGGAGCGCACCGCCAGGGGGACATCGCCGAGTCCTTCAGCTGCGGCGAGCAGAGCATCGGCAACATCTGTCGGCAGCGTTGCAGCGGCCACTGCTTCTGGGGAACTGTCCACTCCAAGGGCATTGGCGGCCAGGAAACGGTCGAATGCACTGGTGGTCAGGACAAAGCCGTCCGGCACAGGAAAGCCAACTCGCGCCAGTTCGCCCAGTTTCGCAGCCTTCGCCCCGGCTCGTTCGGCATCGTGGGGTAGGATATCCGTCAGGCTGAGAATGTAGTCTATATGCGCGTTATTTGGTAACAAGCTCGTCATGCTTCATGCCTCTGTTTGCGTTTGCTCTTGAACTAACACTGGTCACCTCTTAGAGTTGTTTTCCATCTGTCGCCCTGCGTCGTCTCTTAACGTCTCATCTCTCCCTGGTACTCCGTTCAACTGAAACAGCTGGTTGGTACCGGGTCTCCTCTCCTGGTTGGGAGTGCGTAACCACAGTGAGACAGAAGCTGGTTGCATGGTCTCCTCAACGACTGCTAGCAGATTTTCACTTAATTGGCTCAAATCCACTTCATTGCGCAGGGTGGCACTGAAAGCAGCCAGGGTGCGGGCTGCATCGTATTTACGGCGGTAGAAACGGCGGTGGATGATTTTCTGGATATGATGACGTAAGGGTTGGAACAAGGCAGCAATGGCCAGTGTAGAGATGACAATCACCAACGGGGACGCTCCTACCTGTCCAGTGAGCCCTTTAAAGAGCGCTTGTAATGCTACGACAAGGCCAAAGTAGACCAGAGCGAGGAGGCCGGTGAGTGTCCCATAGACCAACGTACGATTGATCAGGATGTCGATGTCCCACAGGCGGTAGCGCAGGATGGCAATGCCAAGCGTCAGCGGAATGAGCAGTAAGCCAAGCGGGTAAATGTACGTAAAGATCAAGTAATAGATTGAGCTTGAGGTGCTAAGCGAAGGGAAAATCAGCAGCGGCACGTAGATGCCAAGAATGGTCAGTATTGTTATTCCTAAGACGAAGACCACCCACTTGGTTTGCTGGCGCTGAACCGGGCCGGAAACACGAACGTAGCGGTAGATTTGCGCGACAACGCCGGAACCGCCATTGACCAGGAAGATGGCACTGATCACCCATGGAGGGAATGTGGAGAACGCATTTGGGTAGGTGTTCAAAAAAATGGTGTTAACGACCACGAAAACCGCCAGCGGGCGCGTCCAGCGGGGAACAAATTGTCCATCGGGAAAGAGATACAAGAGGAGGCAGAGCGAGATATACCCAAGGCCGATCAAAATATTGAGTGACCAGTACCAGGCCGAATGCGCGTTCGGACGCCAGGTTTGCCTGGGCTTGGACGCTAAAGTTGACCCCAAAGGTCACGAGGAACAATGAGACCAACATAGCCATCCAATCATCAGATATGCGCCAGAAAATCAGACCGGCGACCCCAAAGGAGACCAGCGTCGAGGCAGTGATAGAGTGTAAGGATGGATACAGCGTAAGCGCCGATGGAAAGACCCAGATTCTGGAGCGCATGCGCGGTGCCAGGAGTGAGTTGCCCGTAGCTATACACGCACGTAACGCCGGCACAGACGGTCTGAAGTTGCGCAACATACGCGGGAAGGCTCAGCACGAAGGTGCTCAGTGAGAAGACAACCACTGCCACCCACACGATTCTGGCAAAGACGAGCCAGAGTCCATGCAAGCGCGTGCCCTCTGCACTACGCGAGCTGCGGCTTCTCGTTGTTTCCGTCAACGAGGGTTGAACATGCATCTGAGTACTCCTTCTCTCAAGCGAGAACGCGACCTCTGAGAGGCGGCGTTCTCATCAATCACGATGCGCTCTTCATCTCCTGTTGGAGCGCGCATCGTGACGCATTGCTTATCACCCCACTCAATTTATTGCACTACAATTGTCAAACTCATCATCGAGTGTATCGTACAATAAATGTGATACACGCCAGCAGTAGCAAATGGACCAATTTCTATCGAGCCACCAGTGACTGCCACATCTTTGACCACCGGCGCCCCCGGCTCAAGGCTGCTCTCAGGCGCTCCATCAGCATTCCAGAAACCATTGCTCAGCACATGCTCAACATTGCCATCATCAACTAGGCGCAGTTTGGCGGAACTTTCGGCACAAGCACCACGTTTTGCACAAAATTGGTAGCCGACATATGCACCGTTGGCTCACCATTGGTCGTCGTACTACCAGTGCTGGTTGGAGGATTAGCCGCGACGATGAGCGAAACGAGTATCATCCCCACCACAAATGTCGTGAAGCTTGTCAACAGGAGACGCAAGTTGCCAGGGGCCGGAGCTCCAGGATGGCGATAGTTCTGCAGTGTGGCTGCGATACCAGCAATGATGGCCACCAGGCCAAAGGATAGAATGATTATCAATGTGATAAAGGACGCTGCATCACTTGGGTGGTCATGAAGTAATGGATAATCGGCTGGCTCATCTGAACGGAGACCGCCCCCAGAGCGACCAATGCACCTATCGCAGGAGCCCAACGGAAGCGCAAGAAGCAAAGAGCTGCCCCAAACAGGGTCACAATCCCAAGAATCAGGAGAGGCAGAATAAACGTGTGTGCAGCGATAAGCACCAGGAGTAGATTGGCAAAGTAGGCCAGGGACATGCCCAGTAGGGATGTAGCGGCTACCTTGCTTAGAGCGGATCGATTATGAGTAGGTTTTTTGTCCATCTCCTTTGGAATGTCCTGTAGCTTAGCCATGTTTTCTCCGCCTTTTGATGTCGATTATGCAGGTGACGATCTGCGGACATGGGTAGTGGCTCCTTTGGGAAACTCTAGCTCAAATGCACGAGAACGACAGATCACCGTGCGTTGGCTGGTGCCGAAATGACGCCAAGCTGCTGCATCAGGCCCAGGTCATCTCTCACCGCTCGATGTTCGACCACTTTGCCGTCTCGGAAGCGAATAAAATGCATCTGAGCCTGTCGAACTGATCGACCGGTTGGAGGCATGCCTGGTAAAGGACTGGGACATCGATGAGTACCGCTCATGATCAACCGGACAGCCACGATATCACCCTCAGCGACGAGTTCCTCGACGGTGTAGTGCATATCGGGAAAAGCCGTACTCAGCATCGTGATCAGCTGACGCATCGATTCGGGACCACGATGGCTGCTTACAGGAGGCATGCTGTGATTGATAAAATCAGGAGCGATTACCTCATCTGATACAGAGAAGTTGCCCTGGTTAAAGAGTTGCTCGTAAAGATGTTGAACGGTTGCCTTGTTTTCTGCTTCTGTTGTTGACATGGAATTGACTCCTTTAATGATATGGTTTACCTCTCGAGAATATCCCTCCACATGGAGTGATGTTCTCAGTATAAGAAGTAATACCTCACAGGACTGTCTGTTGAAATACGTAACGTGAGCCTATCGGATTACGTAATATACGTGACGAGACGCTGGAAAGAGGGTCAGATTACATACTCAGTGCTTTGGTGGTAGCAGACCGACCTCGATGGCATAGAGCACCAGAGCTGTGCGTGAGTTTATGCCGAGCCGGGTGTAGATGCGGTCCAGGTGTGTAGTCACAGTGCGCTGACTGATGATCAATTGCTCAGCGATTTCGGCATTGGTCATATCCTTCGCGACCAGCAGAACGATTTCGAGTTCGCGGGGGCTTAGCGGCGACGTGCTCGTGTGTGGATGGTGGGTACTCCGAGGACGGGTCCCGAGTTTATAGAGGAGTCGTCGTGCATGCCTGACATAGCGCCGTGAACCTAGATGCTCGAAAACTGCCAGGCTTTCAAGTAAAGCGGGCACGGCTAACGCTGTATCATTGGCAGCGACGAGGGCCGCCCATTCCAGGTGGGCACGAGCGGCTTCGAACGGCATCTCCACTGCTGTGAATGCACTGCCTGCATGGTTAAGGCTTGCGAGAGCTTCGGTGGTTTGACCGAGTGCTTGTTGGGCAAGACCTTTGATACAATTCGCAAGAGCTATCGCAAAGACATTCTCTGGTGGGGCTTGCACCATGAAATCATGTACGATGTTCAGTGCTTGTTCGGGATTGCCAACCATGACCTGGGCCTCGGCAAGCAGCGCCAATACCAGGAATGGGAAATCGGTCGGCGTAAGCATCTGGTTCAGCCTACTTAAAGCGGCCACAACACCAGCCGTATCTGCTAGCTCGAGGGCTAGCATCATTTCGGCTACAGCTACCTGCCTGAAGATGTTGTGATCAAACATGGTCCCACCGCCAAAAATCTGGTATGCCTCAGCAAGACAGGCAGACTGCTTCATCCAGGTCACCGCGATAGACCTGGACGAACCCCCGTATGCTGAGTGCGCAAGCGATGCCTCGAGCAAATCCGAGGCGGCGGGTCGTAGCAACGAGCTCGGCACTCTCGTGTAGTGCCTCATCCCACTTCCCAGCCATCAGATCGACCGCGACCAGGCGGTTGCGAGGGTACACTTCGAGTGTTGATGCGCCAAGCCGCCGTGCCACCTCCAGGCTGAGCAGTTGCATGGTAGCGGGCCACTTTGTGTTCGCCAAGGGTGTAGGCAAAGAGGGCCAAAATGTCATGTGCTCGCTGGACGAGCAAAGGTTCATTGGCTGCTTCGGCCTCATTGAGAGCGCGCTGAGCAAGATCGCGAGCGACAACAATATCCCGTTCCGCCGGGAATGACCGAATCTGAGCAAAGTATGCTTCCGCCAGGACTCGCCTCGACCCCAACTGCTCAGCCAGTGTAGCCAGATCCTTTGCCGCAGTGCTCAACCCCTTGATCATCGTCACGGCGCCCAAGCAGGATCACTCGCACGTGAAGCAGATCGGCCAGCTCCTGCCGACGGTTCGCTGCTTTCCAGAACACTGTAGGCCATTCTCAAGATGCGCCTGAGCGTTATCGAAGTGACCGCGGTCCCACTCCGCCAGTGCCAGGTGACGCTCCAACTGCGCGGTCGCAGGAGCGTTCCGAACTCGCTCGTACAAGATACTCGCCTCGTTCCACACTGCAATTGCCGCAGCGGTCTCTCCGACACGCTCCCACGCCTCACCGAGCCGTTCGAGCACGGACGGCAACAACTCTATGCTGCAGCCTTCGCGAATAAGCCCCAGTGCAGCGCCGAAGTGCATTGCCGCCTGATCGTTGGCATAGAGGCTATATGCCCGCTCTCCGGCAGCAAGCAGCACCTCTAGAGCTCGAAGTGTATCGACCTGCGAACCGGCGGATTGATAATGGCGGGCAAGATGGTCGAGGTCATCAGGACACAATCGTTCGAGTGTGGCAGCGAAGGCAGCATGGGTTTGTCGACGCGCCATCTCTGGCAATTCATCGTAGGCAACCTTCTGGATCAAAGGGTGTGTAAGGGTATAGGTCACATCCACACTGCCCACATCCTCGACCACAAGCCCGGTCATACTGAGACGTTGCACGGTTTGCAAGAGAACCTCGTCGTTCCATCCAAGGACCTCTTGCAGGACTGCATGCGATACTGCTCCACCACTGATCGCAATCAGATCGAGGACGCGGTGTTCTCTTGCATTCAGGTGTCGCAGGCGTTCCAGAATCAAGTCTCGGATATTCGGGGGCATTACGAGTGTCAAATCAGTGCTTAGAATCGAACTCTCACCACTTTTACGGAGTTGGTCAGCATCAATGAGGCTACGGATAAGCTCTTCGACGAAGAGTGGTGTACCGCCAGCGCGGGCATTGAGTAACGTAAGCAGTTCGCTTGGGGCTTCGCTGCCCAGCAGTCCCGCAGCCAATTCGGCAACGGCTTCGGGTTCGAGCCGTGCGAGAGCTAACTCCCAATCTTGTCCAGCCCGGCGCAGAGATACCAGAAGCTGGCGCAGACCACGAGCAGTGTCGATCTCTTCAGCTCGGTATGTGCCCAGAACAAGCACAGATTGATCAGCTACGCTCCTTGTGAGATAGTGCAGGAGTTCGATGGAGGCAGGGTCTGCCCAATGGAGGTCATCCAAAAAGAGCAGCACCGGTGCCTCCGCAGTGAGGCGTTCAAGCAAACGCGAAACGGCCTCAAAGAGGCGGGTCTTCTCAAGGGCCGGGTCGCCCAACGGCAATGGCGCAGGCAACCTGAGGTCAGTGAACAGCCGACCCAGATCAGGTAGGCCGTTTACTAACCGGGCCTGGTGAGGAGAGTCGAGGCGGCGTAGGAAAGTTCCAAAGGCAGCGAGAATGGGAGCGTAAGCGAGGCGACCTTCCAGCGCATAAGCTGAACACTCCAATATCAGAAAACCCCGCTCACGTGCCAGGACGAGCGCCTCGCGAGCCAGGCGAGTCTTCCCGATGCCAGCCTCACCGACGAGGAACATGGCGCACCCCTGTCCACCAGCAGCGCGAGAAAGATGCGCTACCAACTGGTCCATCTCAGCGCTACGACCAACGAGTGGAGGTCGAGCCAGTGTTGAGTTTCGTGCTCTTGTATCTATGTTATGCTGGGAGATCTTATCTCCCTGGTGCCGATGCATCGATACCCACTTCTAAAGAAAAACAGGGAGCTACTTCATTGAGATCCTTGCCCTTCGAATAGTCATTTGTTCATAGCTATGGAAGCCGACTTTAGACAATTACGGACTGGAGCGCCTCCAGGCAAGGGCGCTTTAGTCCACGACCTTGTTGTCCTGGCCCATACTATTATGGCACGTAGACACAAAAAGCATCAAGCAATCCTTTCCTTTTTTGAGTTGACAACCCATACGCTCGACCAGTTCTCCAACTCCCCGTCGATATATGTTGCTGTATGTCCTTCCAAGCATGTATCAGATTAATCTATTGCCAGGGTATCGCTTTGCTCCTGAGCAAAATGCCTAAAATCTTGCAGACGTTGCCTAGTCACTTCCGCACGAAGTAGAGGACCCATGCGATCTGTAAAGCCTGGATCTTCTTCTGTACTACCCTCTTCTCTCATATTGTGCCTCACATACGTTGGTATTGGAATTGTCTTTCCTTAGGGTGCGCATATGTTATAATGCAAACTGCTTATTTGCGAGAGTCTACCTCGAAATCTGAACTCACAAGGCTTACAAGGAAGGAACAAACATAGATGTCAGAATGGTCCGAGGGCTTTATTCAGGCAAACGATCTCAACATCCATTATCACCGTACTGGCGGAACTGGCAAGCCACCGCTTATTTTGCTGCACGGCGTTATGGATAACGGGCTGTGCTGGACGCCTGTAGCAAGTGATCTCCAAGCAAGCTTTGATGTGATTATGCCTGACGCTCGCAGTCATGGGCTTACTGGCGGTCCTCTGGAAAACATCTCCAGGTGAGTTTCCCCTGGCGCGAACAGCTTCCAGCTATCACCTGCCCTATTCTGCTCGTTACAGGAGATCCAACTGCGGGTGCCATTGTCACTCCCCAGGTGGCACAGGAGGCAGCAAGTCTCTGGCGACAAGGAGAAGTGATCCAGATCCAGGGAGCAGGCCACTGCATTCATCGAGATCGTTATACAGAGACAATGCCACAGATCCAGGCATTTCTGAGTCGGGTTTGAGTCCTGTCTGGAAAGAAGGCCTACCAGAGTATCATGGCCGCTGCCAATTGAACAAACTTCCAGGTTAGATTTTAGTAAGGCAATGCAACTACGCGATGAAGTCGCGGGAACTGAAGCATTCTCACTCCTGCACTCGAACACAGTCAATATTATATAAACACGGAAATTGACGGACATGCTTGACTCCCGGCAGTTACACATCAATTTGGCAAGAGCCTTATTTCTGATCGTTCAACAATATCTGTTCGGCAATATCGCGTACTCCGCGACTGTAAGGAAGTTCAGGATATACCAAACAGAAGATATTTGCACTCCCCAATTCAATCATTTCCTCTGAAACAGGCAATATTCCAGCTACTGGTGCATCATAGGCTTGTTCGACTTGCTGCTTCAAACTCGCGAAATCCAGCTTGGGGAGGGCCTTGTTGATCACGAGCAGTATTTTTTTCATTTGAAGCTTGCGTGCCACCTCCACTGTGACGGCAGTACCCTGAAAGTCTTGTTGGTCCGGGCGCAGAATCAGCACTAGCATATCTGAAATGAGGAGGGAGAGCAGGGTTTCTTCATTCAAGCCTGGATGGGTATCAATGAACAGGTAATCGAGGCGCAGTGTTCTCATCAGCGTGCGAAATCCGTCAGTGAGTAAATTCACCTCATAGCCTTCACGCAGCATTCGTGTAATTTCCCCTGCCTTGATGCTGGCAGGAAGCAGGAAGAGCGCTCCCTGCGTTGTTACATCGGTCCCTAACTTACTGGTGACGTCATGCACTGCCTGCTCAATACTACATCGTCCATACAGATAGTCGTTGAGTGTCAGCCCAATCTGCTCCTGACTCATCCCAAAGAGCACATGCAAGCCAGGAGATTGCAGATCGGTATCAACAACAGCGACCCGTTTGCCCTGTTGGACGATAATACTTGCTAGATTAGCCGTCAAATTGGATTTGCCAGTTCCACCCCGATAGGAGTGAATAGAAACGATGGTCGACATGACTAAAATTATTCCTCTCTATATACTCTCTTTATTTGTGAATCTCTGCACCTTCGGCTATAAATGCCTGGCAAACGCGACGATATTCCTGCTCCAGCTTCGTAATGAGATTGTCTGCCCCTCTGACCGTTCCTTGCTTGCCGAGAGACTCCAGGCTGGAACAAATCTCAGCCATAGTGCGAGCTCCTATATTGTAACTGCTGCCTTTGAGATTATGAGCTGCTCGTTTGAGCGCCTCAGGTTGTTCCTCGCGCACAGCGACATGTAATGCTTCCAACAATGGAGGTGTCTCGGACTGGAAAGCCTCTGCCAGTTCAAGCAGGATATCAGGTTCGCCATCTCCCTGAAACTGGCGCAATTCTGCGAGTACTGCCGGATCAATGGCAGGTGACGATCCCGATGGTTGCGTCCCATCTTGAGAAACTGGCGTTACTTCTCTCGATGATCCTGCTAGAGGCTGTGGAGGAACTTCACGGCGTTTGACCTCAAGCCCTGCACGTTCGAGAGCATCCTGCATTGCCTTTACCTGAATAGGCTTGGTTAGGTAATCATCCATACCAGCAGCCAGGCATTCCTCGCGATCTCCCTGCATTGCATTGGCCGTCATCGCTATTATGCGTGGACGTTGCTTCGTCGATACATCCTTGTGAATGGCGCGTGTCGTTTCCAGTCCATCCATTTCAGGCATCTGCACATCCATTAAAATCACATCGTAGCTCTGTCTCTGTAATGCTTCCAGTACCTCCAGGCCGTTACCAGCAACATCAGCTCGGTATCCCATGCGAGCCAGGAGGCGCAATGCCAACCGCTGGTTAACCGTGTTGTCTTCCGCCAACAGAATGTGTAATGGCAGTCTCCGACCCAGTTCTGTATCAAATTGTTTTGCACTTGACTCTGTTGACGAGGGTATAGAGCGTGAGTATTTTTGGTCAGCAAAAAGTGGTAGCAGCGCATTATACAATTGTGAAGGCTTAATCGGCTTATGCAAAAAGGCTGCAAACTGCACATTGTGCGTATCAACATCACCCCGTCCCAGGGAGGTTAACATAATGATCGGAAGATGCTCTGCGCTTTGAAGACTGCGCAACTGCTCGGCAAGCATCAACCCATCCATATCTGGCATCTGCATATCCAGGATGGCAACATCAAAAGACATGCCTTCTCGCACCTGTGCCAGGGCCTCCTGACCAGAAGCATAGGCATAGGGAAGGATGCCCCAGGATTGGGCCTGTAGCGAGAGTATGGAGCGATTCGTCGCGTTATCATCCACAATCAACATGCGTTTTCCAACGAGGTAGGGCTGACTAGAATCCAGATAAGGGTGTGCGGGTGCGGGAGCTTCCTCGACTAGAATAGTGAAATGAAAGATCGAACCAACCCCTGGCTCGCTTTCAACCCACATTGTACCCCCCATCAGTTCGGCCAATCGCTTACTGATCGACAGTCCAAGACCTGTTCCACCATAGCGCCTGGTTGTCGAGGCATCTACCTGGCTAAACGATTGAAATAAGCGTGCCTTCCCTTCGTCTGAAATACCGATGCCCGTATCTCTGACCGCAAAAGAAAGCTCATAGTCGGCCAATACATCGCGCATTTGTCCGTCCGAATCTCTCTCTTCGTCATTGCGCTTGACGCTAACTGAAAGTACGACTTCGCCTTTTTCAGTAAACTTGACAGCATTTGAGAGCAAATTGACGAGTATCTGGCGCAGGCGAGTCACATCTCCATAAATAGCCGGAGGAGTTAATTTATCCAACTGATAAGCCAGATCCAGCCCTTTCTCAGTGGCCCTGGCTGCCACCAGATCCAGGGCTGATTCTATGCACTCACGTAGATCGAAGGGATGGCGTTCAAGTTCCAGTTTTCCAGCTTCAATCTTGGAGAAGTCAAGGATATCATTGATGATGGTCAGCAAGGCGTCGCTACTTGAGCGAACCGTTTCAGCGTAATCATTTTGCTCAGGCGTCAGATCCGTATCAAGTAGCAAGCTGGTCATGCCTATAATTGCATTCATGGGGGTACGGATCTCGTGGCTCATCATAGCCAGGAAAGCGCTTTTGGCCTCATTAGCAGCCTCGGCCTCCGCTTTTGCCTGTTCCATGGCTTGCATTGCCAGTTTCCGATCTGTGACATCGCGTAGAACGACCAGGCGGCCCGTGGGAGAGCCTCGCCGTTCTGGAAGTGTTGAGATGCGCAGATCGTAAAAGCGTTGCTCTCCATTCATTGTGAGAGCGAGTTCTTCATGGGCAGATGAGAGATTGTAGAAGCGTTGAATCAGGTCGGCAAAGGCAGAGGCCGCGCGAACACTTGTCTGGCCTTTCACCTCTGAAAGTTTGCGACCCATGAGGCGCTCCGCTGCCGGGTTGAGATCTGTAATTCGGTGTTGAGCATCTGTCACAATTACAGCGTCACTCATGCTTTCAACCACGATATTGCGCGCAACTGGCGCAAGCTCTTCTGATCGATAGTGGAAGACGGCCCAATACAACGCGAGACCGCTAATCGTAAGAGCCAGAGGAGTCAAATCCAGGCCAGAAAGCGGGTTCCAGCCTAAGGCTACCAGTGCAACCACTATCCAGGGAACCAGTATCGCAATTAATAAAGCAATGACTTGTCCTCGATACAAGGAGTCTGAACGCATGCGTGCAAGGATATGCCACACGAGGAGAATTGTGCTGAGAACGACCAGTAGATAGGAGTAGACAGCATTGATCCAGAACCAGGAACCGTATGTGAGAGCCTGGGCGGTAAATGAGGCGCTTTTGTCCGAGGTACTATTTGAGATCAGACCATACTTTGAGTTTGTCCAGACGAGTAGCAACGTAATGAGAGGTTCAATCGTTAACAAAAAAATCACTGGAAGCGTCAGCCAGCGGGAACGGCCCGTATATTGGAGCGAGAAGACAAGCAAGGCCGCCGGCACAATCACCATTCCCAACAATGGGACATTATTCCATACAATAATGATAGGGAAACCAGCATTTCCCTGAGCAAGCACAATCCCTAGCGACCATTCAGCCACCGCAAACATGAGAAGGCCGTATGCCAATGCACCTGGTACGTAACGGCGCCACCATGCAATATTCAGAAGCCAGAGCGATATCACTGCAGCAATCGCGTAAGGAATCTCATAAGGAGAAAATTGCCAATGCATCGTACTTTCCTTTTCTAACCGGAGAGAATTGTCACTCTTCAGCCTTCACCCTGTTGCGCAGTTCATCCGCTTTGCCTAGCAATTGCTGAAAGTATTCACTTTCGGTGATGTCGGCGACCTCTCGGGTCTTCCTGGACTGGTCAATCTCAATGCGTAATTGCTGCACCTGTTGTTGCAGGCGTTGCTCGCGGTCGTAGACCTGGATCGCCATTTCCTGAAAGACCTGAGCAAGCTGTCCCAATTCATCGGAACGACCAGCTACTACATCCAGGCTTTCCCTTTGAAAGGTGTTGTTCTTGATGGCCACTGCCGCTGCTGTAACCTGGCCAACCTGGTGCAAATAATCGATTTCTTGATCACGTAGCCGCTTTCGTTCCAGACAAGCAGTGAGCCTGGCTCGCAAGAGAACAGGACTGAAAGGCTTGGGCAAGTAATCCTGGGCTCCTAGTTCGATACACCTGACCGTGCTCTCCAGTTCATCAACGGCAGAAATCATAATAACTGGTATCTCACGCAAGCGAGGATCAGCCTTCATCTGCTCCAGCACCTGGTAGCCGTCTATTTCGGGCATCTGCACATCCAGCAAGACGAGGTCAAACGGCTCATTCTGCAGTTTTTCCAGCGCCTGTCGTCCATTTTCGACCAGGGTCGACTGATAGCCAAGCCTGGTTGTATATCGCGAGAGCATAATGCGATTCACGCTGTTATCATCCACGATCAGCAATGAATCGGTAGCTAATTCTACCGGTTGATGTTGAGATTCTTCTGTCTCCATTTGGTTTATTTACTCCCCAGCAAATTTATTTACTGTACTGAATGTGATAACGTCTCCATGCCTCTATGAAATTTCTTTTGGCTTCTGAGGCAGTTTATCCAGTTCCTCTATCGACACCAGGCATACAAAATACCACGAGTTAATCTATCGGATCTAAGAAAAGTTCAAGTCCAGCCATTGCCCCCGATCACGCCGTCGCCAGGAGTTCAAGGCATGATTCAGTTCGGGGGGAAGTTCAATCGGTACAGCCGATTGTCGTGCAAGCTGTACCGCTTCACGATAATGATAAGCTAGCAATTCCAGGTACTCATCTGCATGCTCCGCTGAGAAAGTTTCCAGGCTACTCAAGATCATTCCATGTAACCGAATACGCTCTGTACGGGAAAGGGTTCCATAGGCCACTTCACGAATAAGAGTATGGCGGAATGCATAGCTTCCCTCTCCAGCAAGTATGACGAGATTAGAAATGAATAATACATCGAGTGCCGCGTCGATTTCCTCTGGCTGTAGATCGCCCAGTACAGCATGAAGGGTCTTTGAATGGAAGGTATTTCCCACAACTGAAGCGGTCTGGATAATTCTGTGCTCCGTAGGAGCAAGGCGGTCAAGTTGTGCAAGGACAGCAGCATGCACAGTGTCAGGAAGAATATCCAGCTCTGCATCAACCTTACCAGTAGTACCTTGTTCTGCCAGGACTTAAATCAACTCGATGGCAAAGAAGGGATTGCCACCTGAACGCTCCGCAACGCGCTTACGCATTGTAGGTGGAAGTTCTGTCATCAATTTTCCCACGAGCTCTTGTGTCTGGACATCTGAAAGCGGTTCCAGGGTGAGCATGATGAAGTTCTGCCGTCCGCCACCCCAGTTGGGACGGCGCTCCAATAACTCTGGGCGACTGAGGACGATGACCAGAAGTGGTGCCTGAGTGCGTGGGTGCATGATATGCTCGACCAGATCAAGCAGGCTCTCACTAGCCCAATGCAGATCTTCGAAGATAACGATACGTGGGGCCTGGTTGGCGAACAATTCAATCAGAAGCCGCCAGGCAGAGAAAACACTCTCCCGATCACCGCTTTCCTCCTCTACGTTCAAAGAAGTGAGCACCAGTTCAGCCTGTTGCGATGCATTGTCAAGGGTATTTCCTCCACGCACAAAAACATCGATCAATGTGTTGCTTGTCAATCTTACTACCAAGCAGTTCAGTCAACATGCCACGCAAAGGAGAATAGATGAGACTTTGACCATATGGGAGGCAGTGTGCGTTCGCGTATTGTACACTATCGGCCTGATCGAATTGCGTGAGGAACTCTTCTAACAACCGTGATTTACCTATGCCTGCCGGGCCAATAATCGAGATGAGTTGTGGCCTCTGATCCTCCAGAGCTCTGGCCTTCAGCAGTTCGAGCTGGAGCAGGTCTTGTCTTCTACCAACCAGTGGCGGCCGGCCAATCTGGCGAAACTCACGCACCTGGGCAAGAGGAAAAACGCGAAGAGACAGCTTTCTCCCTTTCATTTCGATTTGCCGTTCTTCATCGAATATGAAAGCGCTCCGAGCTGCTTGAACAGTCCGTTCACCCACGAGAATTTCATTGACACGAGCTGCCTGTTGTAGTCGAGTGACAGCGTGAACTACCTCTCCTTTCACATCATACTTCCCGGAAGAAGGATTACTGGTAGCTATGATCTCACCCGTGTTGATTCCCTCCTGTAGCTGCATACGTTCGCATAAAACCTGATCGCTGGCCATGGCTTCGCGCAGTGCCAGTGCTGCAGCGCAAGCACGTTCAGCATCATCGCCATGCGCTTGTGGTAAGCCGAAAAAAGCTAGAATCGCATCTCCAGCAAACTTTTGAAGTAAACCACCATGATCGGAGATAACACGCTGGACATGCTCATTAAAGCGCTCCATAAGCGCACGAATATCTTCTGGATCAAGCATTTCATCAAGCGTTGTGACTTCAGTTGCTTCGGCGGAGAGCACACTTACTAGCTTTCTTTCCTCATGGAGTAAGGGCACTCCTGATTGCTGTTGGCCTGGAGAATATGGCCTACCTGAAGGCGAACCAGACTGTGTTGAATAGGATGGTGCAATAGTGGGAGCATTTTGATCGATTGTAGCTGGGAGTACAGAGGAAAGGGCTGCTGCTGATAGAGCCTCTACCAACAGCCTTGCAGATGGGTAGCGGTCTCCGGGTTTCTTGGCAAGAGCTTTCTGTACCACCGTATCTACTGCTGATGGTATAGCGGGATTGATTTGATGCAGTAAAGGTGGCTGCCCTTGTATGTGGCCAGTAATAATTGCATAAGGAGTATCTCCCTGAAAGGGAGGTTGCCCACTAAGAAGTTGGTAGACGATAATGCCCAGCGCATAGAGATCGGCACGATGATCAATCTGCTCACCGCGCAACATCTCTGGTGACATATAGTATGGTGTGCCAAGCATTGTTCCTGCTTTGGTAAGTGCGACTCCGGCTGTACTCATTTCATCTTGCAGAACGCGGGCGATACCGAAATCTGATAAAAGCAGCCTTCCATCGCCATGCAAGAGGAAATTGGCCGGTTTAAGGTCACGGTGAATGATTTCATGCTCGTGTGCATAATCCAGACCTGCCGCTGCTTCTTTCAAATACTGAATCGTCTCATTGAGCGAAAGCTGCCCACGGCGTTCTAAGACATCGTAAAGGCTCCCTCCTTCAAGATAGGGCATCACTAGGTAAGCCAGCCCGTCCTGTTCGCCATATGCATAGATCGGCACGATATTAACATGTTCTAGCCGCGCCACTATATCAGCTTCACGTCGGAAACGAGCAAGAAACATTTCTTGCATCTGGCTGGTCATCAGCATATTCGGCAATAAAACCTTCACAGCAACATGTCGCGATGGACGATCCTGTCGTGCTAGATAAACTGCTCCCATCCCTCCCTGCCCAAGTAGCCGCTCAAGCGTACAGCCCCCCAGCACTTTGCCGGATAATTCCTGGCTGCTATCTAACATCACCTATTCCTTCTTTTACTATGTGCTAACTCATCAAAACTATACCCACGTGAGAATTTTCGTTTCAAGAAATATCCTGTGGCGATACCAGGTACAAGAATCGTAATGATCAGTATCAGCCACATCAAGAGAAGATACTGGAGAGCCTCACTCTGGCTATAGATGGGAAAGAGCGTCCCATGAAAAGAGTAGTTATCCACGAAAAGCTCATCAACGTTGATCTTATCACTGCGATGCTACTGAATGAACCATTCAGGATACTGCTCCAGGCTGGAGGTTGCGCTTGCTGTACCAGGTTCACGTGCTACCCCTCGCACTTAAAAACTCGACCGAACATAATTATACCTGCACATTTCTGCAATTAGCAACTATCCACAATCTGTGTTCATTCATGTAAGATGATTAGAACAGGTTACCAAGTTATCCCGATATGTTACAATTTGTTTGCAAATGCACCTTGACAGCATGGCTAAGATGTAAAAAAGAGACCAATGCGCTGTAAGCAATCGGGAGTTGAAATAGAGAAGTGAGGATGAGACGATGGAGGAGTTAACCAGGACGGTTGGGCAGAGGGAACGACGACGCACTGGCCGTAAGGAACTCAGTCGACAAGATATTCTGGATGCAGCTGAGCATGTCTTTGGGCAGAAAGGATATCACGAGGCTTCTCTCCAGGAGATTGCCGAACGGGCCGAGTTCTCCACAAGCGCTCTCTATCGCTTCTTCGATAACAAGGAAGCGCTCTTCATAGGGGTTCTGGCACGGCGTGGCGATGATTTCATGCTAGGTATGCGCGAACTGTTTGCTCTCCCTTATCCTCCCCAGCAGAAGCTCTACCAATTTGTCGATTTTGTAATCTCCTTTTACCACCGGCACCCCAGCTATGGGCGCCTGTTTCTGCGAAGTTCCTCAACTGCTGCTCCAAATCTTGAATCCACTGTAGAAGCAGAAGGCTATCATCGTTTGCAGGAAGCCAGAATACTGCTTGCCCAACTGTTTCTGGAGGGACAGCACTGCAAGGAATTTGTTGATGGCGATCCAGCCGTTCTGGCTCGCCTCTTCATTGGTTTGATCACTGCTTACCTGGCTGCCGACCCAGAAATAATGGGAGACGACATAGATGTGCTAGATGTACATGAAGGCATGTCTCTTGAACAATTTTGTACCATTCTGGATCACACGTTCTCTCTGCCTTAGTGGTGATTCCTCGTCCTGCTTTGTGTGTTTGAAATCGTGATTTTGTTGACAGACCTTGCAGTTGTGAATTTCAATTCTACTTTTGTGAATTGTATTTCAATCTAAGTAAATCCACTTGTTTTTTGGCAAATTCTGAGTATACTTTTTAGTAGAGTCATTGCACAAGGCAAGTAGAATTCTTTCCCCTCACGCATTCTATTCGCTTGCCCGGCTTGTTCGTCATAGTATTTTACGATGTGTATAGTCACTCGCAAAGGAGAGGGCTATGAAACCAGCTCCCTTTGACTATTTTGCCCCTACCAGTGTCAAGGAAACGTGTGCCCTTTTTGCGCGTTATGGTGAAAACGCCAAGATTCTGGCCGGAGGACAAAGTTTGTACCTCTGCTTGCCCTACGCCTGGCGCAACCAGAAGTACTGATCGACAGTAATCCATCGCTGTGAGCTCGAATGTACGTTCAAGCTCACAGCGATGGATTATCTGGTGCCAACGGCAATGGAAATTCCGGCTATTGAGATTGAGCATCTGGAGACGCCGCCTATCAACCCGGTCAACTCTCGGGGCGAGGGCGGAGCAATCTGTGAACCTCCAGCAATCGTCAATGCCATCTCAGATGCTCTAGGTATAAAGATTACCGAGCAGCAGCCACTACCTACACGCATCCTCGAACTAATGGGAGCTATTCCGGAAGAGAAGTGAGGAAGTAGAGGCAAAGAGAAAAACAACTGGTATCTGGAGAAATCCTTTGAGCGAACTTTTAAATAGGGAGGCATAGTAAGTCTGATCAACAAGGAGAAGACAACATGGAACCGACAAATGAACAGCTGGTAGAGATGTATCGTCGCATGGTACGCATAAGATACTTTGAAGAGAATGTTGTCGAGATGGTCGCTTCAGGCGAAATTCCAGGCGCAGCTCACACAAGTATTGGTCAGGAAGGAGAAATTGTCGGAGCCTGTATGGCTCTGCGTTCTGACGATTACATGGTCGGCAACCATCGCTCGCACGGCCATCCCATTGGAAAGGGGGCACAGCTCAAAGGGCTGATGGCTGAATTGCTTGGCAAACGCACCGGAGTGAACCGGGGCAAGAGCGGCTCTATGCACCTGGCAGATTTCAGCATCGGTAGTGTGGGTGAAACCAGCATACTTGGCTCTGGCATCCCAGTCGCGGCTGGTGCAGCCCTGGGAGCCAAAATGCAAGGGACAGACCGCGTTTGCCTGTGTTTCTTCGGCGATGGTGCTTCTAATGAAGGCGCCGTTCATGAAGGACTCAACCTCGCCGCTGTCTGGAAATTGCCTGTCATCTACCTGTGCGAAAACAACGGCTATGCAGTCACAGTCCCTGCAGAAAAAACCGTCTCTGTGCGTGATATTGCTGAGCGTGCTAAGGCGTATGATATTCCAGGCGTCACTGTAGATGGTCAGGATGCCATTGCAGTCTACGAAGTAGTCAGCGAGGCCGTTAAACGCGCCCGTGCGGGAGAAGGGCCTTCCCTGGTCGAAGCCAAAACGTACCGCTACCGACATCATGCCGAAGGTCCGCTTTTTGACAGCCTCCAGTATCGCGCTGATGAAGAACTTATGCGCTGGAAAGGGCGTGATCCTCTTGAAATCTTGCGCACTCGACTGCTCGATAATGGGCTTATGACGCAGGACGAGGCTGAACATATCGAACACAATGCGAAGGAGGACGTCCAAACCGCTATTACTTTTGCTCGCGAAAGTGCCTATCCCGATCCTGAGGAAGCCTTCGAAGGGCTCTATGTTCATTCCATTCCGATAACCCGCTAAGCCAGAGAAAGAAGGAGCACCAAAATGCGCGAGATCACCTATTTACAAGCCATTGGCGAGGCCATGCGTGAAGAGATGCGCCGCGACCCTCGTGTGTTCATCATGGGCGAAGACGTGGAGGCAAATGTTTTCGGCACGACGACGGGATTCAAGGAGGAGTTTGGAGCAGATCGCTTGCGCGATGTTCCGCTCTCGGAAGCTGGCTTCGTCGGTGCAGCCATTGGCTCTGCCATGGTTGGCATGCGTCCCATTGTGGATCTCACCATCGCCAGCTTTCTCTACGTGGCAATGGATCAGATTGTAAGTATGGCGGCAAAGACGACCTATATGTATGGAGGACAGGCACGCGTACCATTGGTGCTGCGTGCCAGTATGTTCTTCGGGGGAGCCAACGCGGCCCAGCACTCCGATCGCAACTATCCGATGTTCATGAACGTTCCCGGTCTCAAGATCATCGCACCTAGTACTCCCTACGATATGAAAGGTCTGCTCAAAACCGCCATTCGTGAAGACGACCCCATCATGAGCTTTGAGGATGGTTTGCTCTGGGGTGCTCGGGGAGAGGTCCCTGAAAAGGAATACCTGATCCCCTTTGGCAAGGCTGATGTCAAACGAACTGGGACAGATGTGACCGTCGTTGCCATAGCTTCCCGCGTGCAAGAGGCTCTGACAGCTGCGGAAACGCTAACCAAAGAAGGGGTGAGCGTCGAGGTCGTCGATCCACGGACACTGGTTCCTCTGGATAAAGAGACCATTCTCAGTTCAGTGGCGAAAACCGGGCGACTGGTTGTAGTGGAGGAGGCGCATCGGACCTGTGGGGCTGCTGCCGAGATTGTAGCTATTGTGGCGGAGGAAGGCTTCTGGAATCTGAAAGCTCCCATCAAACGACTGGCAGTGCCGGATGTGCATATTCCTTTCTCGCCTCCCCTGGAACAGCTCATGTATCCGACTGCCAGCACCATTGTCTCGGCTGTTCGAGCTACGATGGAGTAAGGTAGGAATACAGACAAAACGTCTGAAAGGAAACGAAGGAACATGGCAACAGAGATCGTGTTACCCCAGTGGAGCATGGGGATGGCTGATGGCACGATTGTGCGCTGGCTCAAGCAGGAAGGCGAGACTGTGATGGAAGGCGAGCCGCTTGTTGAAGTGGAGGCGGCCAAAGTCACCTCGGAAGTGGAGGCAGAGGTCTCTGGAGTTCTTACTCGCATCCTAGCAGCAGAGGGAGAGACGGTACCCGTACGCTCAGCACTCTGTGTGATTGAGACAGCCGAAGAGGCAAAAGCAAGCGTATCCCCTGCTACTTCTCTACCAGGGATACAGGTCACACCAGTAGCTCGCAAACTGGCGAAAGACCACGACATCAATCTGAGCCATGTAGATGGGAGTGGACCGGATGGACGAATAGTTGTCGAGGATGTGCAACGAGCGATCGAAGGGGCGCAACGCCCGGCATCACCTCTGGGTGCGGTGGTGGAAGTACAAGTCATTCCCGCAGCACGGAAATTGGCGAAAGATCATAACATCGATCTGAACAAGATACATGGAACTGGACCAGGCGGGCGAATAACCATTGAGGATGTACCGCGAGTGATCACTTCGACTGCGCATCCAGCTCCATCAGGCCCGCCGTCCACGTCCTTAGCCGGGCAGGTTATACCACTAACAGGCATGCGTGGAACCGTCGCTCGACGCATGCAGGAGAGCTTGCACACCTCGGCCCAGGTAACGCTGGTCACAGAAGTGGATGTATCTGCACTTGTGCAGTTGCGGGAGGAATTGAAACCAGAGTTAGGCCTGACCTACACCGACCTGATTGTCAAAGCAGCGGCCCTCGCCCTCAAAGAGCATCCACGCTTCAATGCCTGGCTCGAAGGAGAATCACTCTCACCTGGTGCAGGATATCCACATCGGTGTTGCCGTCGCCCTGGATGAGGGTTTGATCGTACCGATTGTGAGGAACGCGGATCACAAGTCACTGCCAGAAATCGCGCAAGAAACAACACGGCTGGCCCAGAGCGCGCGTGAGGGATCCCTCACGCGCGAAGAGGTCACGGGCAGCACGTTCAGTGTAAGCAATCTAGGTATGTACGGGATCGACGCATTCACACCTATTATCAACCCGCCGGAAATCGCGATTCTCGGCATTGGACGGATAAACGAGAAACTAGTGCGTGTTTCGCGCGGAGCCGAGTGGCGCGCGATGATGACACTCAGCCTGACCTTCGATCATCGAGCCATCGATGGTGCGCCCGCCGCTGCCTTTTTACAAACCATCGGGAATCATCTTGAACATCCTGCCGGGTTGACTTAAAAACCTCGATGTAGGAAAGTCACCTACAATCCTATTGAAGTTCCATATCCTTCGTATCCATGCACTGTTAATCAATGCTGATCACGCTTGGTGCTTACGCAGAATCGTTGTCGAGTGGTAATTGAGAACACCTTCGTTGCCACTGACCATGATGAGATCATTCTTCTCGACCTGCCGTTCACCACTTGCCCATAGCAGTCACATCCAGGCCTGCGATGGCGCATTTCCCTTTGATACTCATCTCTTCAGTTTCCTTCTTGCTTGCTAGCGACCTTTCCACTGGGGCTTGCGTTTTTCAGCGAAGGCCTTTGGACCCTCAATGAAGTCCTCCGATGCAAGCAGTCGAGCCATACGGGGGCGGTCGGCCTGCATCGCCTCTTCCACGGACATATTTAGCCCTGAGAGCACAGCCTCTTTTGTAAGTCGTACCGAAAGCGGCGAACATTCCAAAATATCATTGGCCCAGCGCTCGGCTGTTGCCATTAAGTCAGCGGCTGGCACGACTTCATTGACCAGACCCATGCCATACGCATCCTGAGCTGTGATCTGCTTGCCCGTGAGCAGCATGCCCATCGCCTGCTTGAGCGGAATCTGCTGTGGAAGACGATGCATCCCACCTGCCCCTGCGACTAGCCCGACACGTGGTTCAGGGAGACCAAAGCGAGCAGTATCAGCGACAATGATCAGGTCGCAAGCCAGAGCAATCTCGAAGCCTCCACCGACTGCGATTCCATTGACAGCCGCGATGATGGGTTTGTCGCATACAAAGTTGCTCGTGATCCCGCCGAAGCGAACGCGTTCGCTGAATGCTGGCATCTTTTCGCCTTTCGCCATTGCCGCAGCCGTTGCTTTGAGATCGTTGCCCGCTGAGAATGCCCGATTACCTGCTCCTGTCACAATCGCCACCCATGACTCCTCGTCTTGTTTGAAGTCATCAAAAATTGCACTCATCTCGACATTGGTATCGTAGTGGAGAGCATTCATTACCTCGGGACGATTGATAGTTACGTAGGCAATGTGCCCTTTCTTTTCATACGATCACATACTCATAACTCATCAGCATTATGTTCCTTTCTCATTTGTTAGCTATTTCCAATAAGATATCGGCATGACAATCTTCAGTGGGCTTACACCAACAAGCAAGGTTTTTCCCTCGCAATTCTTTCTTAGCTTCGTTAACAAGACTCGGAGAAGCCTCCAGATATTCACGATATTTCTTAAGCACTTGATCCCGGTTGCCATCTACCCCAATATGATATGGATTTCCCCATTTGGTCGGTCTACCAACATAGATAATTGGTAATCCATTTGGACTTATCATTTTATGTTGCCTGCTTCTTTGTAATCTTTGAGGTGAATTAGACATAAATAATCCTCTTAATGGTTAAGGTTTATGGGACCTCCACAAAAGTAGGATCAAACTTAAGCTTCAGATCCGATGACTACCCTACTCTCTCGTAGTAATCGCCAGTATCTCCGGCGCTCGCTCAAGCATGCGTGGGGCTACGAGCCGCGTTGCAATCTGGTGAAAGGCAATGCCATAGATGAGCGTCAAAGGCATGGTTATAGCCCAGATCCATAGCGATTGAAAGATAAAGGGCAAGCCGAGAGCTAATGCGACCGGAATCAACAAAATCCCTGTAACTATGAGCATCACAAAGGACATTGCCGCTCGCAAGCAACCCGCCTGTGCAGGTTGACCGGTAGCCTGAAAACCTCTTTGCCTCTGACGCACATACTGCGGAAAATAGACAGAGGTAATGTTTCCACAACCCAAGGCCACACCCATGCCCGCCAGCCCGCCGACGAGGACAGGCAACACAAAAACCCAGGCTTGTGTGATGAATGCCCCAACAGCAACCAGCACGACTAACTCCACAACTCCAAACGTGGCTACCGCGAGATTCTTCCCCCAGAGAATGCGTTGGGGAGCAATAGGAAAAAGGAACAGGGTTGTGAGGCCTTGCCGCTCTAACCCAAGGGTATTGAGCGAGAGCGTCAGCATGAAGAAAATCACTACCAAGGGTGTGATCAGGAGTACATAACCAGTGCCGCCAACGCGTGAAGAGTTGGGGTTGAGCAGCGGCGCAACGAGGAAGATGGCTGCATAGATCACCGATTGAAACATCATGACTTTGAGCTGCGGATCACGCCAGAAATACTTCAATTCTTTGATAGTAAGTGCAGAGATCTGAGGAGGTAGAAAGCGTTCCCATATGTTCGCACTGGCTGGCTGAACAGCAGTTGCTACAACAGCAGTTTGTGTTTGTTGCCGGCGCCGACCACGTGCGCGTGCAGCGCCAACCTCAGATGCGCTAAGACTGCGTTGCAGCACGAATTGCCACAGGTACAGTGTAAGTGCGCTTGTCACGAGTAACAGGGCAAGTGTGGCAAGACTCGCTCCCCAATTCCCCTGAACAGCCTGTGTGATTGAACTCGCGGCCAAGCCAGAAGGTAGCCATTTAAGAAAAGGAGAAAAACTGGCGCTTTTCAGATTATCGTATAGATGTAGGATCCTTGTTCCGCCAAGTACAAACTGCTGGATCAGATAGCAAGATGAGGTAAAGAGTGCAATAATAATGATACTCAGATCGCGAAAACGCCTGCCCTGCAAGATGCGCATAAAGAGCGCCAAAACCAATTGACTTATGCCAACGACTTGAATGTAGAAGATCAGCATGGTCGCACTGGCTAGAAGAGCCACCGGTAGAGAAACTGCCCAACCAGCGATGACCGCGACCAGCAC
This sequence comes from uncultured Chloroflexia bacterium, assembly GCA_963702765.1. Lineage (GTDB taxonomy): Bacteria > Chloroflexota > Ktedonobacteria > Ktedonobacterales > Ktedonobacteraceae > DATMNR01. Next base: position 41,582 of record CAVPEB010000027.1, read on the forward strand.
AAGCACAAGTCCAATGGTGGGGATGTCGAGCAATGTCGAGAACAAAAGGCTCGCCATCAACTCTACACGCGTGAGCGGAAACAAGACTAACTTCGAGGCATCCAATCCTTCATTGGCAGTGAACTCTAACAGGGGCAACACAATCCATAGCAACATTGCGGCTGTCAGTACCAGGTATAAGACCTCGGAGTTGGCAGGATGCCGGGAGTAACCTATAGGCAAAAAAGGAACTGACAGCAATGGTTCCACCAACCAGGATGATAAAGAGCAAAACAAATACAGAACCAACGATGCTGAGTGGCCTACGAGAATAACCACGAAGAAGTGTTTTCCAGCGCAGCCAGAAGAGCCAGCGCAATTTATCAGCATGTACTGCCATGGTCGCTACGCTCCCTTTTCCTTAAACCAGTGGGAATGCTGGTTTATTCGGTAGTTGTATTGAGTTTTTCTCTCAGTCTATTGTACACGACATGGGAAGAAGAGTATCAAGCCATCCTTATGTATTCCCATAAAGCTTGTTACAACTTCGGGCTGGGTATATACTGATATTCGTTCTATTGCAAAGTTTAGTGATTGTGGAGGTTCATATGGAAACTCTGATGCTGAATGAAACGGAAGTCCAGAGACTATTAGACCCTGACATGCTCCTGGACGCACTGTCAGAGGGATTCAAGGCACTCAGTGAAGGCCTTGTTGATGCACCAAAACGCATCGGGGTTACCGTGCCGGACACGGGATTCCTGCTTTCTATGCCAGCCTATCAACAAGGCCGCGAGATCACCGTCAAACTCGTCTCTGTCTTTCACGATAATCAACAGTTTGGTATTCCTTCACACCAGGCCATCATTTGCCTGTTCGATGCTCAAACTGGCTCTCCCCTCTCGTTTATGGATGGAACCTATATCACAGGACTGCGCACTGCTGGCGCCGCAGCTCTCTCGACTCGACTTCTGGCACGCACGGATAGTCATGTGCTGGCGATTATCGGCGCTGGAGTGCAGGGTCGTTCGCACCTGAAGATGCTTCCCCGTGTGCGACAGTTTTCCGAAATCCGCATTGCCTCGGAGCACTTCGATCATGCAGAGCAGCTAGCATCAACAGATAGCAGGGCACATGCAGTTGAGACTATTGAGCAGGCAGTGCGCGGAGCCGACGTGGTCTGCCTTTGCACGCATTCAGGCGAACCGGTGATCAGTAGCGACTGGCTCTCCCCTGGAATGCATATTACCTCTGTCGGATATAGTCCTCCAGGTGGAGAACTGGACCCCAAAGTAATCGAACGCGGTCATCTTTTCGTTGAGACACGCATGGCTTTCGAACCGCCTCCCGCGGGCTGTGGCGAACTGGTCGGTTTCGATCGCAATATTGGCACTGAGCTTGGAGAAGTCTTGCTGGGACGGGCTACAGGACGACAATCCCAGGACGAGATTACAGTTTACAAGGCTATGGGGCATGCTTGCGAAGATATGGCAGCAGCCAGTCTGGTCTATCGACGTGCTAAGCAGGAGGGGATGGGCAGAACAATTATGCTGTAAGGAGTGGCTTATTCAAGCCAACTCAAATTGTGGCTCTCTTCATGCGCACCCACCACATTGAGGAAGATATCTTCGAGAGTTGCATCTTTATCTTCTCCGCTTGCTCTTTCGCGCAGTTCTTGCAGCGTGCCTTCGGCAACGAGAACGCCCTGGTTGATGATGCCAACACGGGTGCAGAGTCTTTCCACTACTTCCATGATGTGAGATGAGAAGAAGATGGTGGTGCCGTGTTGGGTGAGGCCACGCATAATATCTCGCATGGTGCGGGAGCTAATGGGATCTATGCCCTCGAACGGCTCGTCGAGGAAGAGAACCTGGGGGCTATGGATCAAGGCGGCTGCCAGTGCAATCTTCTTACGCATGCCGACCGAGTAATCCACAATCAGCTTATCCGCGTCCTCTGTGAGCGTGAGTATATTGAGTAGTTCCACTGATCTTTGATAAATCATATTGCTCGGCAGGCCATACATGTGTCCGGCAAAGACGAGAAATTCTTTGCCTGTCAAGCGTTCGTAGAGGTTGAGATATTCGGGCAATACACCCATGATGGCACGCGCTTGCAGCGGATCTTTCCATACATCGATACCACCTACCAGGACACTGCCTGCTGTAGGACGCAACAGCCCAACCATCATTTTGATCGTAGTACTCTTACCAGCGCCATTGGGGCCAAGAAATCCATAGAACTCGCCACGTTTGACTGATAGGTTGAGGTGATTAACTGCCGCTTTTTGTCCAAAAACACGAAGCAAGTCTCTGGTTATGATGGCAGAGTCAGGAAAGGTATTATGGTAATTGACTGCGATGGATTTTGAGTGATCTCGTTTATGGCTGCTGGTGAATTCGGGTCAGGAATCATACTTATTTTCTTTCATTGCAATGTAGACATACATGAATGGATTTGGCCATACTCCTTACACGTGAAAAACCTATTCCTGATTGGCACATTCCTCCCGGGCAAAGAACTTAGCTCCATGCACTCACCATTATAGCAGTCAAATTCAATTGAGGCTAATTCATCCACTCGCCAGGAGCATTACTGCGAATGTGAACGCCGCCGTCTCGTTCTTTCAGAACTTGAGCATCTTTTGCCATGCGTTCACGCATCTGTGATATCGTGGTGCGATGCCAGTAGGCTGCTGGAAATAGGCCTACACCAATGGCAATCGCAGTGCCTATTTCGGCTCGATTGAATGGGAGATGTGGAGGCAAATGATATGGTATATGGGTCAAAATTCCGAGGCGGAGCAGTAAAGTAAACACGAATAAGCCTGCCTCGATCACGATAGCCGCAATATACGATAGGAGTTCAGCAGTGCGCCTTTTGCGGTAGACAATAGCAAAAGCTATATTGAGAATACAGAGTAAACCTGTAAAAATCAAGTTTAGGGAAATTAAAAAACTTGTCACTGAGTGCCTCCTGCAAGGTTAATTATGTGTGAGCAACAGGTTGGAGAAGGCAACCTCGGTTCCCTTCAGGTTTACGAGCATTCCGACACTGCCAGTGGCAAATGAACTATCTTGAAATGCCCATGCTTTCTTGCCATTCACTACCAGCGTAAAGTTCTTGCCATTCGCGATGATTTTAAACGTATTGACACTTTTCGACCCCTGACCTTCATGAAATTCGCTTCCAAAGCGATGGCTGGCAATTTTTATCCATAAATTGGAGTTTGGTCCCTGTCTATCATCATATTTCCAAAATTGATATTCACCACCACTTTTATTCAGTACTTCCAATGTATAGAACGTCGTGTAGGTTTTACCGTTCTTATTTTGAATATTTGCCCGAAATATCATGCCAAACTGATTATTGACAGAAGTATCGTCCCCTTTTATCTCTTCCATAGTCAGGGTATATACAAATGGGCCTTGCAGGATAAGACCTGACAAAATGGCTGGAGCGCCCCGGCTATTATCGTTATCGGTAATGTGATAGGCTCCATCCTTAAAGGCATACAGCATCGATCCACTCGACACGAGCGGCCAATTATGAATATTTGAGGATAAAGGGTCGGCCAGAATAATATTTGCTGCAGCAGTTGCTGTCACTTGTGCCACCATTGTCGCTTTGAGATCAGGTGTTTTCTTAATCGTGACAGCAGGAGTTGTTGGAGCGGAGTGTTGATGAGCAAACCAGAGTGTTACCGTCCCAAGCAAGAAGACGACGAGTAAAACCAAAGCAATGATTTTCGAGTTCTTTTTAAGAAAATCCGTACTGCCCGGCGAGGAAGGATTTGTAACTTTTTCTTGTTGTGATGTTTCTGGAAATGGCAACAACCCGACAAGATATCTACCTGGTTGACCCGCAACGGGCACATTGACGACTTTTGCCGGGCTTGTCAGTTTCATAATTGTCCCGGTTGTTGTTTGTTCAGTATCGGAAATAGCCAGTGTATTATCCATGTTAGAATACTGTTCAGGGAACAACCGAGTATCCTGAACCGGTGTGATTGCATGTGAGACGGTAAAAACCCCTGTGGGATTATTGTTTTGTATTGGATATAGTGGTGTGTCTTCAACTGGTGGCACAGTTAATATACCACTGGGATTATGGCTCTGTTCAGGGCTTATCCAGCTAGCTTGAACTGGAACGGCTGTTACGACACTCCCAAGATTTGTGCTGCGTTCAGGGAACATGCGAGCATCTTGAGTTGGCGTAATGGGATTAAAATGCACAACATGCAATGGGTTCGACGATTTATCCACCGCCTGTTCAGGCTTTGTCGGTGAGGGAAGATTCTTTATACTGACAAATACACCCGTTGACGTTTTTGATATATCATCTACGCTGGCAGATGTAGATCTGCCCAATGCTGTTTCGCTCTCTTTAGCAGGGCTTAATTCCGTGCGCCACTGTGGATCAAAAAGACTATAAGAAGGATAGATACCAGAAGAGGTTGCAAAACTGTTAAGCAAAGTATCACTTCGCTGCTGCTCCAACTCTGTAGATGGTGTTTCCAGGGCGAGGCGAAACGCTGCAGCAAGATCCTGCGTTTTGGCGTAACGATGCCCGGTACGCTTTGACAACGCTCGTAGGATGACCTGTTCAGCAGCAAGCGGCAAATCTGGGCGTTTAGTACGAGGTGAAGGTGGAGGCTCCTGGAGTTGTTTTTTTGCTACTTCCACCATCGACTCTCCCTGGAACGGGGCTGATCCTGTGACCATATGATACAGAACCGCACCAAGAGAGTACAAATCAGCTTTTTCGCCAGGTTCTTTTCCCATTACCAGCTCAGGCGACATGTAATTTAACATGCCCACCTTGAACTGGCGAATGCGTGCGGCTTGCCTCTCTGTCATCGTCTTTGTCAGGGCAAAATCAGTCAAAAGCAGTGTATTATCTTGAGAAATGAGAACATTTGAAGGTTTTATATCCAGGTGGAGGACATTATGCTCGTGAGCATAATCCAATGCACTGGCTAATTGATCGAGATAATCAGCGATCTCTGGCAAAGAGAGCGTTTTCTGGGAGTTCAACACGCTCTCCAGATTGCGCACGCGCACATATGGCATGACAAGAAACACGAACCCATCACGCTCTTCAAACTCAAGAACAGAGAGTATATGTGGATGGTTGAGCGTGACAACTGGCTCCATTTCTTGCTGAAAGCGTAGAATGAAGTCAATATATTGAAGAGGTTCTAGCGAAGATGCCCGCAAAAAAACTTTTAGGACGTACTCCTGGTGAGACTGAGACAGTCTTGCCAGATATTCTGCTCCCATACTACCCACACCGATAACACGACGGAGCGTGTATGAGCCCAGTTTTTTCCCAACCAAAGTTTCTGCATTCATTCAGACCTGCCTCTCATTGCTGCTTTCAGGCATAATTCAGCCCGCTACGAGAAATCCCCATAATCTTATCTTAGACAAAAGAGGCAGCGATGACAAAATTTTATGCATATTACTAAGATAAAAGTACTGTCCTCAATTGTTGGTAATCAACATATTCGAGAATGCAACCTCGGTACCTTTGAGATTAACCAGCATTCCTACGGTGCCGTTCGAGAAAGAGCCATCCTTGACGCTTCCGACCGTTTTTCCATTGATGGTAAAGGTGAACGTATTGCCACTGGCAAAGACACGAACAGTGTTGATATTACCTGCGCCATGACCCTGGCGGAATTCATGTCCAAAAGCCTGTGACCAGAGCTGCGTCCAGGGATTGACAGTGGATCCCTTGCTATTATCGTACTTGTAGAACCTGTATTGACCACCATTGTAGTTGAAAACCTCAAAGCTATAGAAGGTGTTAATGGACTGGTTGCCCTGGGTTTTCTGGCTATAACGCAGGATCATGCCAAAGGAATTATCGGTGCTTGCATCATCACCCTTTATCTCTTCCATAGTTAAGGTGTACCCAATCGGCCCCTTGGGTAGTGATTCTTGCAGGACAACTGCTATCCCGCTATCACCAAGATTCGTCATATGATAGGCGCCATCTTTAAATTGGTAAATCTTTGTGCCGCTGGTGGATACAGGGAAATTACGAATGTTTGTGCTCAAAGGATCGGCCAGGATGATATGCGATTGTGCCGTTGCAGTAGCTTGTGCAAGTACTGTAGCTTCTACGTTTGGTGTCGATGCCACTCCAGGAGAAGTTGCATTTGAATGAGAAGTAGTCTGCCCACTATGGGTACGCATATACCAGACTCCGGTTGTGCCGCCAACAAGCAGTATCACTATAGCGAACGCCATAGCAATTTTCTGCACCATTTGCGAGTGGGAACTGGGACCAGGTTGGGGCGAAGCCTGTATGGTTTGCGGCACTGGCAGCAATCCCGTTACATATTGACCTGGTTGACCAGCCACTGGCACCTGTACGACTTTCACCGGTCCGGTAAGCTTGATTGTTCCTGTACCCGATTGCTCGGCATTGGGTACATTCAAAGCGCCAGTCGTAGTCTTGAGTGAAGGCGACATCTGGTTGAATTGTGGTATGACATTTGGCTGCATGCCACTATCGGTCATCGTGTTGAATGAAGGCGACATCTGGTTGAATGTCGGTTGATTGTCTAATTGTCGCGTTACGGAAGGAGCTGGCATCACACTGCCGGGAGTATTCGGATTTCGGTCGTCGACCAGGGCAGTTGGAAGCATTCCTGTACTTTTGCCTACACTTGGAAACATGCCGGTTCGCGAAAGCAATCCGGTCGTGCGAGCTGGCATGTTTGGTGTAGGGAGTGCGCCCGTACCGGTACCTGTTTGCTGTTCATTTGTCACTGATTGTAGAGCGCCTGTTTGCCACTTGGGATCAAAAAGCCCGCGCGCAGGAAGGGCGCTAGTTGTTGAAAATCCGCTCGCTGCAAATGTACCTGGCTGCACAGACTGCTGTTGTACTCCAGAACCTTGCAGAGCCATACGGAACGCGGTAGCGAATTCTAGCGCATTGGTATAGCGATCTCCTGGTCGCTTCGCCATGGATTTCAGCAGAACCTGCTCTACCGCTTCAGGCAATTCAGGTCGAAATGTGCGCGGGGGAGTCGGTTGCGTATGCAACTGCTGTGCAGCAATTTGCATAGGGGTTTCTCCCTGAAATGGAGTTGTTCCTGTTATCATTTGATACAGGATGATGCCGAGGGAATATTGATCTGCGCGACCATCTACCTCGGTTCCCATTACCTGTTCCGGCGACATGTAGTCGGGCGTCCCGACCGGTGCTCCTGCACCTGTTAGACGCGCTTGAGCGCCCTGCCCATCAGAGAGAATTTTAACCAACCCAAAATCGGTCAGGAGTAAGCGCCCTTCTGGCGTTATTAAAATATTGGCTGGTTTTATATCACGGTGAATGACACCCCGAGCATGAGCAAAATCGAGCGCGGCCCCCATCTGCTCGAGGTAATTGACTATTTTGGGAAACGCAAGTGTTCCTTCATGTTCCATGACATCGCGCAGTGTGCCACCACTAATATACGGCATGACAAGATACGCTAAGCCATCACGTTCACCATATTCGTAGACCGGCATGATATTGGGATGCTCTAAAGAAGCTGCAGCATCCGTTTCACGTCTGAAACGTTCTAGGAAGGCGGCAAGATGCTGTGGCTTAAGGGATGTCGATGGCAAAAGTACTTTGACTGCTACCTGGCGTCGAGGTCGAGATTGTTGGGCCAGGTAAACTGCTCCCATGCCGCCTTGTCCGATTAGTTGTTGAAGTGTACATGTTCCCAGGACCGTTCCTACCAATGCTTCAGCCTTCATCAATATCTCTTCCTCTTCTTTTGTGATGTTGTGTTTCCTTCCCCGCCCATTCACATGCGCTTGTGTCATGCCGACTAGTGTTACTCGTTGTTGTTTGTACATGTTAGACAATTTCCTTGCTACTGGCAATGTGTGAACCTCATGGATGTGACCAAAGTAATGGTGGCTGGTTGTCTTTTTCCACTCTTGTTTCATCAATGGCAATAAACGGAGAGGTAATGGAGATTTGAAGTTTTTAGACAATGTGGCTAGGGCCAGAGTCATTGATATGCATTTGTGATCTTTAAACCCATTTCGTTATTATACTGTGACAGGGCTCAGGTATTCTTTCATGAGAGGGATATAAAGGTTTCAGGCAGTAAGATCTCTCTCTAAAGAGAGAAAGACAGTACAAGCAGCGGTGCATATGTCTTTCTTTTTCATGAAGATCGTATCAGGAAGATAGAGAGGAAGTTATAGCTATGAGTACCCAGATAAAAAAAATATCGGATGGAGTTCCCATGGCACCTAAACATACGCGAAAACACTGGATCTTCATTATAGCTATTGTGCTACTGGTGCTGGTTCTACTTGCTGGATCAATCATACTGCTCATAGACAGTATCCGCTTCTCAGACAAGATTCTTTTAGTGCCTGACTATACGACTCCTACCTATGACACACCAGTTCTGGCGGTCAGTGATTCGAGCGTGACGCTCAAGCGCATGGGAGATGACATGCATCCAGGTGAGTTTGAAATCGAATGGCCTGCAGGACAGGCCCTGGTTGGCCCAACCCTTTCCTTTGATCATAATTCAGTCACGCGCCAGCTTCTCCTGAAGACTACTCCACTTTCTGCTGGAACTTCCGTCTTCTGGACACGTTATGTTTATATGGGCCAGATTCGAAATAGCCTGGGGCTGCCTATTAGCACAGTACAAGTGCCCGATCCACTGGGGGCGATGCCAGCCTGGTATGTGCCTGGCAAGCTCAGCACATGGGCCATTCTTGTGCATGGACGCGGAGCTTCGCGCGATGAAGGACTGCGCGCATTTACGCCGTTGTCTCAACTTGGCTTTCCATTGCTTTCTATCTCCTATCGTAACGATATCGGTACTCCTGCTAGTCCAGATAGTGCCAATCATCTTGGAGATAGCGAATGGCTAGATCTAGAAGCCGCTGTTAAGTACGCCATGGCTCATGGAGCACAGCATCTTGTACTCTATGGCTGGTCTCAGGGGGGTGCTGTGGTCGAAGTCTTTATGCATCATTCAAGCCTTTCCCACATGGTGCAGGCGTTAATTCTCGATGCTCCCACTCTCAACTGGACTGCTACGTTTGAGTACCAGGCGCAGATGCAGTCGGTACCTGGTTTCATGGTCTACCCTGCTGAGCTAGTATCGACCATTCGAAGTGGCATCAACTTCAACGATCTGAATCAGCTGAACCTGGCGCAGCCTGATATTCCCATTTTGCTCTTCCATGGTGTCAACGACACGTCGACGCCTGTCTCAGTCAGTGACGCCTTCGCCAAAGCGCATCCTGATCTTGTCACATACGTGCGAGTACCAGGTGTTGAACACACCAAATCCTGGAATGCCAATCCGCAGGTGTATAATAACGAACTGACGGCGTTTCTGAAGCAGAAATTGTCATTATAGACCCGAATAGAAGGGTGCGGAGAGAATTCAGATACTCTCAATGACATCCCGGGGATCGGTATCTTCTTCGGCATCGAGGGGCAGTTCTTCTCCAGCAACGTATGCAACCATGGAGGGAACCGTACGGCTTTGAATGATGATGCCGCGCAACAACGATGCGGAGGCTTGTGCGAGTAATGGGCGCAGGCGCTCAAGACGTTCGCGATAGGTTTGCATTTGGATGGCACGCCTCCGGCTTTGTTTTTTGTGAGCCGTCGAGTTCGCTTCATCGAAATCAGATTCTTGTACCCAGATATCCCTGGCATCGAGAGTCTGACCAACTGCTGATTGCACTTGCTGCAACAAATCTATTGTTTGATTGAGCAACATCAAAAGATCGCCCTCGGCGAGGTCGATACGCTTTAAAAGCCCGCTAAGCGAAATACCACGCGACCAGGACAGCGCGACTCCGTGAAAATCAGGGACGATGGAGGGAGAGGCCCCAATGTTGGCCTGTTGCTCTATGTTATGAACATGCTGCGCTATGCGCCAAAGTTCGCGACGGACCTGCATGAGATGATTGTTCAATACGTTTTGATTATTGAGTCGCCGATCATTATCGAAAGTGAACCAGCTACATGCCTCCGAGAGTTCAGAAGCAGTAAGTTCGTCGAACGCTCCTCCCAGGATTAACTCGACAATCATGATTCCGGCGGGATGAAAGATACCACGCAATAAGCGTCCCCTAATCGTCAGTTCGTCACGCTCGCCTATGTATCCAAGCGCGCGCAAAGCAAAAATTGTGCCTTCGAGTTCCGCTGCACCAGCCCGGCTGAGTGGATACGCCCCGATTCTCTTGCGTCGTTGTTCCATGGCCTGTGTAGCGCCTTCGGAGGCAAGACCCTTCTTTTTTCCGGCTTTCTTGCTTTTTTGAGCGCGTTGTTCCAGCTTCTCCAGGCGAATCAACTCGCGTTGTTCCCACAGTACATAACGCTGGTACTCGCGCAGGCTAGAAGCGCAAATACGTCGCAGGTGCTTGACGTCGCCTGGACGCCACAGGTTGAGAATAGAATTATAGCGAATGACGAAGGAACTGGTAACAGGCAGCAATTCACCTGTGATGCGACGAAATGAGTCTTCAAATGGCTCCCAGGGTGAATACGGAATGACCGCGGCTCCACGCACATCCATACCACGCCGACCAGCCCGACCTGTAAGCTGGCGATATTCGTTAGGAGTCAGCAGGCGCATCTCTTGTCCATCAAATTTACTGAGACTGCCAACAACAACCGCTCGCGCTGGCATATTGATTCCAAGAGCCAGTGTGTCGGTAGCAAAAACCGCGCGCAGGTGTCCGCGCGCAAACAGTGTCTCCACCAGCACCTTTAATCCAGGCAACAGGCCTGCATGATGAAAAGCCAGCCCGCGAGGTAGTATCCCGGCAAGCGCATACACCTGCTGTAGACTGCGATCCTCCTTCGGCATATTCTCCAACCAGACGCCAACCTCCTCTTTGATAAGCGCCTCTTCTTCAGGTGATGTAAAGATATGCAGCGCCGCGCTTTCAGCCGCCTCTTCAACCGCTTTTCGCCCGGGCAGAAAATAGAGACAGGGCAATAAATCGGCATCACGCAAAGCAGTAAGCACTTCGCCAGGCTCAGGTGCTCTGCGCTCCGCGAGACGTCTGGATTTCGCGTTATGTTCTTTTTGCTCACGTACCGAAGTTGAAGAAGAGGTTGAAAGCTCACTAACTTCTGATTCTTTGGATGCAGCCTTACTTTTCTTGTTTTTTCTCGCCTGCTGACCTTCTTCCCACTCATCACCTTCTTCATCATCACCAAAAGTATAGGTGCGATTTCGCTTCGTCATAGAAGCCATACGTGCCTCACCGCCAACATCAGGGAAGCGTTCGATACGATTGCCATCGGCATCCTGGACGAGATGCAATGTACTATCGAGAAAGTAGTAGTGTTCAAGGGGGACTGCGCGTTCTTCGTGTACGACTAGAGAAATAGGGCGATGCACGCGGCTGATCCAATCAGCCAGATCCTCGGCATTGCTCACTGTTGCTGAGAGACCGACCAGTTGAACATTGGGTGGCGAGCAGATGATTGCTTCTTCCCACACGGGTCCACGGCCAATATCACTCAGATAGTGCAATTCGTCGAAAATGATGGCGCCAACATCTGCCATCGATGAAGGAATGACGTTTTCACCCTGAGTAAAGCGATCTCCGCCCTCTTCTAACAACATATTGCGATAGACTTCGGTGGTCATGATGACGATCGATGCAGCGCTATGTTCTACGATATCTCCAGTTACCAACCCTACAGCGTCAAAGCCATACAAGGTGCGCAAGTCACGGTATTTCTGATTGGAGAGCGCCTTCAGAGGTGTTGTATATATGACACGCTGCCCTCGTTGCTGCGCGCGCCAGATAGCATATTCAGCAACCAGCGTTTTGCCTGTTCCGGTTGGGGCGGCTACCATGACCGAGCGATCAGCCGCGAGATGCGCTATTGCTTCCAGTTGAAAGTTGTCGATTGGAAACGGGTAACGTGCTACGAATGCGGCAATATCCGCCTGGGAATCATACCCGGCCACCACCTGCTCGTCCATGAACTTTTTCTCTTTATAGAATGATCACAATTTTCATCGGTGACATTGTAACATGTATAGAGTGTGTGAACAAGCAGACTAGAGAGCTAAGACACGTCTCAAATGCTCAAGAGAAGTATTGCCACCAGAACAGATTAAGCCAACCTTCTTGCCTTTCAACTCATCACGCATGCGATAGGCTGCAGCCAGGGAAGCTGCTCCAGCTCCTTCAGCAAGAGTATGCGCTCTTTCGATCATCCAGACCATAGCATGCATAATCTCTTCCTCGCTTACCAGCATAAAATCATGCAGCAATTCTTGCATAATCTTTTGTGGGAGATCAAACGCCACACCTGTCGCAAGGCCCTCTGCAAACGTGCGATTCGGCGCTTCAACCAGCTTTTTCTGACGCCACAATTCGTAGGCAGCAGGTGACGCTTCAGACTGTACTCCGATAACTTGAATGTGGGGATTTAGGGCATGCGCCACGATAGAGACGCCAGCCGCACCGCTTCCGCCGCCAATTGGCACAAAGATAACTTCAAGATCGGGTTCATCTTCCAACATCTCTAACGCCTCGGTGGCTACGCCAGCAATAAGCAATGGCTCGTCTCCTGAGTGAATATAGCGATAGCCATGTTCTTGAGCAAGCGCTTCACAATGCTTTTTGGATTGATCGAAATTTGCGCCATGAAAAACGACTTCTGCTCCCATACCTTGCATAGCGGCAACCTTGCCAGGATTGGCATTTTCGGGGACGACTATGATTGCTTTGACGCCAAAGAGCCGCGCTGCATAAGCGACTGACTGTCCATGATTACCTGTCGAAGCAGCTATCACGCCTTTTTCGCGCTCTTCCTGGCTCAATTGTGAAACCAGATTGATGCCCCCTCGCACTTTGAAAGCTCCCACTGGCTCGTAGTTTTCATGCTTGATATATACTTCGGTCCCTACCAAGGCATTGATAGCAGGATAACTGTACGTGGGAGTAGGTTTCAAGTAGGGACGAATCTGACGCCGCGCATGTAGCACGTCCTGGAAGGTCGGTATGTGCATGTTTACTCCTTCAAGAAAGCAGGGATACAAACATTGTTGTTTGCTCTTCATTATTGCATAATGTAAGAAATCGTCCAAATTTTGAAGGGGCAATTGCATGACTACCCTACCAGCCAATCCAAAGATCGAAGCCATACGCGAGAGTATACGGTCTTCTAACGCTTCATTACACCAGCTCATTGATAGGCCGCTTGCACATATCGATGCAAGGAAGCTCTACCAATCACCTGCTGAAAATGAGTGGACAATTATGCAGAATCTGGCACATATCGTGGAGTTTATGCCCTACTGGGCAGGCGAAATTGAAAAGCTAGTGGCACAACCGGGTAGTAATTTTGGGCGCACTCCCGAGGATGTGGGACGCCTGCAAGGCATAAGTGAACACGAGATGGCCAGTTTAAGCAAGATAAAAGAAGCTTTACCGGGAAGCTATCAAAGATTGGATGAGGTTCTAAGGAAATTGAAGGATAGCGATTTAGAGTTGACTGGGAAACATGTCAGGTATGGGGAGAAGCCCTTAGATTGGTTAATTGAGGAGTTTCTAACAAATCATTTGAAAGGGCATGTGGAGCAGATCAAGAGCAGCATTGCATCGGTTTCGTAAATCGAAGTCTTGCCATAAACTATTTCATAAGACTAACGTATATACATCGGGTAATATTTCTCAATACAGAAAGGACACATACACATGAAACGGCTTTTCAGGTTTTTAGTCTCCATCTTCTTCATCAGGACAATCATGCGGTGGGTAAGACGGCGAAGCCAGTGGTCATATTACGATTAAAAATTTCTGCTTCTCTGCTTGCGCCTCATTGACATCTCGGCTATACTAGCAGAGTACAAATTACCAGATATCCTCCAGCGATGATGAAGAGGAGTAGCTTGTCAGGGATAGCAGCGAGCCGATAGACGGTGCGAGGTCGGCAATCCACAGCAGGTGAAGGGCGCTTCGGAGTTGGATTGAATGAGTGGCTTCACACATTTGGGTGAAGAAGCAGGGTGGAACCGCGCATCATGCCGCTTAATGTAGTTGCTCCAGGCCTACAGAGGCATGTATTCGTCCCTGGGCGTTGTTTATTGAACGCCTGGGGATTTTTTTGTTTGAGGAAAGGAATCCACTCATGACACAGACAGAGGACAAAACTTTGTCCACGACGGAAGACACTCCGCTTGTCCCAATTGAGAAAGTCGTTGCTTTGTCTAAGAGGCGAGGCTTTGTCTACCCCAACTCCGAAATCTATGGCGGGGTTTCAGGCATCTATGATTTCGGGCCGCTCGGTGTTGAATTGCGTAACAATATCCGCCGCTTCTGGTGGTGGTCGATGGTGCAGCTCAATGACAACGTCCTGGGGATTGAAGGCAGCATCATTACGCATCCGCGTGTCTGGGAGGCCAGCGGTCACGTCGAGAACTTTGTAGATCGACTGGTTGATTGTAAGAAATGCAAACGCCGTTTCCGTGTTGATCATCTACCCGCGGAGAATCTGGAGCAGAATAAATGCCCGGTTTGCGGTGGTGAACTCACAGAGCCACGCGTCTTTAACCTGATGATGGAGACCTATATTGGTGTGGTTGAAGGCGAGCGCATGAAGACCTACCTGCGCGGCGAGGCCTGCCAGAACATTTACCTGGACTATGACAATGTGCTGAAGTCTTCACGCATACAGATCCCGTTTGGTATCTGCCAGATCGGAAAGGCCTTCCGTAACGAAGTCACGCCAGGTAATTTCCTGTTCCGCCAGCGCGAGTTCGAGCAGTGGGACTTGCAGTTCTTCGTGCATCCAAGCGAGATGCAGAAGTGGTTTGATTATTGGAAAGAGTACCGCTTCGAATGGTACAAGAGCATCATCAACCATAAGGACCGGTTGCGCTTCCGAGCGCATGGGCCTGATGAACTGGCGCACTATGCAAAGCAGGCATTCGACATCGAGTACAAGAGTATTCATTGGCTGGCAAGAATGGGAAGGGCATTCACTGGCGACAGGATTGGGATCTATCACGCCATAGCCAGTATAGCGGGCAGGATTTGAGCTATACCGATCCAGAAACCAAAGAGCGCTATATCCCCTGGATCGTAGAAACTTCGGGTGGCGTGGATCGAACATTCCTGAACTTGCTGCTCGATGCGTACGAAGAAGAACCACCAACGGGCAAGGATAAAGAAGGGCGAACCGTCCTGCACCTGCATCCCTGGCTGGCGCCTATCAAGGTAGCGGTTCTGCCTTTGCAGAAGAACAAGGAAGAGCTGGTCACCACAGCTAAGGGCATCCATAATCGTTTGAAGCGCTTGATGGTTGCGCAATATGACGATGTGGCGAATATTGGGCGCCGCTATCGCAGGCAAGATGAGATTGGGACGCCATTCTGTGTCACAATCGACTTCCAGACGCTGGAAGACCAGACTGTGACAGTGCGCGAACGCGATGGGATGACACAGATTCGCCTGGCTATCGATGAGTTGCCAGCGTACCTGGTGGAGAAGGTAACGTGGAAGTAGGCGCTTCATATGCAAAGATGTGTTAGTCACAGGCCCTTGAATATGAATGGAAAGAAATACTAGACTAAGAAAAATGCCCTCATGATGTAGCTGAGGGAGGTATGACAAAAATGGCTGGCACAATGCTCTGGGTATTGTGCCAGCCAAAGCAGATGCATTCCTAAGCTAGAAGCCAGAATTGCTCAGATCAGCGCTCCTCACCTGCGTTGCCGCGGTGCTGTCCGCAAACTCCCAAAGAAGTGCGAGCAGGCGCTCAGGCTGCTCGATCTGCGGAAGGTGACCGGCTTCTGGGATGAGTTGGAAGCGAGCGTCAGGGAACGATTGGGCATAGACACGACCATACTCAGGATCGGCCACGCGATCGCTCTCTCCCCACACAACGAGAACAGGGATTCTCACGCTCCTGAGCCGCCGCCTCAGCTTTGGATCAGCCATGCCCTGCCCCTGATCATACACGTAGAGCGCCCGGAAGTTTGCTGCGCGGGCCTCGACCTGTTCAGGGGTCACGGTCGCCGGGTCGACGCGGAAGGCCGCCGGATTGTGGAAGCTGAGGGCCGATAGCTCATCGGGAGTCAAAGAGGACACATCAGCAATGGGGTGCCCCTCAACCTGAATGCCGGCGGCATCGATCAGAACAATACCGCTCAGGCGCTTGGTGTCGCGCAAAGCCATGGCAGACGCGATCCAGCCGCCCATCGAGGAGCCAATGACCAGGACATCACGCAGGTCGAGCCGTTCGAGCAGGTCAAGATAGGCGAAGGCGAGATCATCAATACTGTCGAACCATTCAGGACGTGGCTCACCCGCAAAGCCAGGGTGAGTCGGCGTCAGAACGTGTGCGCGCCTTGAGAGGGCCGAAGCCAGGCCAGACACAGTCTGCGGTCCTCCACCCCCATGCAAAACGAGCATGGGACGACCGCTTCCTTGCTCGTCGATGCGCACGCTCAAGCCATCGGCGAAGGTCTCTATTCGGGTCTGCGGAGTAATTGGGGATAGAGAGCTCATGTGATCAATCCTTTCTGTCGCACGCTATCTATTGCTCGAGCAAGCAATAGATGGTGAAAAAAACCTGTTAAAAAACAACTTCAGTGTCATAGCGAGCCATCAGCTCAGCCAACTGTTGCGGAGTAGGAGCAACGGGGGCTTGATTGAGCCTACTCAATTCTTCAAAGTAGCCAAGATAGCGCGGAGGCGTAAACGTATTGAGGAAACGGGCCGGCTTCTCAGTCGGGTTGCTGAACGTATGCTTGGTTCCAATGGGCACCATGACGAACGTGCCTTGACTGGCTCGTACCGTCTGGGTCCCTGCCAGAAACTCCAGTTCGCCTTCCAGGATGTAAAAGCCTTCTTCATGGGCATGATGGATATGAGGAGGTGGTGTGGGAGCATGAGGAGCCACTTCAAATTCGGCCATGCCAAAGGTTCCTCGTGTATGCGTCCCATCCTCCTGAATAGCCATGCGAATAGGGCCGAGAGTAAGCGTACGTCCTTCTCCCGGTTTCAGTACTATAGCACTCATGTAAAAATCCTTTCTTGCTTGCTCGTACAAGCAACATTACCGACAATGGTCAATAGGTGCAAATGCTATTCAAAGCCGTCCTACTCGTAAGGAAGAAGTATGCACGGGTTCACAAGGAAGTTTCTCCTTGTGACGGCGTAAACCCGCGCTTCTTCCTCACAACGACCACTGCTTTCCACAACTAAAGAGCCAAAGCATGCAACATCTGTGCAAGCAAGTGATACGCAGCTTCCAAATCGAAGGTGGGGTCCATGATCTTTTGCAATGCCAGCCCATCAAAAATAGAGAGCAGGAGAGCCGCTAGAAGCGTTGGATCGAGAGAAGAACGCTGCGCATCCTCTGTCCCCTCACTGTTTTCTAAGACCTTTGCGATGACAGAGCCAAGCTCGTCGCGTCGCTGTGCCAGTCGTTCTCGTACTTTAGGCTCGATGAGGGGATTGTGCAAGCCAAGGGAGAACGATTCGTAGCGCAGACGATACACTTCTGGTTCCAGCTCAACCCGCTCATAAAGTTGTGCCAAGAACGCTTCTAGAGACTGCTCAGCAGGTACCTGCTGGACAAGACGTTCCATTCTTTGGTGGAAACGCCGACCAGCCGCTTTCAGGACCTCAACGAGCAGCTCATCCTTGCCACCAAAGTAATAATGCACCAGACCTGGTGCTGCCTGGGCTTCGCGTGAGATTTCCCTAAGCGTTGTCGCCTCATATCCCTTCTCTGCCAACACCTTCGAGGCTGCTGCAATGATGCGCTCTTTTGTTTTTTGCTGTTCTGCTGATGGTTCAGATATGGTATATTGCTTGCTCATGCAAGCAATATACCATATCTGAATAAAAATTGCAAGTCCATTGTGGTTCTTTGGCTCTTTCTTTCATCACTTTTCGGTTGGCCAGTGAAAGTCGAATTAGGAGTAAAATTCCCTACCTAAATTTGGTATGCTGCTTTGGGAGAGCATACCAATTTTATTTAGGGAATAGTCGGTGCAAAATCAAGCATTCTCAGAATATATACTCAACCTTTGAAGAACTCAACAAGTACAGGAGCGAGGACATCATCAGCCGGGCCGTGATCTTGGCCTGCCAGGACACGTGACTTCGCATTGGGGAGAATATCTACGAGTGTTTGAGCACCATTGTGAAAAAACGCAGGGCTTGCTCCTCCTACCATGACAAGCGTGGGCACAGTAACAGATGCCCATTTCTTGAGTGTCGCTGGATTGCCGCTCATGGTATTTCCCATGATTGCGCCGTCGTAAGCAATCGTATGCGCCACCTCCTCAATCTGCGGCCACATTGGAGTTGATTGCATTTGGGCTACCATTTCTGCAGGAACAAGCATCGCGTCCCTCATAAAGTACTCGACAGCTTCGCTCCTATGTCCCTCCGCGATGAGCTTATTGAGATGCGGTACATAATCCTGTGGAATAGGAGGACGACTGTCATCGATAATAAAGGGTGGCTCGTACATCGCGAGTTTCTCGATCCTGCCTTTTAGTTGACGTGTTGCCTCTAATGCAAGAACCGCACCTGAGGAATGACCGAAAACGAACGCCGATCCGCCCGCCTCGGTGATCAGTGCATCAATGTCTTCGACCTCGCGCTCGACCGCATAGGGAGACGTATCCCCACTATCCCCTCGGCCGCGACGATCATAAGCGAACACAGTAAACTGCGGTGCCAGGGCCACGGCCAATGATGTCTCAGCTAAACGAGTAGCTGTCGCACCAGCCACCAGGATAATCGTCGATCCCTGACCCAATTGATCAAACGCGATGGAAGTGCCGTCTTTGGAATTAACTGTTCTCATGGAGTGCCCTCTCTTATAAACCATATGCTTTGTCATTCTTGTATGCAATAAACAGTCTACCACCCATGATACTTTCTTATTCTAAATGTGGGAGGAGAAGTTGGAAATGTTGGAGCCTGGAGTTCGGAGTGGTTTCAGTATCAGAAAGTACAAAAATGAATATTTTTTCATATTCATTTGTTATAATTAAACAGAGTAGTAGAGTTGTCGCTTGAAGTACTGAACCCTTGCTTGTTTGGTTTGCTCATGCTACACTCCTTGAAAAGGTTACAACTTTTTAAGACACCGCTCGTAAATCGTTATAGTAATTGTTTGTTTTGTCTAAGTTAATACCTATTAAAAATATATAGCAAGCGGTGAAATATTATGGATTCGGCACTACATGCATCAGGCACTCTGGGTGTTATAGGAGCACTGGCCAAGCCCGTTAGCAAGACACAGCGCAAGCAATCTGGTGAAACATTAACGTCCGAGGGTATTTCAAGCAGAAATACAACTATTGCTAGCACGGCTAGTATAGAGACGAAAAGTTCAGTTCAAGGCGCTACTGTGGAGGCGCTGAAAGATGTTGAACTTGTTGAGCTTGTGCTTGCTGGTCAACAAAATGCTTTCGAAGTCCTTGTTGAGCGATATAAAGATGCTGTGCAAAACCTCGCCTACCGAATGTTGGGCAATCCTACTGAAGCTGAAGATGTGACTCAGGAAGTCTTTGTGCGAGCGTATACACAGCTTGTGACTTATAAACCTGCGCATAAATTTAGCACCTGGTTGTTGTCAATTGCTTCACACCTGGCCATTGACCAGCTTCGACGACGACGCTTCCTGGCGTTGCCACTTGAAGATGTGCCTTTCCTGGAGTGGATGGCTGATCTTGGAATAGGACCAGAACAGTCAGCTCTACAGGGCGAGCAGCAAGATGAAATACAGGCGTACCTGCAGCGATTGCCGAGCAAGTATCGCGCGGTGATCGTTTTGCGCTACTGGTACGATCTTTCATATGAAGAAATCTCAACTGCGCTGAACCTGACACCGGCGCTGGTAAAAGCGCGTCTACACCGCGCCCGTGAGCTACTTGCGCGTTACATCAAAGACAACAAACAGAGCGAGGAGGAGCAGATCGATGCGCTGCCGCGACGCTAAGGATTGGCTAACCGCTCAGCGTGAAAATGATCTCGTACAATCTGAGGTTACAGCGCTCCAGGAGCACTTAAAGCAGTGTAGCGCCTGTCACACGTATGAGCAATATCATCAGCGAACGGATCCTGTGCTTAACTCACCAACTTCTCACATGTTTACGAGTATATCCACAGAACGTATCATGCAGGCTGTAGAGAGACAGAAACAAATCACCGAGCAGCTTGAAGGCCTTCGCACGCAACAAAGGACGCGTATTGCTCGTTTGCGCATTTTTACCCCTAGATATGCTACTCTAACCTACTTGAGTATGGGGTTAATCTCACTTTTACTGCTTGCCTTACTCATTTTCAATACAGACATCGTTGTAAATATTCTCGAATCCTTTGGTGGCGTCATAGACACTTTGGTTGTAGTTGCACAGTATCTTCAATCAGGATTAGCATTTGTTCTCCAACAGGAGTGGATCTTGTCAGCAATGGCGCTTGTTCTAGTAATTATGACGGGAATGTGGCTTCGCTTAATGCGTCATCCACAGGAAGCATAAAAGCGAAGGTCATGGATGCGCGGGTGTCCATGATGGGGAGTTCCAGTATGCAAAAGGGCAAAAGATTCAAATGGCTCTTGCTCGTACTGGTGGGGCCATTGCTATTCATTGGGTTTAAGATAAGTGGAATCGGAGCGAATCTCGCGTGGGCATTGCCTTCAGCACAAGCCACAGATAAGAGTGTAGATGGCAATGGTATCACTTGTACAAGAAATATCCACGGTCCATCATTTAGAGAAAACATCGTTATAGGGTCAAATGAGGTAGTGTGTGGTGATATCACTTCGTTTGGTGGATCGGTTACTGTTCAAGGCACATTACACGGAAATATAACGGCATTTAATAGCAAAACAGTCATTATTGGTCAAATCTTTGGCAATCTCACTGTGTTTGGTGGCGCTATTGCTCTAAATAGCATTGAGCAGATACACGGGCATATTGCAGTGTATGGAACCAAAAAGCTGAATGCTCAGAGCAAGCAACTTGACAGCATAATGGCCGATACCGCACAGAATCAATCTTTACCAGATCGCATGGGTGAATTCACATTCCCTTTCTGGTCTCTGGTAATATGGTCTGTTCTGGGTATAGCGCTCAGTAGTTTGCTACCCGAACATGTCGTACTTGTACGAACAACGGTGACTACTAAGACGCGTCGTAGTATAATAATAGGGTTATTAAGCATTGTATTGGCTCCGGCGGCTCTTGTCGTATTGGTAGCATTAATCCTGCCTATTCCATTAGCGATTATCCTGGGGCTAGGACTTATCGCCGCCTGGATATTAGGAACCGTGGCTATTAGTTGGACAGTTGGAGAGTATATTCTCCGCGCCATTGCGCCGAAGTACAATACACGTCTCATAGATGTAGTGGTAGGATTGACAGTACTGGTATTGGTAGGTTCTCTCCCCTATATTGGGTGGCTCTTCAGTATAGGAGTGGGGTTGCTAGGGCTTGGAGCGGTCTTCTTAAGCCGATTTGGAACGCGGCTTTATAGCCAGCCTAAACAGCCACTTATATTATAATGCAGCTATTATTCAGGTCTTTTTCTTTCGTGCTGCCGTTGGCGGCAGTGTGGGGAGCAGTTGGGGACCCACTCCTGCATTCACGATATGCAGCCCCGAAACACGGCAGAGTGGCTTTCGCATTCTGCGCTCCCCATTATGTTGGATAGATGGGACGGACACAAGAAAAGCGATATGGAAGTTTTGTCAAGTGGCCGCCGAGGTGAATATGAGTATCGAAGTTGAGTTGACAGATTTAGCTTACGGTGGTGATGCCGTAGGTCGATACGAGGGACGCGTCTTATTTGTACCCGGGGGTATTCCGGGAGAACGCGTGCTTGTGGAAATTGTAGAAGAACGTAGAGGCCATGCTCGTGCAGATTTACTCGAGATTTTGCGACCGGCGCCCGAACGTATCGAGCCTCAATATCCCTTACTTACGGACAGTGGGTGCCAGTGGCAACATATAGCGTATCCAGCACAACTAACCTGGAAAGCGCACATTGTCAGACAACTGCTCCTTCGCATCGGTAAGCAAACCGACGCAATTGTGCATCCCACCATTGGGATGCCTGCCGGGGTCTCTCCCTGGCATTATCGCAACATAGCGCTATTCTCAGTTGGCCCTGAAGGCGAAGTGGGCTTCAAACTCACAGAGAGTCACGAAGTGCAAGACCTTGAAACCTGTGAATTATTGCATCCCGCCCTGGATATGGTATACCAGCTTGTGCGAACAAAACTCAAAAGCCAATTTGGTGATACTTTGGCGGAAATGATTCAGGGATTCACTATTCGAGGGGCTATTGGCGCAGTCAGCACGAATGGCGCATCAACACAGGTAAAGGCGGTACCCACCCTGCTCAGCATACATGCGCGGCCCGGTTCAGTTCTCGAAACACCACAAGAACTGGCACAGGAGCTAATGACAACAGCGCCAGGTATTGTAGGGGTCATTATTGAACGTGTTGGCGGTCGTTATGGGCGTGTCGTAGCGGGGCAAGAGTTCTTGACTGATGTTGTGCATGGTCGTCGTTTCCGCATATCCTCCAATTCGTTCTTCCAGGTCAATATGGTTCAGACACCTGTTCTGGCTGAGAGGGCGGTAGCAATGCTCGAGCCACAGCGCCAGGATATAGTGCTTGATGGATACAGTGGTGTTGGTCTATTCTCGGCATTCCTTTCACCTTACGCGTCACGTGTGATCGCAATAGAATCCCAGCCCAGCGCGGTGATGGATGCTCGTGCCAACACGACACTCAACAACCAGAATAACATCACGACAATCGAAGGCACTTTAGAAAGATTGCTGGGCCAACTCTATTATCGACGTGAGCGTGTCGACCTCGCATTGGTCGACCCACCACGCGCTGGTTGCCATCCAAAGGCGTTGCAGGCTCTCCAATCACTCGCGCCTCGCGCAATTTGCTATGTCTCATGTGATCCAAGCACCCTGGCGCGTGATATTGCCTCGCTCTGCTCAAATGGGCGCTATCGCCTGGTTGCGGCCCAGCCGATTGATATGTTCCCACAAACATACCATATCGAGTGTATCGCGCTACTTGTACGCGCAGGAATGAGGTAATATTACTACACGGGGAACGTACAAGACTGTACAGCACAGATAACCGTTCAGGATGACCGCTTGCGGTCATCCTGTGTGTTCTTCATTTGCAAAGAATGATGTTTACGGCCGCCTGCTCAGATAGACATGAATCTCTGGCTTCTCATTGGATTCCTTCAATTCTACCAGGGTGCCGGGCATAGGATTTTGAGAAACAATCAAGCCAGGTGCTATATTGGGATATGATGTAACCTCGCCCATCGGCACGACTTTCATGCCAAACGCACTCGCTCTTTCAGCTGCTGTGAACAAATCTAGCTTTTGTAAGTTCGGCACCCCTTTGCCTAAGACAGTTTGCTCCATAGTTGAAACGATTGTGCCGAACCACTGATTCAGTTGATCTTTACGTTCATTAGCGCCTTTAATCTTATCTACTTTCTCCTTATGCCCTTTGACGGTATAAACCATGTCCTGAACGGCGAAAGGATGATCAACGACGCGCATGATAAGATCAGGATTATTGCCAGGAGTTTCAACGATGACCTTCCCAACATTAAGAGCTATATAGAGTGGGTTGCTCACCTTCACCCGCACGTCTTTGATTTGCCCATACTCGATTGAAAGATGTTCCTCATCAAGGAAAATAAACTTGCGATTAATATCAATGATCCGTTTGCTCGTGAGAATATAGATATCATCCCAATAGTTAATAAAAATGTATATAAATACCAATATCATGATGAGAATGCCTATCCCAATATAGACATCAAGGGAGGGAAAATAGAACAGGGAGATAATCAGACCCAAAAATATCAAAACTGGAATGATATATTTTCCAATAAGCACAGACCTCGCTCGTTGAATGTACTTGACAGTATATTCATCCCCATTATATTTGACATTACAAGGTAAGCGCAGAGGACCTCCAAATGTGCGCAATGGGCCACGGACTCTTCCAGGTCGATGAAAACGCTCATATTTTTCATCTGGATTGGGTAGAGTTGGTAGATCTTCTTTTTGAGCAAGCTTCGCTAGCGAGTCCTGGAGTTTATCATTCTGAGGGTTCGGATGAGGCGCTTCTTTAGCTGGCTTATTTCGCTTGTATTCATCGGTAACCTTTTCGAAGAGATCTCTCACTCCCTTTGGGTTATGTATCTTTGCTAGAATGGGTTCTTTACCACCTACGAGGTATAGATGCACATTCCCATAATTGAGGAGCAAACTTATTACGCCATTCTGGTCGCTAGCAATCTGTACCACTCTGTCAACACCGAATTCCTCACGGCTTGGAGTCAATATGCCCTTCCAGATCAAGACACGTTGATTAGTGATGATATAGGTTTCTACCCACCAGAGCGCCAGGTCTTTATAGACAAAATACACTCCGGAAACAATAACCAGAACGAGCATGATAATCTCTAAGAGAAGCCAGAACGAATCACCGCTGGGATTCGTGCCAAATAAAGCTCCAACCACTATGAGGCCCAATAAAGAAGCGATAAAAGGGAGTGCTGGGGTTATCAGAAAGAATTTGCTCTTGCGTAATACCGTTTTAACAACTTCGTCCTGGTGCTGTCCTCTGAACTCCCAGTGCCTTTTTTTCCCTTTGCCGACTTTGCGAGCACGCCAGTAGCCGCCATGTTCTCGTCTGGGTGTAAAAGGGTCATTGTGATCAGGTTGGGTTTGGGGTGCTTTGCTACTCAAGTTATCACCTCGGCTCGTTTGTTAGATAAGTGGATACCCTAAAACCTATTTTCCGAACCTGGCCGTCAACAGGCCAAGGATAAGAGCTATAACGGCAATCACAACGATTATGACAATGTAGTTACCAACACTGTTCGTGGTAGGGGTAGTTGCACTAAGCGACAGCGTTTGAGTACCAGCGAAGATGTGGCTGGCATAACTAATAATAGCATATCCTGTGACCAGACCGGGAATGACGCCCAGAAAATGATCTTTGGTCGGCACAGAACCTGGCTTACCAGCAAAAGCTCTATTGCCAACAATGAGACCCAGCACCATGGCTATGGCAAGCGCGACAAGGGCTGCAATGAGCACCTCGTTGGCAGTTGGAGGTGGCATAGACGCAGAGAAAAGTGCGCCACCAGTGAGTGTATGAAGCGTTTCAGGAAGGCGCACAAAGATGAAAGAAGCAATACCTTCCGCGCCACCAATAAATAAGAATAAAATAGCTGCAAGGGTAAATGCCATCAATACTAATGCAATTTTCCATCCTTGTAGAAAGCCAAAGAATCCAAAAACGATGATAACAAGGGCGAAGCATTGTGGTGATCCAAGTGTTAAATTCATTCCTGCCAGCCTTCCTCCGCAATTGTATTTGAAAAGATGCAACATCACACTAAGACAGATCTATAACACGGTATCCATCTTTGCAAGGGAATTCGAGAATTACAGTACACATATCCTCTGTCATTGCTTAGGGGGAACATGTGCTGAGAACCCGATTCCGCCCTGAAGATGGAGTTACCTTTTATGTTCTAATGCTCTCTCTGGATGAATCTGCTCTTGCATAAATCATACCACAGGTCGTCGATAAAGCCTAGTATATTTTAGCATAATTTCAGCAATACATTGTTTGAATGGAGGGAAAAACAAGATTTACACCCTGCCAGATGTGGCTAAAAGCTCGTATCGCCGCCGCAAATGTGATATAATTAAGGAAAGTAGGCTCGAATATTGCGGGATCCCCTCCCGGTTATACATTTCAACCCACTATTTTGCTTTAAACACTCATATGGAATGCCTTTATTATGACTTTTTGATGAGGAATTATTATGGAACTCGGCAATGTAAAAACTGTAAGTATTGTAGATGAAATGACGGGTGCGTATTTAGACTATTCTATGAGTGTAATAGTAAGTCGCGCTCTCCCAGATGTGCGTGATGGACTCAAGCCCGTCCATCGTCGCGTGCTGTACGCTATGGATCAAATGGGCTTGCAATCCACAAAATCCTTTCGTAAGTGTGCCGGTACAGTCGGTGAAGTTTTGAAGAGCTATCACCCGCATGGTGATGTAGCTGTCTATGACACACTCGTGCGTATGGCACAACCCTGGTCGATGCGTTACCCCCTGGTGTTGGGTCAAGGTAATTTTGGGTCGCAAGATGACGATCCACCCGCTGCAATGCGTTATACCGAGGCGAAGCTAGCTGCCATTGCCGATGAACTGCTGCGCGACCTCGACAAAGATACTGTCGATTTCAAGCCAAACTACGATAATCAGACCGAAGAACCAACGGTCATGCCAGCCCGTCTTCCAAATCTACTTTTGAATGGTTCTACAGGCATTGCTGTAGGTATGGCAACAAACATTCCGCCACACAACCTTGTGGAAGTTTGCAATGGCATCATCTATCTGATCGATAATCCCGATGCAACCACGGAAGATCTGTCACATATCGTGCGCGGCCCTGACTTCCCAACAGGCGGAATTATCCAGGGGCGCGAGGGCATTCGCAATACCTATGCCAATGGTCGTGGCCGAGTCGTCGTGCGAGCGAGGACCGTGCTCGAAGAGGCTGAACGAGGTCGCATGAGCATTGTTGTAACAGAGCTTGCCCTATCAGGTGAATAAGGCCGAGCTAGTGAAAAAGATCGCTGAGATGGCTCGCGACAAAAAAATTGACGGTATCTCAGAGATACGAGACGAATCTGATCGTCACGGCATGCGTATGTTGATTGAACTGAAACGCGATGCTACTCCTGAAAGTGTTCTCAACGCACTCTACAAATACACAGCCATGCAGAGCGCATTCAACGCGAATATGCTGGCATTAGTGGATCAACAGCCTCGCATATTGACACTCAAAGCCTTTTTACAACATCACATCAATCATCGTGAGGTAGTAATCACACGCCGCACGCGTTATGAACTGAAAAAAGCCGAGGCACGCAAACACATCCTCGAAGGCTTGAAGATCGCTCTTGATAACCTGGATACAGTTATCACCACCATCCGCCAATCACAATCGGCTGAAGCAGCACTGGTCAATTTGATGCAACAATTCAGCCTATCGGAGGAGCAAGGCAAAGCAATTCTTGATATGCGCCTGGCTCGCCTGGCAGCGCTGGAACGTAGCAAGGTCGAAGAAGAGTTACGTGACGTGCTTAAACACATAGACTACTACAACATGTTGCTGGCAGATATCAATGAGATACGTAAGTTGATTAAAGCAGACCTGGTAGAATTGAAAGAAAAATACGGCGATGAGCGCCGCAGCGATATTGTTGAAGGCGAGGCCGGCGAGTTCAAAGATGAAGACCTGATTCGCAACGATGAAGTCGTGGTCACCCTGACAGAGAAGGGATATATCAAGCGGCTACCGTCAAACACGTACCGCGCCCAACGTAGAGGAGGACGCGGCATCACAGGCATGGTTACCCGTGAAGATGATACCGTCCGTCACTTACTGGTTGCGCATAACCACGATGCCCTGCTCTTCTTCACGGATAGAGGTAGAGTCTTCCGACTGCGCGTTTTCGAGTTACCAGACGTTAGCCGCACAGCCAAAGGCGAACACATCATCAACCTGATCTCAATCGAGCAGCGCGAACGAGTGACAGCCATGGTCTATGTTCCCAAGGGCGTCAGCCGTGACTTTATGATCGTTGCCACCAAAAAAGGCGAAGTCAAAAAGACGGCCATGGATGAATTCGAAGTGGTGCGCCGTTCGGGATTGATCGCGATGAACCTGGAAGATGATGACGAACTCATTGGCGCAAAACTGGCTCACGCAGATGACGATGTGCTCTTGATCTCTGCCAAGGGTAAGGCTATCCGTTTCACTGTAGAGCAACTGCGTTCGGCTTCACGTACCAGTGGAGGTGTACGAGGTATTCGCCTGGCTAAAGGAGATAATGTCGTATCCCTCAACCTCGCCCCAAAGGACAGCCAATTGTTGGTAGTCAATGAGAACGGCTATGGCAAAAGAACGCCGATTGATGAGTATCCTAGCCAGAGTCGCGGTGGTAGCGGTGTCATCACCTCGAAAGTGACAACGAAAACAGGGCCGGTCGCATCAGCTCGTGTAATCACCGAGAAAGACAATGATTTGATGATCATCTCCGCTGGAGGTGTTGTCATCCGGACAGATGTCAGTACTATCCATGTTGCCGGGCGTGCCACGCAGGGCGTTCGCTTAATGAATTTAGGCGAGGGTGATGAGGTGGTGGCTGTAGCAACCACGAACGGTAAAAAAATAGACGAGCAGAATGGCACCGAGGATGAGGTAGAGGTGAGTGGAGAACAGGAAGAGGTTGAAGTAAGCGACGAGCAAGAAGTAGAGCCTGAACAGGAGAACGAAGGCGAAGTAGTAGAGTAGGGTAAATTTGACTCAAACGTAGTGCACCATCAGCCTGGCCGATGGTGCACTACGTTTGAGCCAAAGAACATGAAGCTATTTGCCCTGTCGGATAGAACTCGCTACCTGTCGATCTTTTTGTGCTTCTAATTTGATGAGCGGAAAAGAGCGATGAAATTGAATATCGAGTTGTTGGGCTTTTTTCTCGGAGAGAGCAGCGCGACGTTCATACGAGCGGGCAAGCAATTCGCGTTTTTCGTCATCGGGCAGATCAACTAGTAAGAGAAAGGCCAGCGTAAATTCAGGTTTACCTTGCTCTGCATAAGCGCGAGAAGATGTTAGTGCATCTGCACCCTGTTCTATTTGTTGTTGTGCTTGTGTTTTGAATACGTCTTTGAGCTGTTGAGCGTAGAGTTCTTCAAACGTTTCAGACACTGGACTCTCCTCTGTTTCTACCTGTCTTAGACCGATAATATTCGCGCAAAGTAATCGTAGCACACCTGGCTATACGACTCAACCTCTCGCATACCAACTTATCGTAACAGTCGGCGTCACAATGCGGCTCAGCAATTGATAATGAGTATCTAACCAGTTTTGGGCTACCTTTGCCCGAGCCGCTGCCGCATCATTTGGAGTACGACCAATGATATAGAAGAAATGGGAATGCTGCGAGGCATAGGCCGCGAGAGCAGACGGATCAACTGCAGATCTCTGCCCCCAAACGTGGGTTAGCAGGGCCAAAGTTTGACCAGGAAAACTCGCCGGGAGAATCACCGGTAAAATGCGCCGCGCTGGGATAAGCGTGAAGATAATATTCAACGGAAACCTGGCATCCCTGCTCTACATCACTATCATAGCAGACGAGACCATCTCCAGGCTGGTAACGCTGTTGCAACCAGTGTACAGTAGAATTCCAATCCTCAATCTGAGCGCCTTTGTAGTAAGCAGGAACGTAATGCAACGCAAATAAAAGTAGGGCGAGAGCAAGCCCCACCTGTACGGCACGCCAGCGCAAAGAAGCGACTCCAAGTCCCACAAGTAAGAACAAAGCCGGGAGAATAGTGACAAGATAGCGCGTAGAAAAGAGGCGCGTTGATCCTTGGGAAACGACATAGCTAAAGATAACAGGCACAACTACCCAACACAACAGCCCATATGCTACTGGCAAATAGTGTTCCAACATTGCGTTACGTTTGTCTTCCTCACTTTTGTAAAGCGCAAATTGCTCCAGTACTTGTTTGCCTTCAGGCACAGAAACGAGTACCGCAACCAGTAGACCGAGTGCGCAGAACCCAAATAAGACAAGCATATAGAATTTGCTATTAGCGCTGTAAACTAAGAAGAGATTATATATATCCCGCAACTGAGGAACCGGAAGCCACCCTGTTTTTGGGCCATGAAGGCTCACAAGTAGCATCGGTATACTCAGCAAGCCAATAATCATGAGGCTGACAATAAAAGCTGGTAATTGTTTCCTGGTCGAAGCACGCCACGTAGAAGGTATGATCAATAGGCCAACAAAAGCTGTGAGCTGGGCCAGTAGAATCGCCAGTGTGAAAAGGTGAGAATAGATCGCTAGCGTTGTTACTGCAACGTAGCATATCCACCAGCGTTTGTGATGTGAAGACTGCGAAAGGAGTGTAAAGAGTGCGTACCAGGCAATGCAGATCAGCAACAGTTGCAAGCTATACGCGCGTGTTTGCTGAGCATAGGTGAGTTGTAGACTATTGAGAATATAGAGACCAGCGCCAACCAGTCCAACAGTAGTTCCTAAGAAACGCCGCCCTAGAAGAAAAACCATAACCGAGCTCAGGGCAGCAAAGATGGCAGATGGGAAACGCACGACAAATTCAGTCGGATGTAACCCTAGAAAACTGGTGAAACCTAACCAGAAGTGGAGAAACAGGTAGTAGAGTTCCATATTAGGCTCTGGACCCCAGATGATATGCCAGAGTAAAGGAAGCGGTTGACGTGCCAACTCAACCGAGAAAGCTTCGTCAAACCAGATACTGGGAGTTCCCAGGCGGTAGAGGTCGAAGCCAAGGGCAATTACACCCACCAGTATACAGAGTAGCCACGTGGAGGAAAAAAGACGCTGCACGCGCTCCCTAAATGTCAACGTTTGTTTTACGTCTTCACTTTGTTTTACTTCGCTGGTTTGCCCTATAGCCCCACTGATCTGGGTCATTCAATATCTCCAAGGTCTTGTATCGTCATTCATGTTTCTCCCTTTAAGAAACGTGTTGAATACGAAGCTTGTAACAAAATAGTTTAGAAACAGAGGGTTATCTGCTATAATAGTCACGCATTATTACCGATGGAAGAGAAGGACCAGGTTATGCCCGAACAATATAAGGCCTTGCAAGGCTTCAAAGATATTCTGCCCGATGAGCAACCCTACTGGCGCATGGTTGAACGAGTCGCGATAGAAGTGGCTACTCTATATGGATACAGGCGAATAGAAACGCCGGTACTCGAGGAGACGGCTGTCTTTCTGCGGACGGCGGGTGTTGGCACCGATATCGTCGAGAAAGAGATGTATAGCTTTGATGATCGCGCCGATAAGGAAGGCAACCGCACCAACCTCACGCTGCGACCCGAGGGAACAGCAGGAGTTGTCCGCGCGTACCTTGAACATGGCATGTTTCAACTGGCCCAGCCTGTCAAAGTTTACTACTTGAATGAGCCAATGTTTCGACATGACAAACCACAGGCGGGACGAGTGCGCGAACACCACCAGTTTGGATGCGAGGCATTGGGAGACGGTGATCCGGCAATCGATGCAGAGATGATTGCCCTACTCTATGACTTTTACGCACTTCTTGGTTTGAAACACATCCGTGTTTTCATCAACAGTATCGGTGATGAAAACTGCCGACCGCAATACATCGAGATATTGAAAGATTATTATCGCCCGCTGCTGAGCGAGTCCTGCCAGGATTGCCAGGTGCGCTTCTATAAAAATCCGCTGCGCTTGCTGGACTGCAAAGAGCCTCAGGATCAGCCGAAGATTGCTGCCGCACCTAAGATCAGTGATTACCTGGACGAGCCTTGTCGCGAGCATTTTGATGCTGTAAAGCGTTTTCTGAGCATATACGAAGTGCCGTTTGAGCACGATCCATTGATTGTGCGCGGGCTGGATTATTACACGCGCACAGTATTCGAGTTCACATCAGATATCGATAAACTCGCACTTAACGGCGGCGGGCGTTATGACGGCCTCGCTGAAATACTCGGTGGCGCCCATATCCCTGGCATTGGCTTCGGCGCAGGTATGGAGCGCATCATTCATGGAGATGAAGAGACAAAAGGTCACGCCGCCAGCAGAAGAGCGTCCTGTGGCATTTGTCGTCTACTTTGGCAAGTCACCTGAGTACAAAGAAGCAGCAGTGCGGACTGTAGCAGCCTTGCGCCACAATTGTATCAAGTCAGAAATGGCATTCGGCGAACGCAGCGCCAAATCACAAATGAAGCAGGCCAACAACTCTAGTGCGTCTTTTGCCATATTGATCGGCGAGAAAGAACTCGAAGGAGGTTTTGTGACCGTCAAAGACCTGCAAGCAGAGGGCTTAGGCACAGAAAGTAAACAGGTGGAAGTGGAAGAGGAGGATCTGGTGGAGTATCTGAAAAAGAGGGTGAGAACCCTTATGTATGCGACGGGTAGCATACCCACAGCATGACTAGTACTCCGTATCATCTTAAACGAATAACTGCCAATTTGTCATCCTGAGTGCAACGAAGGATCTCGACCCCGCACGCAAGATTCCTTGCTAACGCTCAGAATGACAAGCAGGCAATCCCCATTCTTGCCAGTGAATCAACCCTCTCCGCCTCCTCATGGCTGTATCATTCACAAACCCTTATTTGACTATACGAAGTCTTCAAAACCGCTCTCTCTCCCCCGTAATACCCCAGATCAACTGTTTCATTGGATCCGGCTCTTGTTTACGAAAATCGACCCAGGTCATGCCTTTAAGAAAGAGGGGAAGCTGCGGCTCATCGGGTGCATCAGACAAGAGTACGGGGATCACAGGGCAACCACGATTCACAAACTCACGCAAAAATGCTTCCAACTCCAAAAGTTGCCAGGGTCCTATTCCACTTTTATCTACAAATACGGCTGCTGACTTGATATTCTCAATTCGCTCTTCAAGCAGACGTTGCCAGGGTATTCCTGGTCGCAATTCCCATTCGTCAAGCCAGGGCAGTATACCCTGTTCCTTCAGCTTTTCTCCTACCTTCTTTACGTCAGATTTATCTATACCATGGTGGCAAAGAAACACATCAAAGTCCCCAGTTGCGATCTTTCCCTGGAGCTTTGAAGCAGCCGCTGAACGATCACGCTGGGCGTCGGCTGAACGATCCATCTCCTGGACAACTGACCGTTGTACTGGAGTAAGCCCTTCTTCTTTATCGAGTATTGAAATCTGGGTATCACAGACACCACACCTGATCCAATCATAACCTGCTTCACGTCTATGTCTCACTGCAGATTCGGTCAACGCGTTCTCCACATTTTTGACAGGCATAGATACGTCGGCGCCGAATGGTATCTGGCAATGCACGACGCAGTAAATGCCTATGGACATACTCCTCGAAGTAGAAACGTGTTTCCTCGCCTATGGTCTTTCCATAGAAGAGCGTCAACTCGGCATGTCCCTCACCAATATTATGCAAGAACATTCCGCATGACCCACCCATTCTTGGTGTAAAGGTCACAGCATCTTTCCACGTTTCCCTCTTTTTGAACAAACCACTATGCGAGAGACGTACTGCGAGCGTTGCAAAAATATTCTGTACCGGCCCTTCGAAGTCAAAGATCACGGCTTTGCCTTCTGGTTCAGGGAGATCGGGGTTCTCACGAGTGGATTGTGATGGGAAGACCAGGTATGAACCTTCATCAGCCTGTTCGCGCAGAACGATTTCATGCTGTAGCAGATCCTCGACCATTGCAATCAAGAGCAATCTTTCCTGTTCCTTATCTTCCAGGCGTTCATCCCGAGGCACGAAGAAGTTACCTGTGCGAGCTTTCTCTTCAGCGATGCTGCCCAGGCCATCTGGCTCGTCCTTCACAGCGTTGACCAGGGATGATGCATAGGAGTCGAGCAACTCCGGCTGTAGCAGTACAAGGTTGCCAAAACTTAGACGTCGGATCAGGTCTCTCGACTCTACTCGCCCAATGCAGGTTTCAAATTGAGCACGAAGTTCTCCTGTATCTTCAGGAGCATCCTGGGATTTCAGGAATGTGCGGTAAAGGTCATCGATCGTCGATAACAGATGCCCAGCTTCCTTCTCAGATAGTAGAAAATCTTTGATTTGCTGAAAGAGTTCATTCGAAGTCACCTTGGGAAGTATCGACCAATCAATGGCTTGCTTAACAGCTTCGGCCAGTTCCTCAATGCCTATATTTTCCTTTGCACTCGTTTCGAAGTACCTATCAAACTCTAATTCTTGCACCAGCGACTCGATGCGCTCAAGACTAACATCACGACCACCCCTATCTATGCGCGCTGCCACTAAAAACTTCTTCAACAGGAGATCGGAACTGCCCTGTACACGTTGTGCCTGGAGCAGCGCCCGATTCCAATGATAGACTCCTGAAAACGGGTCTGTTTCACTACGAGCATCGAAGAGAACCAGCGCAACAGCTACCTCATTTAAGTGCAATTGGTGGATGAGACGATAGCCAGGTTGGCCAGCCAGGTCCCAAAGCAGGGTTTGGCGTGTCTCTTTGCGCCTGTTATCGAGTTCAACCTCCTGGTCATCGAATGTCCAGACACGACGACCGTGGGTTGAATCTGTGGGGACAAAGGGTTGTCCTGTCAGAACAAGACCAAGACCAGACTTGCCAACACCGCTGTCACCTACAAGCACAACCTTAGCGTTGGTGTAGTGAAACGAAGGAGTAACTTGAGTTGCTCCTAGGAGTGTCGCAACGTCGAGATCCCAGATCCGAATTACTGTTTCATTTTCACCCAGGGTTGCCAGAGTATAAGCATTGGGATTGAAAGCCAGACCTGGAGGCCACTTGCTTGTAGCAGGTTCTTCCAGAATTGATAAATTCTCCCAGGTGTCGGAGCGCCATAGGCTGACAGTTCCGTCCTGCGATTTTGAAGCCAGGAGACACCCATCATAAGAGAAGGAGACACCGGTAATAGGTAAAATATGGCCCTCAAAGATGTTAGTCTGTTTTCCTGTATGAGGATTCCAGAGGCGAACCGTTCGATCAACGGAACCTGATGCAAGCATTTTCCCATCTGATGACCAGGCTACACTGAAAACATTACCAGAGTGACCCTCAAGAGTTCCCAGCGATCTTCCAGTCTGTACTTCCCAGAGGCGGATCGTCCGATCGCTGCCACCAGATGCAAGCATTTTCCCATCTTGGGACCATGCTACGCTCCAAACCCAATCAGAATGGCCCTTAAGAGTTTGTAATAAATGTCCTGTATGCACATCCCAATAGCGGATTGTGTTATCCTCGGCACCAGATGCAAGCGTTTTTCCATCCGGGGACCATGCTACGCTCGTAACACAATCAGTGTGACCCAAAAAAGTGCGAAGATGTTGTCCGGTTTGTGCATCCCAAAGGCGGATCGACTGATCGGCGGATGGTGAAGCGAGGAACTTCCCATCTGACGACCACGCGATGCGACCAATCCAATCTGAATGCCCTCGAAGCGTGTGGCGTAGTGTGAAGCCTGGTGGGATTTTATCCGTTGTGCTATTATCTGTATCCGGCATTTATACTCCTCCTCCAAACCCATCTTGCAAGAACTACACTACCCTGCGTTTGTCGATGTTTTTATGAGATATAAAGTGTTGTGTGATTATTTGGAGTATATCATAAGTGGTAAAGCAGGGAATCAACATGACCCAAGCGTCCATAGGAATGGATGTAATACGCATCAACCTACGCACAGCAGCTAGGAGGAGAACTATCATGCTGAGTGCAACGAAGCATCTCGGCCCAGCGAACGAGATCCTTCGCTTCGCTCAGGATGACAAACTTGGAGTGACAGAATGACAATTCAGGAGGTAGCTTCCTGCGGTTGACGCTTATTGTGGCGTCCATAGGGATCGCGTGTGAACAATCAGTCAGTATTGTATGATGCCGATAAAGCATTCTCAACGAGAAGAAAGGGAATATCTTCATGGATCAATTGACAAGCGAACATAAACATTTTCTCATGGATCAGGTTCGGACGGCCAAGCTGGCGATAGTGCGCAAAGATGGACGGCCGCATGTTACTCCTGTCTGGTTTGAACTTGATGGCGACACACTGGTCTTTACTACATGGCATACGTCTGTTAAGGCGGTGAATATCAAGCGCGATGGACGTGTGTGCCTGTGTGTGGATGATGAGAAGCCTCCATTTAGCTATATTCAAATTGAGGGAACCGCCGTCGTGAGCGCTGATAGCGAAGCGCTGAAATACTGGAGCACTCGTATTGCTGCCAGGTATATGGGAGAGGAGCTTGCTGAGGCGTATGGGAAGCGCAATAGTGTCGAGGGCGAGTTGCTTATGAGGGTTACGCCAACGAAAGTTGTCTTTATCAAGGATGTGGCCAGCTAAGCTCTGCCCTGTCACTCGTGATTTCTCCGTGATTTAGACCCCTTTTGCTGTGACTTTTCCGTGATAAAACATCCCCTCGCTGTGATTTTTCCGTGATACAAAGAGGTTATCATCTAAGTAACGAACGGAATAGAAAAGAAATTATCAATAACGTCTCACACGGTGTGAGCATTAAGTATTCCGCTCTAAGAGGAGATAAACAAATCATGAGTAGCACTGTAAAGAGCATTCGGCCAAAGGCCGTCATTCAAATCCCAGAGCCTCCTATCGCACGATTCTTGTTTGCCGATACACGTATGGCCTGGGTCTGGTTGATCGTTCGCTTGTATGTTGGTTACCAGTGGCTGGTAGCTGGAACAGAGAAACTGTTTGGCTACAACATCCAGATTGGATCAGGATTTGGAACCGGTGATATCAGTAATTCCTGGATATTCACTTCGCATCTCGGCGCAGCACTCACAGGCTTTGCGAATAGTGGAATAGCACAGGCTACAGGTGCTCACCCAGCCGTTCAGAGTTGGTATGCCTGGTTCTT
Source organism: uncultured Chloroflexia bacterium (assembly GCA_963702765.1). Classification (GTDB taxonomy): domain Bacteria; phylum Chloroflexota; class Ktedonobacteria; order Ktedonobacterales; family Ktedonobacteraceae; genus DATMNR01. Next base: position 78,093 of record CAVPEB010000027.1, read on the forward strand.
ACAGAACGTTGTTATACCCTGGGCAGGGTTCTGGTCTTTCCTGGTGACATTCGGTGAGTTGGCCGTTGGTATTGGCTTGATTATTGGTATGCTGACTGGTATTGCCGCTTTCTTTGGAGTATTCATGAACATGAACTTCTTGCTGGCTGGCGCGGTAAGTATCAACCCGATCATTGGTGGCTTAGCCATATTCCTGATCCTGGCCTGGCGTATTGCTGGCTACTACGGTGTAGACCGCTGGCTGCTCCCACTCCTGGGTACACCCTGGACTGGTTCGCTGGCTCACGAAGAGGCGAAAGCAGAGGCACCTAAGCAGACCACACCTCCTGTACCATCTGTAAGCTAATACTTGTAGATGATTGTAAGCAGGGTAAGACAAAAGTAGGAGTCCAATCGATTGGACCCCTACTTTTGTCTTTCCCTAAATTGGCGGTCTTAATCTTCGGCAAGTACCTCCGCAATGCGCTGACCCACAATACGGCTCCAGCCTTGACTCATCATCTGGTATCCCTTCAGTTGAAGCGGATGATTGGGATCGAACCCTTCATGTTCAAGGAAAAGGTGAGTCCCGTTGCTCTCTGGTTCCAGACGCCAGGTGACGATCGAGTTCAGCCCATTCTCCTCTCCGCGATCGACCCAACTGAAACGCAATCTTCGTTCCTCCTCGAAATCAAGCACCTCGCAATACACAGTACCCTCGAACTTCACGGGAGGGATGGGAACGTTTTTGAAGGTGAAATGATGTCCAACTACTAGTTGAAAGTCGTTGGGCATAAGCCACCGGGCCAGCAGATCAGGATCAGTTAACGCCTTCCAGACCTGAGCCGGCGCGTAAGGTAAAAATTGGTCAATTCGAATAGTATACGTATCAGTCATGGTTCTCCTCTGCAAGTAATGTCTCCAGATTGGCAATCCGGTCTTTCCAGAACCGTTCGTAAGGCGCTAACCACTCTTGAATCACTTGAATCATAGCTCCCTCGAGGTAGTAGTAGCGCTGCCGTCCTTGCTTTTGTTCGCTGACTAACCCGACATCGCGGAGTACTTTCAGATGCTCCGAGATGCTCGGTCGCTGCATGGTGAAGTGGTTCGCCAGGTGTTGGACAGGCTGTTGCCCTTCATCGCGAAGTAGACGCAAGAGTTCCCGCCGCGTTGGGTTGGCTAGAGCTGCGAAAACCATGTCGATGGGATCGTTCACACGTCTTCTCCTGTATTTTTACGTAGAAAATCAGTAGGAATTATCCTACCGATCAAATCCGTATTCATTATACGTAGGAACTTTCCTACTTGTCAAATCTCCAATATTAAAAGAGGATATCCCTATTTGGGATATCCTCAGAGATCATCGTTTGAGAAGGCATGGACAGACAACCCAACGAATGGCTTTCTGTTTATACTTCTGAGTCTAGTACGAGCTAGTCTTTATCGTTGTCAAGGTCTTATCTTCGGTGCTCAAGGTAGGTTTCAATTCTGATGACTCGGGCCTCACGATCAGGATTGGCAGCTTTGTAGCGCCTAGCACGCGTTCCGCGATACTTCCCAGCACCCAGTGTTGAAATCCACCTCGACCATGCGTTGCTATAGCAATCAGATCACAGCGACCGAAAGCGCCAGCGCCTTCCGCATCTTCACCATTCTCTGCCATCTGAATAATAGCGTGGGCTACATCCTGGGCAACCGCTACCGACCAGGTAATAGAGAGCTTTAGATGCGCAAGAGGACTATCTCGCAACTGATCTGTTATAGAGTTCAAGTAGGATTTTGCCCTGTGCAGTTTATTCTCTTTCAAACTCTCACTAGACTCATGATCGCTTGCAGCCTGGAGTTCCTGCGATGTTGGTGGCTTAACAACCCGCATAAGGTGCAACGAGCCTTCTCCTGGAGCCGCAAGTGCAGCCACAAGTCGTGCAGCTGGTTCTATGACAGCCTTTGCCAGTGTAGAACCATCCAACGGAACAAGCGCGCGTAATGGACGAGCATTTAGATGTGGACCTGTAGGCAAGGGCCCTTTTTCGTGCAATACAAGCACAGGCATAGTGCTATAACGTGCTATTTTTTGCGCGACACTGCCTAGCATCCAACGTTTCATGCCGGTTCTGCCCTGGCTGGTCATAACGATCAAATCGATGTTGTATGACTTTGCAGTGGAAAGGATCTCTGGAGCTGCCGACCCAAGTATTGCTTTTGTGGTCGTTTTGATGCCCGCGAGGGGCTCTGAATTGGCAAGTGAGTTCAGGTATCTTTTTACCAGGCTCAGGTCTGCTTCGATGGCCTCATCAGCATAGGTAGCAGAACCCAGGTAGGGGCTGTACGTAAATGGTAGTGTAGCTATTTGTACCAACACTACAGTTCCATTGGTAGCGCGCGCAATGTGTGCGGCGACCGGGATAGATCGTTCGGCGCGAGCGGATCCATCAAGTGGAACAAGTATTCGTTCATACATGGTGGTCCTCCTTTCAACCATCTTTGACTTGCCGCCTTAAGCAGCAAACAGGCAAAAGAAGTTTTTCGGGGATCCGCTGTTGCATCCCCAGATGCGCGGCCTCGATCCCCGGCAAAGGACTGTGTCCTCTGCACTCCTATTTCTCTTCCGATTCCGCAGCAGTTTGAATGTCTTGAGGTCTCATGATCAAGAGGGGCAACGTAGTAGCATGAAGCACACGCCCAGCTACACTGCCCAATGCCCATTTCTGCACCCCACCTCGTCCATGAGTCGCTATGGCGATGAAATCGAACTTTTCCTGTTCCGATTTCTTCACAATAGCTTCTGCTATATCTGGATCGGCTTCAACAGAGCTGGTGATCGTGAGGTCAAGGTGTGCTAAATCACCATCTTCACTAAGGCGATGTACCAGAGTAGCCAGATACTCCTCATCCTCGTGTTTCACCTGTTCTTTCAGGCCTGTATCAATATGTGCATCGCTCTTAAATTTTCCGCCACTGACTGGAAGATCTACCACGCGTAATAAATGCAGCGCACCCTGCTGCGAGGTAGCTTCTGACAACGCTGCCGCTAGATACGCTGCTGGCTCAAACACTGCTTCTGAAAGAGAAGATCCGTCTACAGCAACGAGCGCTCGCACAGGCTGATGTTCCGCCGTTGTTGGCAATGGCCCACCTTCCCGCAAGACGAATACAGGTATCGGAGAATGGCGTGTCACTTTATCGGCTACACTGCCCAGCGCCCAGCGCTTGAAGCCGGTATAACCATGGCTACACATTACGATTATATTGGCGTGGACCGATTGAGAGGCAGAGAGAATTGTCGGTGCGACTGAGCCGATGAAGGTTTTGACTTCCGTTTTGATGCCAGCCAGTTCGTCTGATCCGGCAATATTTTCCAGGTAACTGGTAGCACCAGTTAGATCAGTATCAGCTTCTTCTTCTACATACCCTGAAGTCGAGCTGTACTTTCCAGTGTCTACCGGAGCAGTTGCTACACGCAGCAAGATAACTGAACCACCTAAGGCGCGGGCTATGCGGGCTGCGACAGGAATGGCTCGTTCAGCACGGGCTGAGCCATCCAGTGGTACAAGAATTCGTTTATACATCTACGTTATCCTTTCAGGACCGGGGAGATATTGGCCATCAAGATCTCCTCAATTTTACGAAAGCAATACATCAGACCCCGGCATGTGAGCGTTGAGCTTCAATTTGTGATTCTTTGTAATGCTCGTGCTTCACCGGAAAAGAGTGAACAACCATCAGTGGCACTTTCGATGCATGTAACACGCGTTCGGCAATACTACCAAGTACCCAGCGCTGAATTCCACCATGACCATGTGTAGCCATCACGACCAGGTCATAGCCTGTAAGTTCAGATCCTTCGCTCTCCTCTGCTGCTTGCACAATGGCTTCTGCGACGTCCATATTGATTGGAACAGAGGTCGCGACAGAGAGTTTATATGTTGAGAGATCACCTTCTGTGAAGCGTTTAGCCACGGCATTCAGGTACGCCTCATACTCATGTTTCGCTTCTGCTCTTACCCCGGCATCGTAATGTTCATCGACTGAGCTTCTGAATTTTCCATAGCTGGAGGGTACATCTACTACCCTCATCAAATGAATGACTCTCTGCTCTGTTGGAGCCAGGGCTGTAATCAATTGTGCGGCAGGTTCGAGCGCAGACTCAGAGAGGGGAGAGCCATCCAATGGCACAAAAACGCGCATCGGTTGCTGAGATTGAGTTGTAGGAACTGAACCACCATCACGCAGTACAAGAACAGGTACCGGACTATGTGGGGCAAGCTTGTGAGCTACGCTGCCCAGCGCCCAGCGTTTGAAACCAGTATATCCATGACTACTCATTACAACCAGGTCAGCATGAAGACTTTGAATAGCCGAAAGGATCGATGGAGCTATATCGCCTGTAACTGCTCCTGTCTCCGTTTTTACGCCTTTCAGGACATCTAATTTGGTAATGCCTTCCAGATAACTTTTCGTGTCTGCTATACCCTTGTCAAAGGCTGTCTGCGAGTACATCTCTCGCGGTTTCTTTTCCGTTTCAATTTCAATCGGGATTGCCGCTACTTGTAGCAGAATTACCGAGCCGCCAGAGGCTTGCGCGATTCGCGCAGCAATTGGAACAGCACTTTCCGCACGTGTCGACCCATCCAGTGGTACAAGAATTCGTTTATACATGATCATTCTCCTCTGACATCCTTGTCAGATGTCGGGGTAGAGCGCATTTTCCGCGTTACCCCTCTTTCTGTGCGACCAGGTGGGCCACCTCAGTTTGGATAGTCCCTTTGGCCTTTTCGGTAAAGAGAAAAATCCTTTTTGTAGGTAGGATGAATACGATTTTCTCTTACCTATAAAAAGGATAATCTTGTGAAATCACAAAGAAATCACAGAAAGAAGAAGCAATATCACGAGACACTCACATTGAGTGAATGTCTGACGTGCTGACAGGAAGCGCGGCCAGCGAATACCCTACGCCTACCTTCGTGAGGATATAGTGAGGTTGTGTCGCGTCAACTTCCAACTTGCGACGCAGTCGATTGATATTGACTTGAAGCATATGGCTTTCACCCAGATATTCCTGTCCCCAGACATGCTCCAGCAGCAAGTCCTGCGTAACAACACGACCGACGTTTTGAGCCAGATAAGCGATGATACGATACTCGGTTGGGGTAAGAGCTATTTCACGCCCATGCAACGTCACTATATGTTGGGAATAATCAATAACGAGACTACCTGTAGCAGTCGTTGCTCTCAGGCCCTGTGTATATTCTCTGGCAGTAAATTGCGAACGCCGTATCACAGCGCGCACCCGTGCAAGCAGTTCATCAACGCTGAACGGTTTGGTAAGATAGTCGTCCGCACCGAGATCAAGCCCGCGAACTTTGTCCTGATCCTGTCCACGCGCAGTAATAATGATGATTGGCACAGATGAGAACTCTCGCACGCGATAGCAGACGGTAAAGCCATCCATTCTGGGCATCATTACATCGAGCAACACGAGATCGGGAGCATTGTTCTCGATAAGCTCAAGAGCTTGTTGGCCATCGCTCGCAGCCAAAACATCATAACCCTCTAATTGTAAATTGCGCGTTATCAGGCGCAGGAGCTGAGGATCATCATCAGCAGCCAGTATGGTTGTTTTCTTAGCCGGCATAATTGTTCACCTTTTCCTTCTATACCAATTCTATCAACAGTCATTCTATACTACATGCCGGGAATCTCGTCAATGGGTAAACGCACGTGGAAAACACTCCCCGTGCCGTTCTGTCTGTTCTCGGCCCAAATAGTGCCATCATGCATCTCAACGATCCGTTTACAAATTGTCAGACCGAGCCCAAGTCCGCCCACTTCCCTCGTGAGGCGTGTATCCACACGATGAAAACGATCAAAGATACGTTCTAGATGATCAACAGGTATTCCCATCCCATTATCGCACACGCGAACTTCTAGCATCTGTCGTGAAATTTGCACTGGTTGCTGATTATCTCCTCCGCTTTCTGCTAAACTCGTCTGAAGCTGAGTTACAGGGCAAAGTATGACTTTTATGACTCCACCACCAGGTGAAAACTTGACGGCGTTCTCAAGCAAGTCGTCAATGACTTCCCGCATGAGACGCTGATCAGCTACAATGAGCGGAACGCTTGATGCAGGGGTGCCATCTGCATGTTCCACAGATAACTTGAATATGAAACGACCTGGATGTTTTTCGCTAAGGCTCTCTTCAAGAGCAGCTATCGACTCCTTCACAAGATATTTCATATCCACAGGAGAGCGATCAATTGTTACCTCGTTGGTCTCTAACTGTGACACTTCAAGCAGGCGTTGAATTATTACTTCCAGCCGATCACTCGCCTCAGTGATAGCCAGGAGGAATTGATGTCGTTCTTCGCGGGAAATGCGGCGCTCATGGCGCAGAAGTGTTGCTGCGTATCCCTTAATAGATGCAAGAGGGCTGCGCAATTCATGACTCACTGTGCCTAAAAGCTCTGCCTTGAGTAACTCCATCTCGCGTAGAGAATCTCGAATTCTGGCAGCTTCAAGTTCATGAATTCTCTCGACTTGCAAGATTCCGACAATGACTGCCCCTATAGCATCAATGACATGAGGGAGTAGATGATGACCTCTTTCAACTACTGATGCACATTCGTCATCTTCTTTAGTAGTCCAGCCAAGCACCAATAATGCATCGAGAGGCTGCCTGACCAACAATGGCAATGTGCCATCAGGAGGAAGGTGCTCTATATAATGCGGTGAGAGAATGTCGTAGGAAAAATGTTCTTTTTCTAAAAAAAACTCCCCTAACGAGAGCCTATATGTAAGCCAGCATACTAATTCTGGATCTGGTTTCACGCTGGAATTATCCATGGGAAGAGCTGAAAGAAGCGCGTGAGCTGTTTCCTCGTCTACACCATGGAGAGCTAATGCACGAAAGATTTTATGATGTGTTGCGTGCAATTCAGGTTGTAACTGTTCATCCACTCCTAAAAATACAGCGCCACGCTGCGCGGAGCAAAGCACAAGTAAACGTGCTAGCATTTTATTTGCAATGGTATCGAGGTCCTCAATTGCGGTTGAGCCTGTATGTTGTGCTAGCTGCGCAAGATCTATTAAGGCTGCTGCTACTTCAGGTGCGAATGTCTCCTGTATGGGTATATTCTGATCCACCATTTCTTGCCTACAATTTTCATAATGCACTGCATATCTTAATCTTTGAAATGCAGTTACTTGTGTTTTATTATAGAATGGAAGTATTCACATTCGTATCACAGAAATTTAAGTAGTATCACAAACTGGTCACAGTTGCGAAAAGAGAGCGAAATGCCATCCGTTGCGAACAGAAATAAAATTACACGGCAGCTGGCCACCGTTTGGAACTCGCCGCGTATTACTGAGCTTCGCACGACTGTTTCCAGATGGCAGAAAATGCCCTACTCAGGCACAGTGATTCTGGCTATAGGCACTGTGCTGGCGACACTCATCATAATGGTATTGGACCGCTCAAGTATACTCCTTCCCAACCCGGGATTAGTCTATTTACCCCTTGTTGCCTTTCTTGCTTACTACTGGGACTGGCGTTATGCAGTGATCGCAATGTTACTCCAATTGTATTGCGTCTACTTCTTTTTCATTCCACCTAAAGATGCTTTAAAACCTTTAAATACGGCGAGCGTAACACAGCTTGTAACACTCGCAGCAGTAACAGGATTTGTGCTGTTGATAGTGCAACTCGCGCATGGGCGCAGACTTATGGCAGAGCACGCAGCCGAGCGTTTAGCGGCTTTGAATCGCATTGGCACGGCTCTAACGAGCGAATTGGAAGAAGAACGATTGCTGCACCTGATTGCTGAAACAGCGCGAGATCTTATAGGAGCAGGATTTGCAGCCTTCACCATACGGCCAATCAATGAACTGGGCCAGCCACTTGTACCCTCGGAAGGCAATCTATTTCATCTTGCTGCCGTGGTGGGAGTCACCAAAGAGCAGGAGGAACAGCTTCAGCGCATGAGGCTTGGCGGGGAGGGATTGCTGGCGCCAATCTTTCGACACGGTGTGCCTGTTCGTGTTGCAGATGTGCTGCAATACATGCCACACCCTGAAAATATTCAAGCAGCAAAATTGCGCGCAAGATCCATCGAATTTAGAGAATCGGCGAGACAAGCAGCATACGAATATGCCCATGGACACCGTACAAAGGAGGGGTTGCATTCGCTAGGAGTGCCTCCAGGACACCCAATTGTGCGTAGTTTCCTCGGGGCGCCCTTGCTAGATCGTAACGGAAATGTGCGAGGCGGATTGCTCCTCGGTCATTCAGAGCCAGATCGCTTCACACAAGATGATGAAGCATTGCTTGTTGGTATTGCTGCGCAGGCAGCAATAGCACTGGATAATGCACGCTTATACAGCGCAGCCCAGGAACAGGCACAAGAATTGGACGCCATTTTTGAAAGCATCATCGATGGTGTAGCGCTTGTAGATGATGATGGGAAAGTCCTTCGTGAGAATAAGACAGGCCACCAATTACTTAAAGCCTTGGGGAAAAATACTGAGGTTGCTGAGGATTTGCTGCGTAGAGTAGCTGCATATGCACTCAATGGTGAAATAGATATGAGTATCCCAATAACTGTAGTTGATGGTTCAAAAGAGGAACACGAGTATCTCGTTAGTGCCTCTCCTCTTCGCCAGCCAACTGCTGGTACAGGGCCACTTCCTGCAGTGGAAGAATCCAATACACTAGAATCTAACGCGCAAAGCAATATGCAGAATGCCAACTCACAAGAATTACGCACTGGTGCTGTGGTGGTCTGGCACGATGTCACTGAGGCACGCAAACTACTTGTAGAACGCCAGGCGCATGCAGAAACCGAAGCGCGGCGTGCACTGTTGCAAACAGTTATTGATGAATTGCCCAGCGGCGTCTACCTTGTGCGTGGACATGATGCCAGGTTAGTGCTTGCCAATCGAGCTGTGACCGAAGTGTGGGGAGCCTCTTGGACATATGGTCAACCGATGAGCGATTTTCTAAAATCGAACGGAATACGGGTCTTCCACGTTGATGGTCGCTCGATGACTTTAGATGATCTTGCAACGCAACGAGTGCTACAAACAGGCGAATCTGTGTACCACTACGAGGAGACGATTGTACACCGCGATGGCACAACATTGCCGATATTAGTGAACGCTGTGGCAATAGATCCACAAGTGTTAGGATTATATTCACAAGAAGAAACAAGCGACGGATCGAAAATGCTGGAGCCAGCCGTTATCGTTGTGCAACAAGACGTAACCGCTCTCAAAGAAGCGGAACGTCTTAAGGACGAATTCATTGGCATCGCAGCACATGAACTTCGAACTCCATTAGCAGTCATAAAAGGCTTTTCGCAAACGTTGATTGTGCAGACTGCCCATGGCAAAGGGCCTGAACTCGCTGATTGGCAAACGGAGGCCATTCAAGATATTGATCAGGCTACAAGTCGCCTGGTTGAACTCACTGAAGATCTACTCGATGTAACACGTTTACAGGCGGGACGCCTCCAATTGCAATTCGAACCTACAGATCTGATTGCACTTGTTCAACGCACTGTAAAGCGATTCAGAGTGACAACTGAGCGACATCAAATAGCATTAGAAGCAGTCGAAGAGAATGTTGTTGTCACGATCGACCCTCGACGCATAGAACAGGTAGTGAGCAATCTCATCAGTAACTCGATCAAGTATAGCCCTGATGGAGGCAATATAGAGATTGCTGTACGTGAAGATAAAAGAACCAACACAGCATTGCTTTGTGTACGTGATTACGGAATCGGCATCCCTGCTCACCAACAGAGTCGCATATTCAGCCGTTTTATGCGAGCAGACAATGCGCATGCTAGTAACATCAGTGGTACAGGTCTCGGACTCTACCTTTGCCGGGAACTAGTCGAACGTCATAATGGCCGCATCTGGTTTGAATCGATTGAGGGACAGGGTTCCACCTTCTATGTATCCCTTCCACTAATGCCAACAGAATAGGCTTACTTCACGTTTTCTTTATGCATCTTCCCCTTCATTTGCCGCATATAGCGTTGTGACGTTGCTGTGATACCTGAACCTCCCAATGTGAGATAAATGTGATTTTACCTGACTAAGCTTTCTTTAAATATGATGTTTCTTTGCACTATCCCGGGAGGATGAAATGGGCCATAAAGAGGACCGAGAAATTTTGCGTAAAGCAGGATTAACTGAAGCTCAAATGAACCGTCTGAGCAAATTACGCAGAAATCTTGCTGAAGAGGGTAAATACCAGGAACTAATAGATTATCGCCGCCTGCAATTTGTTCGCTGGTTGGTGACAACAGGCAAGCTGTCAGAACAGATCTTTAGATAAGTAGCCTATCATCCTCAACTCTCATTATAGTAATGTCAATTACTCAACTTCAAATCATAATTCATAGAAACCAGACATGAACTTATCGAAGCGATGCCTCGCTTATTGTTGTCTATGTAACCTGATCCTTCCTGCTGATATTCTCAAGAAGTTCGTTGAGTCACATAACATGATACATCGCTTCACCGGCTGACGCACAACAGTCTTCAATTTTTCTGGCGCTGCTCTACGAGGATCACTCAGGTAAATTTCATGGTGCTTACCGTTGAATGCATATCCATGCTCTTTGATATAGGCATGGAGTGTATCAATTGTAGGTTTCTCAGCCGAATATGGTCCTATATGCAAGATCTGAACTGATAAACCTTCATGAAACTGCTCAAATCGTAGTTTAGGCAGAGCAGGTAGGTCTTTCTTCTGCTTCAACTCTTCACAAACTCTGGACACAAGTTCTGCCGTTACACATGCTGGTTGCATAATCATTGCAGTCCATTGCCAGATATCTTTGTTAGCTGCACTGAATTCGAGCATGTTGTCAGTCCACCACAGACCCTCAAGTGCCATGACAGGGTAATCAATAGACATTTCCTTTTTGATCAGGAACTTTAATGTATAAGATACATTGTACAGGCAAGCAAGGGCATCTTGATAATCTTGAGCTGTGTTCGGATCACCTGAACCATCAACCATCAAAAATGCCATATCTGGAACTTCGACAAGCACAACTTCCTTCACTGGAGGGTTGTAGAGTTGCTTGTATTCCTTTCTCAAATCGATTTTTGTAACTTCTCCCGCTTGTAATGCACGTATTTTGCTAGCCATAGGTGATACCTCTCTTTCAATCTTTTCTCCTTATTTTTACCCATCACTACCTCTTTCAGTATCTACTCTGTATATCACGAACGCGACACAAGTGACGAACCTGGCATCACAACTCGCTAAAAAACACTTGATGTAATTGTTTGACAACCCTACTTTATATTTGCTAATATTTCCTTAGTTACTTGACAAAGGGAAGAAACATATGGTATAGTAACTACAGTTAGTAAAGTTACTAACTATTTGTTAGTATAATACAAAGAAAGATAATTTGGAGGAACTCTCTCATGGCTTGGGAAATTGATCCATCACATTCCGCAGTGACATTTTCGGTCAAACATATGATGTTTTCTACCGTCCGCGGACAATTCAACGTACTTAGTGGTCATCTTCATATTGATGAACAGCACCCAGAAAACTCCTGGGTTGATGCGCAGGTTGATGCGACAAGCGTAGACACACGCGACGAGCGGCGCGACGGTCACCTTAAATCCCCTGATTTTTTTGATACAGAAAAGTACCCAACCATTACTTTCAAGAGCACCAACATTGAACATACAGGTGGCAATGAATACAAAGTATATGGCGTTTTTAGCATGCACGGTGTAGCAAAGTCTATCGTTTTCAAAGCAGAATATAATGGTCAGGGTAAAAATCCCTGGGGTATGCAGGTTGCTGGTCTGAGCGCAAAAACAAAAATTAACCGCAAAGAGTGGGGCCTCGGCTGGAACCAGGCGCTTGAAACAGGTGGCATGCTTGTTGGTGAAGATATCAATATCGAGATCGATCTCGAAGCCGTTTATAAGGGCGAAGAGACATCACGGGAAGCAGTTGGCGCACAATCAGCTAACTAATAGCTTCATTCAATCCGCAAAACACAATAAAAAGAGGAGGGCAGCGACCCTCCTCTTTTTATTGTGTTTGCTTATTCATCTATTTAGATTCCTGGTTGGTTCCATAGATGAAATCTGAAAGTTCCTGACGCGAGCGATCCAGAAATGCGCGCAACTGGCTTTGTTTCTCGGCGTCTCCGTGGCTTGTTCGGGCAGCAATCATAAAGAGCTGTGCTACTTCTGCCGCTGAGCTTCGCAATGCATGCTGCTCAGGTGTCGTCTGTTGCCAATGGTTTCCATGCCTGTGATGGCTCTGGTGACCATGGAAGAATGCATGTCGTTGGTGTCCTCGAAAGAAACGAGGGTCGGACCAATTTTCCCTTTCAAAGCGAGGTCTGTATTGTCTTTTATCTTGACTGATCATATTCAATCACCTCCTTTTCTGATATGTATTAATAACGATATATCGTTATCTGCCTATAATAACAATACGATATATCGTTATTATTCCCAGGCACCTGGCAAATATGCTTTTACCTGGAAAATTGGTATATATCTTGTAATTGTTCCAATAATGAAGCGAGTATCATATGATATGAGAAAGCACAAAATATTATAAACTCATTATAAAAGGAGCAAAAAAGATGCGAGCTGCTATCATTACCCAGCCCGGCGGGCCGGAAGTTCTTGAAATACATGATGTCGAGAAGCCCGAACCATCAGGTGATCAGGTGCGTATTCGAGTACGCGCTTCGGGCATCAACCGTGCCGATTTGTTACAACGTGCTGGAGGCTACCCCGCTCCTCCTGGATCACCTTCGAACATTCCTGGCCTCGAATTTGCAGGTGAGGTTGATGCAATCGGGCCACTGGTACGAATGTGGAAGCCCGGCCAGCGTGTAATGGGTCTAGTTGGTGGAGGAGCACAGGCAGAATATATTTTATCGCATGAAGGTTTACTGGTCGAAATTCCGCAAAATCTCGATTTTGTGCAGGCAGCAAGTATCCCTGAGGTATTTATGACAGCTCATGACGCTCTATTTACACAGGCTAACTTGCAGATGGGTGAACGTGTACTAATCCATGCTGCTGGAAGTGGTGTAGGGACAGCAGCTATACAACTTGCGCATGCGGCAGGAGCTACGACATTTGGCACATCACGCACACAAGACAAACTTCAGCGTGCCAAAGAGCTTGGACTGGATGCAGGCTTATCTGACCATAACTTTGCTGCGGAAGTGAATAGACTGACCACAGGTGAGGGTGTGCATGTTGTCATTGATTTTGTAGGTGCTCCCTACATGGAGCAGAATTTGCAAGCGTTGGCGATGTGGGGACGACTGGTATTCCTGGCAACCATGGGTGGCGTGCAAGCACAGGTAAATATAGGTATGTTGATGGGTAAGCGTATTTCCATGCGCGGAGTTACCATGCGCACTCGCACACTCGAAGAGAAGCTAGCAGTGACCCACCGTTTTGCGACGAGTGTATTGCCGTTATTAGCAAGTGGGAAAGTGAGACCAGTAATCGAAACTGTATTTCCGCTTGAGGAGATAGCTGAGGCCCATAGGGTGATGGGCGAGAATAAGAACTTTGGGAAGTTAGTGGTGAGAGTGGACTAAACCTCACCACCCTGGTTTACTAACCTTGGCAATAAAGATGGCAGATAGTATTTGAGCCGCAACCTTTCAAAGGTTAGCATGTAATGAACGATAGTGCATAGATATCCTCTGCAGAGAATTGTATCCGATTCGTTGATCGCACAATGCGCCTTTGGCATATACACTGCATCACCACAAGGGCCACAGATCGCAACTGCACCAGGATGAAAAGCTTTTGGCTTCAAACCCTTTGTGTAGTATAATCACCCTATGTTGGGGAGTTGGGGATGAAACTTGATCTGTGAAAGGAGCCTATGCCAAAGGCAGCTACTCATACACTCATCTGGTCTGCTCAGAGCAAGACCTATACACTTCTTTGTCCTGACTCTCAACCGCAGTCTCTGGTGTCTGGAAACGAGGAATCATGGTTGGCGTGGTTGGCGACGCATTCCTCCTTCTCTTTCCAGGGTCAATTCGGCCAGCTCAGTGTGCTTAAAGAGTCACGTCAACGAGGAGCGGGCTACTGGTATGCCTACCATACCACACAGAGTATCACCAGGAAACGCTATCTCGGACGAGCCGCGATGGTGACTCTTGAGCACTTAGAGAAAGTGGCGCAGGAGCTAAACGGCTCACCCTCGACTGAAATTCTTGCCCCGGAAACGACAACGCTATCATTGGAGCAGAAGGGAGTACTGCTCTCCACCAAACTCTCTCCTCCTCGTCTGCCAGGTTCGCTGGTAGAGCGCTCTCGCTTGCTCAGAGAACTAGACGCGGCACGCTCTCATCCGTTGACGCTTGTTTCTGCCTCTGCAGGTAGTGGGAAGACCACCCTGCTCTCAGCATGGGCAACTGCATACTACAAACCACCAGCAAGTGAGGGGAGGGTGCAGAGCATTGAGCGTAGTGGTTCCGAACAGGTCATTACCTGGCTCTCCCTTGATGAGTTAGACAATGATCCAATCCGATTCTGGGTCCTGGTCATTGCTGCTCTTCGTGTCTGTGTGCCCAATCTTGGTCAGACGGCCCTTGCCTTGCTGCACTCGCCCCAATCTCCTCCGCTTTCGACCATCCTGACGTCCCTACTCAATGAGATCATGCATGACTTTAGAGATATCATCCTCATCCTGGATGACTACCATGTAATCTCTGACCAGGCCATACACGACTCATTACTCTTCTTGCTTGATCATCTGCCCGAACGTATGCATTTGGTGCTCGCTACACGTACAGATCCCGAACTTCCCCTCTCTAAATTGCGCGTTCGTGGCCAACTACTCGAGATCCGCTCAAGCGATTTGCGCTTTACTCATGAAGAGGCAACCCGCTTTCTGTTGCAACGCATGACCTTGCCTCTCTCGGAAGAAGACGTGGCTACACTGCAACATCGAACAGAAGGTTGGATCGCGGGCCTGCAACTGGCAGCACTCTCCCTACGCAAGCAGCAGGATCTCTCCGGCTGGGTCTCGGACTTTACTGGTAGCTACCGCTATCTACTGGACTATGTGCAGCAGGATATTCTTGCGCGGTTGCCTGTACCGTTTCAGCACTTTCTGCTCCAGACATCAATTCTTACCCGCATGAATGCCGTCCTATGTCAGGTAATCACCGCTGGTCCGACGCTCCAGGCGAGCCAGGAGATGTTGGAGGAGATGGAGCGAGCCAATCTCTTTGTAGTGCCGCTTGATGAGCAGCGGCAATGGTACCGGTATCATGATCTGTTTCGTGAGGCGCTGCGTGCTCGTTTACAGGTTTCTCAACCAGAATTGGTACCTCTCTTACATCAACGTGCCGCACGGTGGTATGAGACGCAGGGTGAGTGGCAGGAGGCTATAGCACACGCCCTGGCTGCGCCTGACTACCCGCTTGCCGCTTCTTTGATGGAGCAGGCGGCTCCTCACTTCTGGTTCAGTGGGGAAGCAAGAGTCGTCCATCATTGGGTACTCATTTTGCCAGATCCCGTCCTGCGTGTACATATACGCCTGGCCCTCACCGCCGCTCTTCGCTTCCTCGACTCTGTCCATATCAGTACCGAAGCGGTGCATGCTAGTATGACCGCCCAGGTGCAACGAACCATCACGCGCATGGAGGAGATCTTGCGAAGCAGGCAGTCGCTTTTGCTCTCTGAAGCAGAAGTGACATTGATCGAACGGCGTCTGCGCCTACTACGTGCCTTGATCGAGGTCAGAGCCGTCATGGGACGTGGAGACAAGCAACGCCTGCGTCTCTTGACACATGAGATAGAAGCGCTGTCCCCCGATGAGGAGGTGAGTTGGAAGTTGATTCCGCTCTCCTTTGCTTTCTGGCTGACCTTAACGCTCCAGCAAGACAGTGCCCTCCTGGTGGAAAGACTGCGTTCGGCGAAGGAGTGGATCAGCGAAGCAGGGAACAACCTGGTGACGTTCCGTGTGATGACCTGGCTGGCCAGAGCATATATACACGCCGGAAAGTTGCACCTGGCTCATCAAGAATGCCTGGCGGCTATTGCTTTGCTCGAGCAAATCGGTGGGAGTACCGCCATTGCAGGATATCTTTTCGCCTCCCTCTTCGACATCTCCTACGCCTGGAATCAGTTGAAAGAGGCTTCTGACGCATTGCTTCATTTGCTCAGTATTGCGCATGATTGGCAGCAAGTAGAATTACTTGCTATGGGGGAGAGAGCTGTAGTGCGGCTCGGGATTGCAAGAGGAGATCTGGACACTGCACTAAAGGCACTGCATAAGGCAGAGGCACTTCTTGAGCAAGAGGTATATGTCAACAATGTTCGTTGGGTGACTGAGACTCGTGTGCAGGTTTGGCTAGCCCAGGGCAACCTGTCTGAGGCAAGCAACTGGGCATCGCAGACCACTATCTCACCTGAGGCTTGGGACCCTTTACGCAAATGGGAGGTGCTCCTGCTGGTACGTGTACTTTTGGCACAACAGCAGTATGACCTGGCTGTCGTGACGCTAGAACGATTTAGAGAACAGCTTGACCAGCCTGCAGATATCGAGAAAACGCTCGAATGGATGGCGCTCTATATGGTTGCACTGCATCATGCTGGCAAGAAAGCGCAGGTGACTCCTATAGCAGCTCGACTGTTCACAATGACCGAGCCAGAGGGCTGGATTCGCCTATATCTAGATATAGGACAACCCATGCAACAGGCACTGGAGGCGCTCCTGGAAGCTAATACGCAAAGGAGGTTCAGATGTGCCACAAGAAGATGGAAACAGCCGAAATGCCATTATCATTTCCAAACCTTACGTGTCACGCTTGCTATCGTCCTTTAAGCAGGAGAAAGCAGCACGCGCTTATAGAGCCAAGAATCAGCAAGCGATCCAATCTGCACCAGAAGCAGCAGAAGTGAAGAGGCAAGGGTTTGAGCCCCTCTCTCGACAAGAGCTGCGAGTGCTACATCTGCTAGTCTCCGGGCAGACGTATGCGGAGATGGCAGAGACGCTAATCGTCTCCCCTAATACGATTAAGACACAAGTTAGTAGTATCTATCGCAAGCTAGGTGTGAATCGCCGCGCCGAAGCCATCGCTGTTACCCAGAGTTTACAGCTCCTCTAACAAAAGTCCGATAGATCAGTCCTTGACTGTTGTGGAAAACAGCCATCGATCGGATTTCCCAACACGGCTACAAAATCACCCATCTAATCACGAACACAGGTGATGAAAGTCCTCCGCTTCCTGGCTATACTCTTCTCAAGTAGAGCAAACCTGACCCAATAAGAACGAAGGGAGTACACCGATGCACGTTTCAATTCGCATTAAAGGGCATCTGGACCCAGCCTGGCAGGAGTGGCTGGAGGGCTTACAGATCGTGCATGAGCCAGATGGCACATCTCGGCTTTCCGGTATGCTCAAGGACCAGCCAGCACTCCATGGAGTGCTCACGAAAATCAGTCATCTAAGCTTGACGCTGCTCTCACTCGAAAGCAGCGACCCATCATACAACGAGGGCTGATGAGGTCCCTCTCGGAAGAGCAAGGTCAGCGAACTTTTGCTTTACAGGTGAATAGGCTGTTTCTGCTTGCACCAGGCAACCAGAGTCTCGAATACGTAAGAGAGGAAAACATCATGAGAAAAGTATGTCTCGGAATGAACATCACGCTTGACGGATACGTGGCAGGGCCGAACGGAGAACTCGACTGGGCCTTCCGGACGATGAGTCCTGACATGGGGGAGTGGGTCACCGAACTCCTTCGTGGAGTAGACACAATTCTTCTCGGCCATACCACCTACTTGCAGCAAGCGGCAACATGGCCATCACAGACTGGTGAGATGGCAACCCTACTGAATAGCCACACCAAGGTCGTCTTCTCCAAGCGGCTCACCACGCTTGATTGGAATAATTCTCGGTTAGCGACCGCCGATGTGGCAGAAGAGATCGCGCGTCTGAAACAACAACCTGGGAAAAACATCTCTGTGAGCGGCGGTGCCACGCTTGCACAGTCCCTTGCACGCTTGGGTCTCATCGAAGAGTACAATCTGGTGATGCATCCCATTGCGCTGGGAAGCGGCAAGTCGCTCTTCAAAGACCTGTCTCAACTGCTCAATCTGAAGTTGGTAAGCGTGAAGACATTCGATTCCGGTGCCATCGGCCTTTCCTACCAACTCGCCTGAGCGAAGCTGAAAGGCATCTAGAGAAGATATGGAGGATTCTATGCAACACGTCATTTCACAAGAGAGCACATCCGACCTTCAGACCACGAAGCTGACCAGGGCATTCCTGATATGTGGCGTAGTCGCTGGTCCCCTCTTCACCGTCATTGGTCTGATCCAGGCTTTTACCCGTCCAGGGTTTGATCTCACGCGTCACGCGCTCAGTCTGCTTGAAAATGGAAACCTGGGATGGATTCAGATCAGCAGCTTTCTGCTCACCGGCCTGCTTTACGTCGCCTGTGCCGTCGGAATGCGGAAAGCCATGCGTGGCAGCAAAGGCGGGACGTGGGGACCGTGGCTAATCGCAATCTTGGGGAGCGGGGCTGATCGGCGCTGCGTTCTTCAGGGCTGACCCGGGCCTGGGCTTCCCTCCCGGAACGCCGGCGGACGCCAACACGCTGAGCTGGCACGGCCTGGGGCATCTCATCGTAGGGTCGGTGGCGTTCCTATCGCTGATTGCCGCATGTTTCGTTTTTTCCCGCCGCTTTGTGGCTCAACACCTTCGAGGATGGGCCATCTACTCTGCAGTGACTGGAGTGCTCTTCTTCGTCTCCCTGGCAGGGCTTTCGACGGGGCATCTTTGGATGAATAGCGCCTTCGTGTTCACAACGCTCAACGCTCTTGTCTGGGTCTCGGTGATGGCAGCAAAGCTGCTGATCGAGCGACCAGTGACTCAGCCTGAAATGGCATCAGTGCGGTAAATGTGCCAGGCGCTACCCATCCTGATCCGCACATCCTTTCGCACCACATCTAGCGATATCGTCACCTGTTTCCGGCCGGAAACAGGTGACGATATCGCTTTTGAGCATCTCTGCGATGCGCGCATTATCCGAGAAGAATGCTTAGAGAAGCAGTTGGCAGCATCACTTCTAGGATCTGCAAACTATCCGTGCGGTCTGAGAGTGATCTAACCTCTCTCTATCACTAACAACCCCGTCTACTTTCTCTCTACCAACCACCATCGGCACACTTTGACTGACACTCGTGCGCATGCAGAACGGTGGATCATCAGGCAAACCTCCAAGTATAACTGCCTGCGCGGAATTGCAGTAATCAATTACCTTGGGAGGCTCGAACGTTTCATACAAAGCAATAGCAGCAAGGACACTCTCATGGAGATCAAGTGGCAGCACCTGGCCTTGTAACCTATGCAGTTCGAGAGCTAAATACCCGGCACATACGGCATCATCGAGAGCAAAGTATTCGAGTTCGCCTGAACACACAAGACAAATATTGCCGCCTTGGTCCTTTGCCATTTCAAGTGCTTTCACAGCCACGGCTTCAGCGTTGTAAAAACTTCCAGCCAGGCGAGTCGCATCCTGCGGGCAGGCGTAGAACGCTCGCGTGCCATTGGTCGTTGTCATGATAAGTTCGCGCCCTGTGAGATCAATCTGCGAAAACTGGACGGGAGAATTTCCATAATCGAAACCCGGCACTGGCTGGACATTGCGCTCCCCACATAAAAGCCTTCCTGGAATCGTTTGAGCAGCTTCTTTCGCCTCCTCGACAGTGCTCGCAGCGAGTATGCGTGCAGCGCCCTGATCGAGCATCACAGATTGTGCCGTCGTAGCGCGAATGACATCTATGACAATATAGACATCATTCGTGCTTGTCTCACTGCTTACAATTGCAGAGGGTGTGAAAAAGACATTCAGATGCAACTTATTCTTTCTCCAACTTCTTCTTCCTCTCCATCTCCCTAAGCTCTACCCTGCGTATCTTACCCGAAATGGTCTTAGGAAGCGCATCGACGAACTCAATCTCACGAGGATACTTGTATGGCGCAGTAACGCGCTTTACATGCTCCTGAAGTTCGGTTGCCAGCGCGGGAGAAGCTGTATAACCAGGGGCGAGAATGACGTATGCTTTCACGATCTCACCGCGCATCTCCTCGGGGCTGGCGATAACCGCAGATTCTGCAACGGCGGGATGTTCTTTCAACGCGCTCTCGACCTCAAAAGGGCCGATGCGGTAGCCCGCGCTATTAATCACATCATCGGCTCGGCCTACGAACCAGAAGTAGCCATCCTCATCCTTGTATGCACGGTCTCCTGTGATGTACCAATCACCACGAATGCAGGCGGCACTAGCATCTGGATCGCGCCAGTATTCCTTGAACATCCAGGTCGGGCGCACTGGCTTTACTCGTACAGCAATATCGCCCTCTTTGTTGGGGGACAATTCGCTGCCATCATAATCGATGACGCTGAGTTCAAAGCCAGGTGAAGGCTTACCCATCGAACCGGGTTTGACTGTTATAGGTGGAAAATTTGCGCAGAGCAGCACCGTTTCAGTCTGGCCATAACCATCGCGGATAGTCATACCAGTCACATCCTGCCAGATCTTAATGACTTCTGGATTGAGCGGTTCACCTGCGCCAACACAGTGTTGCAAGGCTTTAGGGGGATTAGCCTTCAGATACGCTATTGGCTCGTCAAGCACAAGCATGCGGTATGCTGTGGGAGGGCCACACAAAGTGGTGATAGGATAGTTATGTAGCATCTCCAACGTTTCGATGGCATTGAATTTACCACGAGCATCCTGCATAAACATAGCAGCGCCCATTACCCATGGTCCAAACAGGTTGCTCCACGCTGCCTTAGCCCAGCCCATCTCTGAAAGATTCCAGTGCAGGTCATCTTCATGCAGGTCAAGCCAATATTTGCCAGTGATGGTATGACCTATCGGGTAACTGGCATGTGTATGCAGCACCATTTTAGGATAGCCAACAGTACCTGACGTAAAATAGATCAGGCATGAATCATCGCTGCGAGTTTTAGGCCCTGTAAATTCTGGAGATGCTTCATCAACGATCTGCTGAAAGCTCGTCCATCCATCAAGTCTGGCGGCATCTTTCTCGTGTTCAGCCAGTACAGTCACTTTGACTGCGGGGCACTCGCTGCGTACCTGGTCAAATTTCATCGCGCCCTCGCGATCAGTAATGAATGCCACAGGTTCAGCAATCTCCGCTCTAAACTGGATATCTTTGGTGGTCAGCAGGGTTGTACAGGGAATCGGAATCGCGCCCAGCTTCATCAAGCCCAGTACGCTCTCCCACCATTCTGGAATGCGCGGTAACATGACAAGCGCGCGATCGCCTTTCTTAATGCCAAGTTTGGCAAAAGCATTAGCAGCACGACTGGACCGTTCAGAGAAATGAGCGTAGGTGATGTGTTCCTCTTCTCCATGCTGCCCAATCCAAAGCATTGCCAGTTTATGTGGATCCTTTGCCCACTTACCAATGACATCAGTTGCGAAATTAAAATATTCGGGGACTTCCAGGTGAAAACTACGACGTTCGGCCTCATAATCAGTCATATGTGGAGTTCTGGTTTGAGCCATACATCAACACTCCTTTCAGTTTGAGATACGATTAGCTATTGTTAGTATATCTTACAGGATGAGAGAGCGTCGAGGGATGATTTTCTTTATGAAACCATTTAAACCGCAGATAATTCTCCACTGTTGTGGTATAACAATACTAATCCAGGTATCTTGAGGTGGAAGGTCAGATACCTTCGCGGCCCATTGGGCCGTTTTTTTATGATAACTTGTAACTATTCAGCAGGAGTACAGAGGACGCAACCCTTGGCCGAGAGCATAGAAAAGCGGAGATACCTTCACCTACTTACTCAGCAGGAGTGCAGAGGACGCAGTCCTTTGCCGGGGTTCGGGGTGTCCCCGAAAAATTCATTTTCCCTTTTCGCCGCCGTAGGCGGCGCGACAAGAAAGGCTTACATGAGCAGATATTATAAAGGGAAACAAGTATATCAGTACAATACACGCTGGCAACGATTCAATACGAGAACCCTGAGTGAAACACTGGCAATAATTGATTTCACAGCACTATATGGCATCAAGGAACGGCAAGGACGCATGCCGCGTGTGTTAGACGTGGCTTGTGGAACAGGTATCTTGCTAAAACAAATACTAGCACAGGTACCAGATTTGGAAGTATATGGATTGGATGCGAGCGCAGATATGCTGGCACGAGCTCAGGCCGCGTTGCGAGAACAGCCACATGTGCATTTAGAGAGCATACAAATTGGAAGTGGCATGGCTTTGAACCTCCCATACGCACAGGAGCACTTTGACCTGATTACGTGTACTAATGCACTGCACGATATGCCGGAAGCTGTGGCATTGCTAGCAGGGCTGGGAAAGCTGCTGGCACCCGGTGGACAACTGGTAGTGGAAGATTTCGCCCCTCGTCAACCACGAATCTTCTGGGCAGCTTTCGAATGGTTCCTGCAGCAAATCGAAGGAAACAATGTGCGTGCATTTACATTAAAAGAAGCGCTTTCTCTTTGTGAGCAAGCAGGTCTGCACGTTGCTGGAGAGAAAGGGTTCATCATAGACTGGCTATGGCACGGCTGGGCATTGAGTGTATACAGAACTACCCAGATCACAATCTCATCACAATCTGATTAGCAGAGCAATACATTACACCCACTGGCAAACCTATGGTAAAATGGCGAAAGGGTTATTGAGTAGTGATTGTAAGAACACTGTTTGCCAATTACCCTGAAAAGGCCTTTCCGAGGCTCCGATGGATAGTCAAACTGATACCTGGATGGCGTTCATTAAGAGACAGAGCAGGTATCTATGTACCAAATTTCATTGAATAAGGAGTTACTGAATGCACCTTAAACTTGATGCCCTTGCGGATAAGGGATATGTTATTTTGCGCGATTACGAGGGTCCAACTGTTCCCAAAGAGGAATGGATGAGCCTCGAATATATGGACTGGAAAAGTGGTGGCGACACGAATTTTGCACCCATCGCTTCTGCACAGGGTGAAATGGAGTGCGCTGGCTTCTGGGATCACGGCAAGCCCGACAAAGATGGTATCTGGACAAAAAATGCAGATATATGCCCCACGTTGGTACAATGGGCCAAAAACGTAGGCGCTAATTTTGGCCGCGTGCGCATCATCAAACTCAATCCCAATACCTACGAGGAGACCGTTCATAACCTTCACCTTGACGACAATAATCGTCTTAATCCCGATGGCGAAGGCTGGGTAGTTCGTGCCTGGCTTGAACTTTCCGATGATCCAAACTCTTACATGATCTTGCGTGAAGACAAGGATGATCCGTCGACTGAATCACGCATTGCGATGCCGCGCAATCGCCAACTTGTGATCGACTCGCAGCGTTTATGGCACGCCGCCTGGCACCCAGGCCCCGAGCCGCGCTACGCTCTGATCGTTTCGTTCGAAAGTGGCAAAGACCTTGAGCGCTGGATCAAAAGCCAGTTGCCTCAAACATCACAGGTCGGGTAAGAGATAAATGCCAAGAGGGTACCCTTCAATGACGCGAGCTTAAAGACAGGACGACTGCAAGGATCTCTCTTACTATACATCAGGAAACCGCCTGACAGGGCCGTGTATTGTAGGGGCGGGGCTTGCCCCCGCCCTGTTGGGGGTCCGCCCTGTTGAGAGTGATCGCAAAGATCGCCTCAGAAGTTTTAAGAATGCAGAGTAATCAAGCCCCTTTGCGCTGCAAGCGAAACTGCTTCGGTACGATTGGTTGCTCCTAATTTCCCCATAATGGAACTGACGTGGAATTTCGCTGTTCGTTCGCTGATTGTCAAATGCGCAGCAATCTCTTTATTGGGCATTCCCTGAGCCAGTAGGCCTAGTACTTCTAGTTCGCGATCGGTCAGCGTCTCATAAGATGCACTCTGGTGCGAGGAAAGTGAATTTGATACAGGTTGTTGCCCCACATGCCTCAACAATTTAGAGGCTACCACGGGTTGCAGAAGAGAGCCGCCCTGCATCGTAACACGAATAGCGTTGAAGATGTCTTCGCGAGGAGCGCCTTTAAGCAAATATCCATTGGCTCCAGCTTCCAATGCTGCGATGATACGTTCGTCGTTATCGAATGCAGTAAAGACTATAACGCGCGGGCGAATCCCATCTCCCTTACTCGGCTCCCTACGGAGTCGCTGATGCAATTGACGAATGGTTTCCACACCATCCATGACCGGCATTTCGAGATCAAGCAGCAGGATATCAGGCTGCAATTCCAGGGCTAAACGCAGAGCTTCGTCACCGCTGGCAGCTTGTTCTGGAGTGCCGATCACCTCAAAATCGGGTTGGGTTTCCAGGACAGCACGTAGCCCCTCACGCACAATAGGATGGTCATCAGCCAGTAAGATGCGAATCATCTCTTTCCTCGCCCTTCTTCTCCTTTCGACTTGCCTGACTGCAAAGCAGTTGCCGCTCGTTCTGACTGAGCGTCAGCTAGCTGTACAGCAGCGTTGTCAGAACGGGTAAGAACTGACGCGCTAGCGTCGTTGGCAAGGCGGGTAGGTGCCTCCAATGGGATACAGGCAGCTACACACGTGCCTGCTCCTGGTTCGCTCGAAATGCAGAGTGTGCCACCAAGCAATTTAACACGCTCGCTCATGCCAGTTAAGCCAAAATGTTCCACGCTAGCATGTGCTGGGGAATGTGTTGCCTGAGTTTCCGCATCGGGAAGAAAACCACAACCATCGTCCTGTACATACAAACAGAGATCGCCATCCTCTATGTAAAGCGACAGCGCAACATGCTTCGCCTGAGCATGCTTATACGCATTAGCCAGCGCCTCCTGCGCGATTCGATAGACACCCGCTTCTAATTTTGGGGAGAGAGGTGGAAACTCGCTAGCCGGTTCATAGTGATAGTCGATCTCGATTCCTTCGTGCGCCGTTTCATGTATGAGAGCTTCTAAGGCTTCAGGCAATGTGCGATCTTGCAGAGAAGCAGCACGCAGATCTACCACAGAGCGGCGCGCTTCTTCAAGATTTTTGCGAGCAAGATTAAGCGCGCGACGTATAGCCTCATGAGCGCGTTCTGGATTGGAGCCTGCCAGCACATCGGCCGTTTCAAGTTGAAGTGTTATCGCAGTCATACCTTGCGCGAGTGTATCATGAATCTCTCGTGCCAGGCGGTTGCGCTCTTCAATAGTTGCCAGGCGTGTTGCCGCCTGTGTGTGCTCTGCCGAGATGCGGGCACGCTGGATAGCAAGACCAATCTGGTCGCCGATTATATGCAGTAGTTGTAGTTCTTCCGGCGCGAGTTCTCTCCAATCTTCGCTGGCAACATTCAGCACGCCGATTGGCATATCTCCCGCATAAATAGGCACGCTTGAGTGGAACAACAATCCTAAGGAAGATGGGTCATTCTCTCGTTCAGCATTTTTAAGCCTGCTACAACGCAAAACATCGATGTTAGAGGCTCCTTCAAGATCCCCCTGGAGAAAGGTATCGAGGCAGAGGCAGGAACCGCTCATACGCTGGGGATGGTCAGCAAGATACGGAGGCAATGACTGCGCCGCTGCCAGATAAGGGCCATTCTGTTCATCAAGCAGCCAGACCCATCCGGTTTGCAAACCAAGCAATTTCGTGACTTGAGCAAGCACTTCCTGTAAGGCTTCATGCACATCAATTTTGCGATTGAGATGGCCTGCGATCGCATAAAGAATTGCCAGATCACGATTTTCACGTAATAAGGTGTCCGATTCTTGATGATCTGTGCGCGCTCCGTATTCTAGCTTACTCTTTTCCTGCGTGGCTTCTTTTTCATTATCGGGAGCATGATCATCGTTTGTGACTTTTTCTTTCCGGGTTGCCATGGCTGTATTGTATAACGGAAGCTCATTTGACTGCCACATATTCCAGGTTTCCAAACGCTCGCGGCATATTTCTGATCGGTAGCCGCTCTGATTAGTGCCTGGCAATGCTGTATTCGGCCATCACCTCTTCATCCTTGCCAGCGCTACTCGCCTGCACAAAAGCAGCAAAGAGACGTTTGAAAGCAGGCTCAATTGAATATATCTCTTCTGGATGGCCCTGAGCAGCCATCACGAAGCGATAGCCAGTCACTTCAATTAGCTCTGCAACACCGTCAGGAGCACGGCCGGTTATACGCACGCCTTTTCCAGTGACTTTAATAGCCTGGTGATGAAGACTATTGACCATCACCTCTTTCGCGCCCAGAATTGTCTCCATACGACTTCCAGGTTCAACAATGATACGATGGGCAAGATGTGCGCGAGACCAATCTCTATGCGAGTGTGCAATGCTATCCGGATACTGATCATCGATATCCTGAAAAAGAGTGCCACCTAAAACTATATTGATAAGCTGCATGCCGCGACAGATCCCAAGTACAGGCATGTCTTGCTGAATTGCCCATGTACCAAGAGTTATTTCAAATTCATCACTCTCAAGATCAGCTTCTTCAGTAAGAGGATGAATTTCTTCGCCATAACGGCTGGGATGCAAGTCAATACCACCAGGAAGCAACAATCCATCTAAGCGTGAGAGCAATGCAGTAAGCAGGGTAAGATCATTGATCATAGGAATGAGGATGGGCAAACCACCAGCACTCTCCACCGCATGTACATATGAGCGATTATTAGCATAGATAGGTCTTCCAGTTTCCGCACGAATCAAGGCATGGCAGGGTATTCCAATCAATGGGCGCATTCCAATTACTCCTTCAAAAAGATGATTTTTTAAGAAAACATATTTTAGATATATAAAAATAAAAGCGGAACGCCCTTTGATGCGTTCCGCTATAACGAATGAAACAATCAGGAAACGAAACTCATCATTTCGCGAGTAAACCCAAGGAACTCCAGCCATAACTGGAGCTGAATATTCACAAGAAATGGATTTGCAAATACTATATAACGTCTCACGTTAATTCCTTGAACGGAGATACCTACTTAAAACCAGGGTATACTCATATCATATGATAACTGTCAAGCTCGTTAGACAGAGTATTGCTCAATTACCAAAGAAGACATTCCACCATTGCTGCCAGAAACTTCGCGTGGTCTGTGGATGTGAAGTATGAGCCATAGTCTGTTGAGCCTGCTGGTTGGAGCCGACGATCACAACGAGATGTTCACCAGCACGAATGTAACCAAGGTCCTGGCGGGCTTCACTCTCGATGACATAGGGGTCTGAATAGTAGCGAGCCTGTTGCGCCAGGTGATCATGAGACGCTTGCAGTTGTTGTGTCTGTTGTTGGGCTTCCTGCACCTGGCGCTCCAACATGCTATTCGACCAGGCCTGTGCTAGAGAGCCAAGTAGGAATGCAAAGCAGACCAGGCCAGTGACCAGAATGATCGTTTGTGTAAACAAAGAGCTACGCCGGGCACGCAGGCGACCAGTAGTTTCTTCCAGGCCAACAGCTCGAGTAACGAGGGGTCTATTTTCACTTGTTTGTACTGAAGATGATTTACGCTGCTGCTCTTGCACACAGCCTCCTCTATTCCTGTTGAAATTTGTTTGCTCTATTTAACACTACTCGAAATATGTACGTACGTCAAGGCGATTTTAGCTGCAGGGCTTTCCAATGCTCGCCACAAAGGAGATTGCAAAGGGCGGCGAGCTCTGTGCCGGAGCGCGAGGTGTCCTCGCACCCTCCTCTTCTCCTAGCCGCTGTAGTCGGCAAAAGAGAGCATTGGAGAGCTCTGATTTAAGCTGATATCAATCATATCTGGGAGTCCATGCAGAAGCGGGATTATGAAGAGCAACCGTTTTTCACCTGGAAGTTGGGGCAATGCCCCAACTTCCAGGTGAAAAACGGGCCGCAGGTCCGTCAGGATAATTATGAGTGGATGTCAGAATTTAAGGAGAATTAGCAAACCCATTACATCGAAACCAACCATGATAAGCATGAAAGCAATAGTTGTGAGGAGCATAACCTGCCGAGCACCAGGTCTCAACAATGTGAAGTGTGTTGGTTTGGCTGGTAGTTCTACGTGAGGGTACATTGAAGATTGCACAGGTACGTTATCAATAAGTGGAACGCTTCAGACGCCTGAGTTGCTTGTTGAGAGCAAAAACGCGATCACTGATTGCCTCTTCAAATGAAGAGTGAAGTTCATCCTCGTTGGACTGTCGATAGATTGAGCGGATCGCAATCAAAGGAGTGGTTGAGTAGATATCTTCCGATGCCGTTGTTTCAGTAGTCATACAGAGAATATCTGGTTCTGTTTCAGCAGGATTATATACAATACTGTTCATCAGACCTCCGCCTGCGGATACCCCTGTCCTTTCAGACGGGGGAGGAAGCAGGTGTTCCTTTTTCTGGGCTGGGGCGGAGCGGCACGAACCGCGTTCTCCACCGTAACAACTTAATCACCTGGCACTCGCTCACTTTTGCTACTTGTGTCAGACGCTTGTTCGTTTCCGGGTGATGTAATGAGAGCCGTCCCTGCATAGTTCCACCAACGGTTGCCTTGCCCCACTTCGGGTGCCTGACCAGCGTTCCGCGCTTGATGCCCAGTGAGAGCGTCCCACCATAGGGAGTGCGTTTGCCTCCCTTGCCAGGCTGGAACCGCTGCAGGTGCCGCCGATGCCACACGAACGGCGCAATGCACACCAATTGCTTGTTATCTGGAAGAGTGCTCCCGCCCACAGCACTATAAGCCAGCGCCCAGGCATCGATACAGTGGGCTTCCCACACCTCTGCCAGCTTCTGACCCGTCTTCTTGAACCCCAACTGATCGCGCAATGCCGCCGTTTCCCATCCCTGTTTGATGCTCACGGGCGCGAGTTTGTGCAGGGCATTGTAGAACCAAAGTTTGCCGACTTCCAGCGGAGAGAAACTGCTGTTCCACCTGCCACTTTTCCCTCTGTGTGTTCCTGCCCGAATATCCTCTACGACAAAGGCACTCACCGGAAAGAGGCGGCAGAGAACCGTCACAATCCGCAGTTTCCACTGCCAACGCGCCCTGGTAGACGGCGGGAGCTTCTTTTTGCTCTGCCTGCGGTTCTGGCGTGGCTGACGACAGGGAGCCTTTCTGCCCCGGCGGGTGCGGCGCATCCGGGTACTGTCTGTCTCGGCTTCCTTGACGCCCTCCCTGGCCTCTGCTTGAATATTGAGATAGGTATGTGCCGCCGAGATGACACTGTACCCTTCGCGCTTGCTACCAGGGTCTATGCCGACGGCAATAGGCTGCGTTTCCCGCGCCGACGGTTCGACATTCAAACGAACACAGAAGAGGCCTCCCTTCCAAAAAGCGGTGGCCTTGCTGGACTTGATCCATTTTCGCGCCCGCGCTGGCGTCGTCGGCATAAGGGGTTTCCCCTGACTATCCATCACTGGGACAAACATGTGATAAACCTCCTTGCGGAGTGGATATATTCCCTTCGCTGCTGACCCCGGAGAGGAGAGGGATGAGGGAGGTGTCCCTTTCGTCCTATAGGCTGCCACGCCCAGGTAGTTCAGTTTCCTTCAAACGCCCTGTCACCAGAGCTTAGACAAGCTAGTCTCGCACTTTCCCTTGCTGGCTTCCCGATGGCAAGTCGGATCGCTTCACAAGCCACAAGCCGCAGAGCTATGGGGTGCTTAACTGTCTGTACCCTCCTTGTTATATAATTCTTTTCAAGAGCAAGCATAGCGGAAAAGGATTGAAGGTACATGGGTCATGTGACATATTATTGCTCTTGTCTCTTTGCTAAAAGTCCTTTTGTAATCCCGTAAAGGAAATATAATTCGTCTTAACACTGTATAATTCTTGGATGAAGAGGTTTAACAGATCATTGCGACGCTTTCATTCACATACGATCTGGATTCTTTTGTGTATCCTGACGTTTTCTTTGCTTTTTCTTCAAGCAAATGAGCCACCTGTATTTGCCAGTTTCCTATCTAGCGACCACTCTAGCAACAAGTCGACGGCTGCAATTCCAAAGCAGTTGCTGCTCGACAGCCAACTTCCCGTAATATCGTACAACGCTCATAGTGCTACAAATAATGTGAATGCGAAATTTGGTTCTCGCTTCGATTTCGTCATCACGCCCGCTATGGATGCTGTGCAAAGTGGCACAGATGGCATATTCCACGATAATACAGCCAGCTACATAGTCGGTATCGCCCCAACCGGAGAACATACAACCTCAATATTCCATATGGGTATTGCGAATGCGTTGTCAGGTGACACATACCTCTTAAATCAGCGCTGGACGCTTGGATTAGATACAACCCGTTGGGAGGGTGACGCCAGTGACAACTCTGGCATGCATGTTACGGTTGATTTCATTGATACATTCCTGGGAGAGCCTGGTTGTACGTTTGTCACAAACTGCGCTGAATCTGTCAAGGATGATACAGTGCCTGTCTTCCTCGTTGGAGTCAGCTTGCAAAATACAAGCACAAAAACACTGACAGGAGATTTCTTATTCGGAAGCAATCGCACCCTGCCTCCCAGTAATGCCTGTTTACAACACACAACACCTGCAGGCACTCACATTAACGTACTTTCCTACGATCCAGCCTCTGACCGAACAAATGGAACCCTTTTCCTGGCAGGACAACAGTCGCAATGGCGTTGTAATACAGGAGCAAGCGATCGCGCAGGGCTGGCCTGGAATTACAGCATCGGCGCAAAGCAAAGCCAGACCGCCTACATGCTGATAGGTGGCTGGAATGCGGGCCAGAATCTCTTTGCCAATTCGCAGCTGCCTGCTGGTTGTCAGAGCGAGGAATTGTATTCGGCGCAAGAGTGGTCAACAGAAAATCAGGTGCTTGATTTCGCATTTGACAATCTTTCGACACGCGACAATCTACTTGCTCGCGCGCAAACCATGGAGAACATACTGATTGACAACACAGTATTAACACCGTCCCAGCGTTGGATTATCGCGGATAGTCTACACACATACAAGGCAAATAGCTGGCTCGCGGGAAGGCAGAGTTGCGCGGGAGGTGGCTATGATGCGGCGGTCTACGAAGGAACTTTTGGCTTCTTGACCACAGTCGATGTCATGCATGAGTATGGATATTTCGAGATTAATCGAGTCCCGTGGTTCTTCAGGAGCGCGATTTCGACTGTATTTAACAATGCTGTTCATAACTCCTACGGAACCTACTTTCAACATGATCAAGGGAGTGATGTGTCCAGCAACGGTGTTTGTACAAGTCCAGGCAACGGCATACCAACTATCCGTGCGACTTGTTATGGACCGCCACGTTTCTCTTTCGGCGCACCCATGCCGACGGAAGAGAATTCCGATGTCGCGCTACTCTCGGCGTATTATGTCAACGTGACAGGTGACACATCCCTACTTACTGCCAACAACAATCTTACTCTGAATCTGCTTGATGCGAGCATGAAGCACAATCAGCAAGTGGGAGATCCTCAAACAGGTATTGCTTATAATTTACAGGACACCAACACTACCTTTGATGACCAGAACGATTGCCTGCACAACAACCTGGCTCACGCGGGTAACCTCTACTATCAAGGGTTGAAGGAAGCTACAGCATACCGTGCCACCGCTTATCTTGACGGATTGGTACCAGGCGACAGCAACGCAGATACCTGGAAAAATGATGCGAGTAAGATCGAAGATGCGATGGTACAAGAATATACTGCCAACGGTTATATTCCACTTGCCAGAAATAGCACTACGAGCGCGAATTGCAATGGACGCACCGTTGTCCTGGGTGACGGCCTGTTCTACGCACACCTGATCGGGTTAGACAATACGATGAATCAAACCTTACTACAGGACATGGCACATCAATACACGACAGATCTGAATGCCAGCATCATCTCTTCTCCAGACATGATCTCGTTGCAATCAGCACGCACAGCAGGTTCTCAATGCCCTGGTAACGTTTGTCTGCGGTATGAATGGTTCAGCAAAGTAATGCTCTCTGGAATTATTGCTGATCTGGTGTATGCCACTCATGGATGTACGAGTTGCAGTCGTATAGATGTGACTGATGCAGCTTTCATGCACAACATAGCGCTTGAGCTAAACTTTGGTGATGGCATGCGTGATAATGGTCAGGACTGGGTTGGGCACTATTATCCGCGCGGAATAATCAGTTGGGCATTTTTGAATGCAAACTATTGACCTCGTGAATAACTCATGTATAATACAAATTACCTATAAA
Source organism: uncultured Chloroflexia bacterium (assembly GCA_963702765.1). GTDB lineage: Bacteria > Chloroflexota > Ktedonobacteria > Ktedonobacterales > Ktedonobacteraceae > DATMNR01. The sequence continues at coordinate 110,229 of CAVPEB010000027.1, forward strand.
GCGCGAAATCTATTGACACAAGCTCGTGCCTGTGGTATAGTGATGCTAGCTCCTAAGGTATGAACCGCACCATCTTATAGTTCCGCAGGTTCCTATGTGTATGTTGTGGCATCGTAAGCTGTCTTAGGTATTGGTCAGTGCCTCTTTCACCCATCAAAATTGATGATCATTGTTACCACATGTTTTTCAGGTTGTCATCCGAAAAACAAGCTTGTACTTACTATTTCCCTCAATAACTCCAGGTTCAACACAGAAAGGAGAAAGGGCGTGTTACTTCCCTTGGATTTGTTCCGCCCTAGAACAACGTGAACATCGCAGAACTAGAAACGAAAACTATAACGGAGTTACGCGACATAGCTCGCGACCTCGAACTCTCCGGTTATACCACCCTCAAGAAACAAGACCTCGTCTTCCGACTTCTCCAGGCCCATACCGAACAGCAAGGTAACATTTTCAGTGCCGGCGTGTTGGAAATCGTAGAAGATGGATTTGGCTTCCTCAGGCAGGAACGCTTCCTTCCAGGTAATATGGATGTCTATGTCTCTCAGTCACAGATCCGCCGCTTTGGTTTACGGACAGGTGACATGGTTTCCGGGCAGGTTCGTCCTCCTAAGGATAATGAAAAATATTATGGCCTGTTGCGCGTCGAAGCCATCAATGGAGTAGACCCCGAAATCGCGAAACGCCGACCGCATTTTGATATGCTAACACCAATTTTCCCACGTGAAATGTTCAACCTGGAAACTGTCCCCTCGAACATTTCTGGTCGCATGATCAACCTGGTGGCTCCCATCGGGCGCGGACAGCGCGGCTTGATCGTCTCTCCTCCTAAAGCCGGTAAAACGATGCTCCTCAAATCCATCGCCAACTCGATCACAGAAAATCACAGTGATGCCCATTTGATGATTGCACTGATTGGTGAGCGACCTGAAGAAGTAACTGACATGAAGCGTTCGGTGAGAGCAGAAGTGATCAGTTCGACATTTGATGAGCCAACCGAGGCGCATACCCGCGTAGCCGAGATGGTACTCGAACGAGCCAAACGCCTGGTCGAAGGCGGACGTGACGTCGTAGTGCTCCTTGATAGCATTACGCGACTGAGCCGTGCATATAACCTGGCGGTGCAGCCCAGCGGGCGCACGCTCTCCGGCGGTCTCGATCCAAGTGCCTTATTCCCGCCCAAACGCTTCTTTGGCGCAGCCCGTAAGATCGAAGAGGGTGGAAGCCTGACGATCATCGCCACAGCGCTGGTAGACACAGGCAGCCGTATGGATGACGTGATTTACGAAGAATTTAAGGGTACCGGCAATATGGAGCTGATCCTGAACCGCAAACTTGCAGAACGCCGTGTCTTCCCCGCCATCGACATCTCACTCTCGAGCACGCGTCGCGAAGAACTGCTGCTCGACGACAAGACATTGCGCGCAGTCGTGGTCATGCGCCGCATGTTCTCAACACTGGCAGATCAGCGCGGCATGGAGGCAATGGAGGCACTATTGCAGCACATGTCCAAGACCAGCAACAATATTGAATTCCTGGCAACGCTGAATAAGAGCATTATGTAACACACTTTTAATATGACAATTGTATAATGGCCGCCAAGGTTGGTTCAATCGCCCTTGTTTATTCAGATAACATGAGATTGCATATGACTGAGACGGCCAACATTCCCTAAAATCACACTCGCTGCCTTTAGTACATTTGTTAGTCATCCTCCTGACTGCTGGAATGGACTGTTCTGTGCCTCCTTTCCATCGAAAAGGAGATGATATACCTGAACATTTGTCTTATATCAGGGTTTTAAAGTTGAGTTAAAATGAATAGGAAATTAATTTCGTTGCTTCCTCAGAAATTATGGCATCTCTGCAAATTCAGCCAGATCTCAACTAGGGTTACCTTAGGCATCTTACTGATCTCGGTGTAGACATCTAAACTTGCCTATCAGCGATGCGGCTTCTAAAGGTGCATTAGCCTGTTTCACTCGGCCAAAAGTTTAGCAGTTTATGCAGAGATCAGTAATAAAGGATGAGATATCAAAACACTAATTGTCTTTAGGCGGCCTTTCAATCCGCACAGCCAGGTAAATGTTACAAATTATAAGGATGAGATAATTTATGTCAACACTTTATGAATTGCGTCCGAAAGTTGATAATGGTGAAGAAGCTGTATTGTTTCTTTCGCACTATCATCCAGGGAATGAAGAGGGTGAAGATCTCCAAATATTCATAACTTCAACCTCCAATAGTCGTTATAGACGGAAACTTCATTATGTCAACAGGCATCTATGGTTATCACCGCAAAGTGAATCTTTTACGTGGGAAGAATTAATTAATGGCGGTAGTGGAGTAGAGGCTAAGAGTGATGAATGGATCCTTAAGAAGAATAACTAAAGCTAAATACAGGACTTACACTTATGAACAATGAGTGACAAGGCCATAGATTAACTTGTCATATCAGGTAATGGACAATATACATCTATCTGAATTGCTTAATCAGCTAAGATTGGCAATAATGTCTGTGAGCAATATGCTCTAGTCAGAGATTTTTAGTAGCGTCCATTACGCAGGTAGCTAGCAAAACGCTTAAATTGGTATCCTAAGTTTTGCCTCTCAATTGCTTGAGCCCATTCACTCAATTCCACACTTACATATGAGCTTTGAGCCAGTTCCCTGATAGATGGTACATCCTTAATTATTACGCTAGCAAGCTCCTTATAAAGATGCTCTCTTTCGGAGGCTCTCTCTTGAATAAAACGATGAGCTTTGGGGGTGAACATCGCCGCCACCCAATCTTGCAAAGGCTTATCAGCCACTAGGTAAGGATCAACAAGTATTCCACTTACATATTTTAGTGCAAGTTTCCCTCTTGTTACAACACAGCTTATATCAGGGTCACATGGATGAGTACATTCAAATTCCTCTCTCAAGGCACTTTTATACTTTACCCAGGTACTTTGGGGATGTCTGGCTTTAGCAGGATACACAAAAATCCTGTTAATATCGAATACGGTCTTCAATGAATTGAATTCAGTGTTAATAAATCCATTACCCCCCACCGGCTGGATACATACTGCTATACTCTCGGCTTCATTCAGCACTTCAGGACTAATCTCAAGTAGAATTGGTCCGTATGGATTAGGTATACCCTTATGTCCATCAGCGAATGTTTTACCAAAATCGGAGAAGTTCATGAAAATCCTATCCCAAACTTCCTTTACATGGTCATCTCCGTCAGTCTCAAATTGAGTAAAAGGTAATCTACTTTCTTCAAGGCAAGCGCGAGATGGAATACCCCTCAGTCTGAGATAGGATTGGAGATCTAGTAATTGACAGGCATGGAAGAGAGTTACATTCCTCTGCATCAATAGATCGACTAGACTTTGAATATCTTTCCCCCGTATCATAAAACACATTCCCCCAGTATAATTTCATTATTGTGTTCAAGTAGTCGCGCCTGTTATCACGCTTGTATGCTTATTTTATTGATGCTTAGAAGCCAGGTAGGCTGACTTGCTGAGATTGTGAATGCTTTGAATTTTCCATAAAAGCTTCACTGCCAATATACTCATCCAAATGCTTTTGTAGGATATCAGTTTCCTCTTTCAACAATTGGATTAAAATAGGCTGAGCCCTTTCCCAAATGAGACTGGCTGTGTCTTGATCCACTCCAACTTTGCTTAAACGCCATTGGCACTCTCTCAACCACCAGTAAGACTCGGTACTTTCGTTGGCACGCGCGCTCTCAAAATAGAAACTTATCCATGATAGTTGTCGTGCAGGTACTCCAATGTTTCTTGCAGTATCTTGAAGAGCCCTTTTCCCCTGAGATGTGTGTTTGTCTAATCCTACCCAAAAGGAACTTCAATCGAAGGTTGCATGGTTATGGGAACTTCAGGTATGCCATGAGTTAACGCTAGGTAGGCTGCTGCCTGAATTAAAGCTCTATCCCATGGCCATCCCCCGCGTCGATAAGCCTTCATTGATGATTGTATGAGTAATTGTTGGTTAATTTGCGAACAATTTTGAGTAGCTGATGTCCAAAAGTCTTGAGAGTTTAGTATTGCCTCTGCTACACGTCGTATATCTTGATCTTCGGGAGTACCAGATAGCACCGAGGTATCACCACGCGAAAATTCGTATGCCAGCATACCAAGAGCAGCAGCATCTTTTACTTTCACCGTCCGCGTTACCTCAGTCAATATATGAAGAATACCTTGAAAATCAGTTTTTTGGTGCAACTTAATGCCCAAAGGCCAGCATTCTTCAAAGGTGATAATAGCAGTGCGTGTTTTCAGCCAGTCAGCATCTCCAATACTTTGCAGATGGCATGCAATTTTGCTTGTAAGCGAAGTATTACCACGTCGCACCGCTTTTTGAAGCAGAGAACGGCAAGCTTGATGGGTTTGAGGATTTGGTTTTCTCACACTATACTCTAATTCAATTTTATTTTAAATACTATGAGTTAATAATTGTTAATGAATATCTTCGTTTTCTCTTTGACTATTAAAATAAGACGAATAGCATTATCAACAGTAACTTCTTTACAGTCAATCCACTATTATCCTCAGCATATATTACTTGTGAATATAATCTCATACTCTTAACATCTCTTCTTTTTTTAACCAGTTTGCCCATAACTGATTTGGACAACCTTTCAACCAAGCCTATTTGACGGATTATTCAAGATACTCTACAATTCATAGACTCACTCTCTATAATGAGAATTGACTCACAAGGGTACCAACTGCCTTGATCTAACGTTGCTAGAATCAGTTGGAGTACGAAGTTCAGGAGGTCACTACAACTAGTGAATGATTCTTGGAAAACAGTAGAGCAATTGTTCATCCAGGGTTTTACTCTCTATAAAGCTGGAAGTTATAAAGAGGCGATTCTATTATATGACCAAGTCCTTGATCTTGATCCTAAGTTTATCCCCGCAAATATCGGCCGTGGCGACGTTTATGTAGCCTTCAAAGAGTATAGACGGGCAAAAGACGACTATGATCGTGCTATCGAACTTAATCCCTTGTATGCTGATGCCTATATCAAACGCGGTGTTGTTTATTTAGCCCTCAAGGAGTACGAGCAAGCTATAATTGACTTGGACAGTGCTATTACTCTTGATTCTGATAATGTCTTCGCCTACTATTCTCGCGGTGTTGTTTATGCTGCTCTCAAGGAGTATGAGCAAGCTATCGCAGACTTTAATCATACTATTACTCTTGACCCCAAATACGAAGTCGTCTACAGCAATCGAGGCAATGCCTACTGTGAACTCAAGCAATATCACCATGCGATTGATGATTTGAATCGTGCTATTGAGCTCGATCCCAACTCTGCCATCGCCTACTACAACCGAGGCAATGCTTACAGAGAACTTAAGGCATACGAGAAGGCAATAGCTGATTATGATCATTCTATTTCTCTTAGCTCTAATGATTATGATAGTTACGCCAATCGAGGCACCACCTATAACAATCTAAAGGAGTTCCAAAGGGCACTAGCTGATTATGATCGCGCTATAGAGCTTAACCCTAAGAATGCCATTATATGCAGTAATCGAGGCCTTACTTACTATGAACTCAAGCAGTATCAACAGGCAATTACGGATTTTAATTGTGCTCTCGTTCTCGATCCAACCTATGCTACTGCCTATCACGGCCGAGGTAACAGTTACCTAGCTCTCAAAGAGTACAAATTGGCCATTGAGGATTATGACCACGCTCTTTCCCTTAATCCTCAGGATATTGACGGTTACAATGATCGAGGCAATGCTTATTGTGAACTCAAAGAGTATCACCGGGGCATTGAGGACTTCAACTATTCCATTGGTCTTAATCCTAATTATGCCATCGCTTATTACAATCGCGGTTTAGCCCACCATTTACTCAAAGAATATGGAAATGCGATAATCGATTATGATCGCGCTCTCACCCTCGATCCTTTCTATTCAAGTGCCTTCATTAATCGTGGCCGAGTTTACAGGGACCTTAACGATTATCAGAAAGCGATAGCCGACTTTGATCGAGCTTTCGAACTTGATCCTCAGAATGCCGACGTCTACTTCAACCGAGGCATCGCTTGCATAGCTCTAAAGGAATATCAGAAAGCAATAGTTGACTTCGAGCATACACTTGTTCTCAATCCCAATTATGCCAACGCTTACAACATGCGAGGCGTTACTTACACTGTCTTTAAAGAATACTCCAAGGCAATAAATGACTACGACCGCGCCATTGCTTCTATACTCTAATTACGCCAATGCTTATTACAATCGAGGAAACGCATATTCAGCTATTACTGAGTTTGAAAAGGCAATAGTAGACCATACGCGTGCTATTCAACTTTATCCAGAGTTCGCTAGAGCTTACGCGGGTCGAGGTTTCGCGTCTTACCATCTCAATGACTACCAACAAGCTATTCAGGACTTTGATCGTGCGCTCCAATTGGACCCTAGTAATACTTGGTTTAAGCATGGAAGAAATGAAGCCTATTTTAAACTTGTAGGAAATTTGTGAATTACAGCGTTGTTCGGAAACCCTTGACCTTGATCTGGGGTTCTCGTCTCGTATTGCTCATTTCGTAACGTTGCTTAATCTTTCTGGTACTACTGTAGAGGCAATGGGCAAGCTTAGCAACTTGTTTAGGAAACAAATCTGTGTGCTTTGCTAATGAATACCGCATCATGAGATACAATGGAAACCACAGAACCTAACCTGATAAGCATTTTCAAAAGAGGAGACTGACTATGACCACGACAGCCAAAGTATTTCAAAATGGTATCGGTGGCAAATGGCAAGACGCAGAAAGCGGCAAGAATTTCGCGAATTACAATCCTGCTACAGGTGAAATCGTAGGATATTTTCCGCTTTCTGGCGAAGCCGATGCCAATGCTGCTGTTGCCGCAGCGCGTACAGCATTTGAGAAGTGGCGATTGGTGCCTGCCCCCAAACGTGGTGAAATCCTCTTTCGCATAGGAGAACTACTCAAACAGCACAAAGAAGAACTGGCTCGTACGATGACACAGGAAATGGGCAAAGTGCTGAAGGAAACACGCGGCGATGTACAGGAAGGCATTGATATGGCCTACTATATGGCTGGAGAAGGACGCAGGCTCTTTGGCTATAGCGTCCCCGTTGAATTATCCAACAAATCGGGTGTTGCCATGCGTGATCCGGTTGGGGTAGTCGCCTGTATCACCCCCTGGAATTTCCCCATGGCCATCCCAACCTGGAAAATGTTTCCTGCTCTTATTGCTGGTAACACTGTAGTCTTCAAACCTGCCAGCGATACCCCACTAAGCGCATTGCGGCTGGTCGAAATAATGTATGAAACAGGACTGCCAGAAGGCGTCGTCAATATTGTATTTGGCCCGGGCGGCACAGTTGGCGAAGCCCTGCTTCACAACCCTGATGTCGCAGTCATCTCCTTCACCGGCTCAACCGAATCCGGTCGTCACGTGGCAATTGAAGCTGCGAAGTCCCTGAAACGGGTTTCCCTGGAGATGGGCGGCAAAAACGCGGTCATTGTGATGGATGACGCGGATCTCAATCTCGCCGTCGAAGGTATCCTGTGGAGCGCATACGGCACCACCGGCCAACGTTGTACAGCATGTAGTCGCGTGATTGTACAGAGCACCGTCTGCAAACAACTGGTGGATATGCTTGTGCCACGCATAGAACAATTACGGTTGGGCAATGGATTGGACGAAAGTGTCGATGTTGGTCCTGTCATCAACGCTTCTCAACTATCGAAAATCCACAGTTACACCGAAATTGGGAAAGAAGAAGGTGCTAATCTTGTCACCGGTGGCCATGTTGAAAATGAGGGTGAACTAGCACAAGGGAACTTCTATCGTCCTACACTCTTCACCGCAGTAAGTCCAAACATGCGTATCGCACAAGAAGAGATATTTGGGCCAGTACTCTCGATGATAGAAGTTCCATCCTTCGAGGAAGCTATCGCAGTCAATAACGAAACGAAATTCGGGCTTTCCAGCGCCATCTACACACAGGACATCAACCGTGTGCAACGAGCGATGCGCGATATCACGACAGGTATTCTTTATGTAAATTCAGGTACAACAGGCGCGGAAATACAATTTCCATTTGGCGGCAATCGCGGTACCGGCAATGGACATCGCGAGGCAGGCATTGCCGGCCTGGACGTATTCACAGAATGGAAAGTGATCTATACAGACTATAGCGGCAAGCTACAGAAAGCACAGATAGACGAGTAAATCGATCACTTCTCTGTCGAGGCAATAAATGAGCAACTTAGAAATCAGACGCGTTAATCTACAAGAAGCTACACTAGCGCAGGGTGTGGTTATCGTTATCGACGTGATTCGTGCTTTCAGTGTTGCAGCCTATGCATTTTCAGGTGGAGTGCAACGCCTCTGGTTAGTCCGATCAGTAGAAGATGCATTTGCACTACGAGAACGAGAACCAGATGCACTATTAGCAGGAGAAGTAGGTGGGCGCTTAATCCCTGGCTTCGATTTCAACAATTCTCCATCGCTCATGTCAACAGCAGATGTTAACGGCCGTTTGTTGATTCAGCGCACAGGTGCGGGCACACAGGGGGCAGTAGGTGCTGTGAATGCAACGCACTTGCTCATTTGCTCGTTGGTAAATGCAAAAGCTACAGCCATGTATGCCCGCCGTCTGTCAGATGCAACAGGAGGACGCATCACGCTCTTTCCAACATTCTATAAGAGTGACGTGGTGAGTGAAGATAGTGTCTGCGCCGATTACCTGGAAGCCCTACTATATGGACAAGACGATGCCCCTATCTCCCTGGCAAAGGAGATTACTCATTTAGAGCAATCTGGCCGTTTTGATTTTCTTAATTTTGGCGATCTCGACTTTCCTTTCGATGATATCGCCGCAATACTTGACATAGATCGTTTTGATTTTGTTATGGTAGGAACGCACAAGTATTGGCAGGGCATCACATATGTTGAAGTGGAGAAGAGGAATTTGTAATGTCACAGAAAACGCTGAACACTACACGAGCCGATTATGGCCTTGATGCGCCGACATTGGTGCAGAAATTTCTGCTCGTAGGAGGAGCATTGGCAATAGTAAGTCTGGGAATTCTGATTTGGGATGTTCTTTTAAAGGGTAACATAGGTAATATCGTTGCCCCAATCGCTGTGGCTGCATTGATCACAGGGGTCGGTTTTTTGTTCTCAGGCACAATGATGATCTGGAGTAGTCGATTTGGCAAGATGCATGCACGCGATAGATTGCTCGACAGCTTGCGGTTACGTGGTGATGAAACTGTGCTCGACCTAGGTTGCGGTCGTGGATTACTGTTAATTGGCGCAGCTAAACGAGCGCCACGTGGACTCGCTATAGGCATTGATCTTTGGTCACAGGAAGACCAGGGAGACAATCGCAAAGATGCAACAGTGGCAAATGCTCGTGCAGAAGGCGTTGCTGATCGCGTAGAGGTACAAGACGGTGATATGCGAATGTTACCCTTTGAGAATGCAAGCATCGATGTTGTAGTAGCCAACCTTTCCATCCATAATATCTACAACCGTAAGGGTCGCCGAGAAGCTATAAATGAGGTTGCGCGTGTGCTCAAACCAGGTGGCAAGGTAGCACTGATGGATTTTGAGCATGTCAAGGAATATAGCGAAGACTTACAGACAAATGGCATGTTGGATGTACAGGTATCAGGGCTAAACTTTTGGATTTATCCTCCAGTTAAAATTGCGACGGCCAGAAAGGGATAATAGTGGGTAGCACATCTTTATGGCAAGCTGAACTAAACGAAACAGACATGGCGATTTCGACTAACCCCCTACTTGGTGCACTCGAAACCCAGGTCGCCGTAATAGGTGCAGGTATTACAGGCACTGCAACTGCGCTCTGGCTGGCACGAGCCGGTATCAATGTCAGAGTGTTAGAGACTCGCAGCATCGCATCGGGAGCCAGCGGGCGCAATGGCGGGTTTATCGCTTATGGTACAACTGCGTCCTATTCGAATGTCATAGAGCGCTACGGACGTGAACATGCTCGACGCCTCTGGGCATTTACCATAGGCAATCATGAGCTTCTCAAGAGCCTCATTGATGAACTTGAACAAAGTGGCTGGTCATGTTCATACCGTCGTAAAGGATCGATGAAATTAGCGCTCAGTGAGGCAGAACTTGAGCAGGTCATTCAAAGTGCCTCGCTACTTATCGAAGACGGATGGGAAGTACAGATTGTGCGGCGGAATGATTTGCCAGCACGGCTACAAAATGCCTATTTCGGAGGAACTTACTATCCAGCAAATGGAGAGTTTCATCCAGCAAAGTTCGTAATGGGACTTGCATTGCTGGCACAGCAAGCAGGAGCAGTTTTTCATAGCGAGAGCCAAGTCATCGGAATCTCCGCAAACGAAGATGGAATTTTGCTCCATACATCTGAGGGTACCATGCATGCCCGCACACTGGTACTTGCCACCAATGCATGGTTACCAGAACTTGGAGCATTGGTCGGAGCAAACTGGCTATCTAGCTGCATCTTTCCAACTCGCGGTCAGGTCATTGCCACAGAGCCAGTCAACGAACAACTTTTCCCACATCCATGCTCGGCAGATGAAGGCTACCAGTATTGGCGTCAGATTCCCGATGGGAGACTTGTGGTTGGAGGCTGGCGCAATCGCTCTTTTGATACTGAGGTGCAGACATATGACGAAACGCCAAATGAGGCTGTTCAACAACATCTGGATGCATTCGTCCATCAAACGCTCAACCTGCAACACGTCAAGATCACCAACCGCTGGGCTGGTATCATGGGCTTCACAGCCGATAGCCTGCCGCTGATAGGGCGTCTACCGGGTGCGCCAAACTGCTTTATTGCTGGTGGGTATACCGGGCATGGGAACGCATTTGCCGTACACGCAGCGAAGCTAGTGAGCGAACTGGTTCAGGGAAAGATCAATCCTGATGTAGAGTTATTTGATCCTGCAAGATTCGACCAGGGATTGTAGATTACAACGTCACCCTGTTCCCACCTGCAGGCATTGTAAAGCGCAAAAAGCCGCCTTGAGCCAGGCGCGTGCATACTACGGTAAGTGTGAAGAACGACAAAAGCAGCGCAGCGCTTCTTAACTCGTAGGCACCAAATTGAAGCAAGCTGAGATGATTTTGCCCGCTCGTGAAAAAACGCCAGATAACAGGGCCTTGCTGCACCTCTTCGAATGTGAAGAGTGCCAATCCTACCGCAAGCGAAATAACCAGGTCGATACAGAAACAAATAGCCGCCATTCGCGGCCCCAACAGCCAGAAACGCTTGCTCAGCCGTTCGCGCTTCGTAGATTTGATACGTCGCGTTGCCCAATAAGGAGCAATCAAGAATTGTAGAACCAGAAAAAGTAAAGGAGCTATTACAAACAACCAGCCGGGGAAAAATGCAGGGGTAATAATAGCGCCAAGACGACCTAGCGTATAGAGGATCACACCCTCTATCACGCCACGCCGGTAGCTGACTTTATTAAACATGAGAATTAGCCTTGTTTAGTTGCAGCCACAGCTTCCGCCACCGCAGCCGCAACTGCCACCAGCAGAAAGTCCTATGTCGTCATATGCACTATCTTCGCTGCCATTCGAAGCAAGAGCGAAAACTGAAAGAAGACGTCGCACTTTTTCACTGTGACATTTCATGCATACAACATCATCGGCATGCTGATGGCTAACTAGCAATTCAAACTTGGATTTGCAGTCCGAGCAATAATACTCGTACAATGGCATAGAAAGTTACCTCCAATTGGCGGGAAACGCTTTATCATTACAGATATTGTATTGTCTGGTTGAGATATCGTCAAGTCACAAATTCTGGCACCATGTACACATATGTTTGGGAGTGCAAAGGATATTGCCCTTTGACGGAGTTCGGGGAATCCATGTACTCTGGGAGTGCAGAGGGCGAAGCCCTTTGCCGGGGTTCGGGGTGTCCCCGAAAATCTCTTTTTATCTCTTTTGCCGCCGCAGGCGGCAAGTGTAAAGCGGATGCCAGAAAAATAACCCATTTAAAAGAGGATTACAATGGCACTCACTATAGGAATTATAGGGCTACCGCAAAGTGGAAAAACAACCCTATTTAACGCACTGACCAAAGCAGGAGCCCCAATCAGCGGCTACGCAACAAGCACCGTACAGGCCAATATGGCAGTAGTCCAGGTACCTGACCCACGCCTGGAGCCACTCGCAGAAATATTCCACCCCAAAAAGGTGACCTACGCAACGGTAGAATTTGTTGATGTCGCGGGTTTAGGCCAGGGAGGACATAGCGCGACCGAGAAACGCGAAGGCTTGAGCGCCGAGTTTCTTGGACATATCCGCAACGCCGATGCCCTTGCTATCGTGCTTCGTACATTCGAGAACAGCAACGTCCCTCATATATACGGTGATATCGATCCCAACCGCGACCTGGACAGTCTGAACGCCGAACTGGCCTTGACTGACCTGACGACGGTAGAACGACGTATCGAACGAACCATGAAGGCCGCGAAATCAGGCGACAAAAAGTACCAGCAAGAACTGGAAGTGCTGCGGCTCTTACAGGAAGCCCTCAATGAATTGAATCTGGCTAGCAACATTGAATTGCTAGCACAGGACAAGGCAGTGCTGAATGAACTTTTTCTACTCACCCTGAAGCCGCGCATGTATGTGTTAAATGTCAGTGAAGATGTGCTCGGCGCTGCAAACAATCTATTGGAGCGTATCGCTTCAGGGGAAGATGTAGATATCACCACGCTCGAAGGCGAGTTGATAGGCATCGCGAAAATTGCCCAACGAGCGAAATCCGAGGGTTCCGAAGTAGTAGCAGTTTCTGCGCGGCTCGAGGCTGAGCTTGTTGAATTGCCTGAGGAAGATGCTGCCGAGTACCTGGAATCCCTTGGGCTGCCAAAATTGGGTACAGACCGTGTGATTCAGGTCGGTTATCGCCTGCTCAATTTGATAACATTTCTGACAGCGGGTGAGGACGAAGTACGCGCCTGGACGGTTACCAGGGGCGCAAAAGCGCCAGAAGCCGCAGGCAAGATCCATACCGACATCGAGCGTGGTTTCATTCGTGCCGAAGTAACGCACTACGATGACTTCATGGCAAGTGGCGGTTCATTTGCTGCAGCTTCTAAGAAGGGCTTGCAACGTCTGGAAGGGAAAGATTATGTGATCAAGGATGGGGATATTGCCCACTTCAGGTTTAACGTAGGAAAAGCGTAATAGGCTTCAATGCCGATCACGCCCTAACGATACCAGTCCTACCCCTGACAAAATCGTGAGCATTGCGAGCAGCCCTATCATCGTGATTTGTTCGCCCGCCAGCGCTACTCCCAGCCCAACGGCAACTAACGGGTTGACATAGGCATAACTGGTCGCCAGCGCTGGCCTCACATGGCGCAAGAGATAGCCATAAGCGCTGAAAGCTATAAGGGAGCCGCCAATGATCAGATAGGCCATCGCTGCCAGTGGTCCAGGACCAGGCATGCTGGTCATGTGTTCGCCAGTGCCAAAACCTACGATAAACAACAAAACGCCACCGGCAAGCATCTGAGATGCGCTCGCCATCAGACCCTTTGGGCTGGGAAGATGCTGGCTCAAGATAGAGCCAAGTGCCCAACCTATCGGTGCGATGAACAACACAATTGCGCCTAAAGGATTCGCATGCAAACCATTTTCCAGATTTAAAAGTACCAATCCAGAGAATCCTAACCCCAATCCGAACCATTCGATGCGCGTAGGCCAGCGTCCAAAAAGACCCGAGAAGAGAGCAGTCCAGAGCGGAATAGCTCCCAGAGCAAGCGCAGCCAGGCCAGAAGATACCCACTGCTCAGCAAATACGACTCCACCATTCCCCACCACCAGTAAAAGTCCACCTACCACAATTGCTGTCAGCCATTGCTTGCGTGTGGGTAACTCATGTTTGCGCAGCCACAAAACAAGAAAAAGGATAATGCCCGCTGTTAATTGACGCACTCCCGCCAGTATGAATGGAGGAAATCCATGGAGAGCAATACGCATCGCTAGATATGTCCCACCCCAGAGAAAATAGAGTGAGAGCAGGGAAAGTATGATAAAAATACGTTGACGCATGGTTGAGGAACTCGACCCGACAGCCAGAGAGCCTTTTTCAGTGTTATTCTCTTGCTCTACCTGCTCCAACCTCGTTCCAGTAGAGTCGATATCTCTCATGAAATGTCCAGTCTAGTGTTAATGAAATCCATACCAGCGCTGTCGTCTTTCCCATTCGGGACTATCGGGGCCATCTATACTGTTTACGCCCCATCTATTTGCAGCTATACCTATTACGATGAGCAGAAGCATAAAGAGAGTCGGAACCATCATACCTTCCTCTAAGAACCATGACCGTGTGCTACTATAATCAATAATAACTGCCAAAGATCTGCTTTCCTAGGGCCAATGTAGACATAGAGTGCCATAATTGGCTTACATTATGTCTAATGTGTTATGGCTATACCAACAGTACTCGTTCTTGTTTCACAGAACTCATATTCGTATGATAGGATAAGATTGAAGAAGAATTTATCGGATTCTTGCGTTTAAACCTGTATTGTTCTGAAGTTTGCACGAAAGCCACCAGGAGGTTCCATGTCCCAATCTGACCATTTAAAATCTGATATTGATGAGCTTGTACCTGACATAATAGCAATGCGTCGTGACCTGCACGAACATCCCGAGCTTGCATTTGAAGAGGTACGCACATCCGGCATTGTAGCGCAACGACTACGGAGCATGGGATTGGAGGTGCAGACGGGCATTGCAAAAACGGGAGTCATCGGCATACTGCGAGGAGGTGCTAGCAAGCCAGGAGCGAAAACCATCGCCATTCGCGCAGACATGGATGCCCTCCCCATTCACGAAATGAATGACATCGACTATCGTTCCACTATAGATGGCAAAATGCACGCATGTGGACACGATGGTCATACCTCTATTTTGCTCGCTGTGGCCGATCTTTTAAATAAGCGCCGCGACGAACTTTCAGGCAATGTAAAATTTGTCTTTCAGCCTGCCGAAGAGCGCGTAGGAGGGGCTGATCCGATGATCAGAGAAGGGGCCATGCAAAATGTTGATTCGATCATTGGCCTGCACTTGATAAGTGATTACCCTCTTGGTCGAGTTGGCGTACGCGCCGGTGCTGTTTTTGCCAGTGCCGACAGGTTTATCATGACCGTCAATGGTAAAGGCGGACATGCCGCAATGCCCGAGACGACTGTCGACCCCATTGTCATCTCTGCGTACATTGTTACCGCGCTACAAACGCTGATCAGCCGTGAGACTTCCCCTTTAAGCCCTGCTGTTATTACCATTGGCAATATTCAAGCTGGGACTGCTTTCAACATTATTCCGGAAATCGCTAAAATGGAAGGTACTATGCGTGCTTTCAATGCGGAACATCGCACAAAATTATTGCGTCGTATTCGCGAGATCTCGCAAGGCATAGCAATTGCCATGGGTGGTACATGCGAGGTAGAAATATTCGATGGTTGTCCACCTTGCGTGAATGATGAAAAAATAACTGAGATAGTTCGCGAAGCAGCCATCGTCGCAGTAGGAGAGCAAGAGGTTGACGAGAGCGAGGATGTCATGACTGCCGGTAGTGATGACATGGCTTGTTTCCTTGAAGCCGTGCCTGGCTGCTACTTCATAGTGGGCGCAAAAAATGAGGAAAAGGGAGCCAACTTTCCTCACCATCATCCTCGTTTTAATATCGATGAAGACGCTCTACCTATCGGAGTAGAGGTGCTGACACGGGCAGCTATGGACTTTCTGAAAAACTAATGTTCAGTCTAGCTTGAGATGACAATTTGAAATGTAGTGACGCCCCATGCAGGCGCCAGGTTCCACTACTAAATGTGAAATCTTTAAAGGAGAAGTTCTGTTATGCAAAGACCAAAAGCAATCATTTTTGACCTCGATGGAGTATTAACCGATACTTCCGAATACCATTATAAGGCCTGGAAACGCCTTGCTGATGACGAAGGCATCCCATTTACAAAAGAGGAGAATGATAAGTATTTACGCGGCGTTGCTCGTCGCGAGTCATTGATGTATATCATTCGAGGTCGCACATACTCCGAAGCACAGATTCAAGAGATGATGGACCGTAAGAATCGGTATTATATTGAGATGGTGGAGTCAATGTCCCCGAAAGACCTGGTAGCAGGAGGCAGAGAGCTTTTGGGAGAGATTCGAGAAGCTGGCATCAAAGTGGCTATTGCATCTGCAAGCAAAAACTGTCGCACAGTACTGAAGCTCCTTGATATTATAAGTTACATGGATGGTATTGCAGACGGCAATAGTGTAGTGAATAGCAAACCTGCGCCGGATATTTTCGTCTATGCAGCAGGATTGGTGCAAATTAACACTCCAGATTGCCTGGGAGTAGAAGATGCTGACGCAGGCATCGAAGCCATCAAGACCGCGGGCATGCAGGCTCTGGGAATTGGACCGAAAGAGCGTTTCCACCGGGCAGATAAAGTCTTACCAACTCTCGCGTCTCTGCATATAGCAGATGTGTTAAACTAATCAAAGGACACCCTTACAGGTGTCCTTTCAACATAGATAAGAAAGGGTTAGTTATGAATCCCTGGTGCATTGAAGAAAAGGAGTTTGATCCAAAAAAACTCCATAGTCGCGAAACTGTGTACACGATCGGCAATGGCTATTTTGGTACGCGAGGCGCATTTGAGGAAGGATATCCCAAAGCAACTCCAGCGACCTTGCTTTTCGGTGTATTTGATAAAGTTGCTATAGCTAAAGAGGAGTTAGCTAACATTCCCGATTGGCTGACAATTAAACTGTTTGTGAATAATGAACGTTTTCGCCTGGATGAAGGCAAAATCCTTGACTACCACCGCACACTGGATATGCAAAATGGTATACTCAGCCGGACAGTACGGTGGGAAAGCCCGGGTGGAATCCGTCTAAGGATTACGTGCGAGCGTTTTGCCAGCCTGGCAGATGAACATATTGGAGTAATTCGTTATAGCCTGACTGTCGAGGAACAACCTGGAACAGGAGGAAAGCTTGATGTCATGCTCTGGTCTGCTCTCAATTTGGCGGTGGGGAACTATGACTTGCTGCACTGGGAGCCTGTAGAGCAGGGTCGAGATGGAGAACTCGTTTGGCTGCATTCGCAAACACGCTTTTCATTGGTCCAACTCGTACAGACGATGAGCTTCTCATCCAGGGACTGCGAATTCCAAAAAGAAATAATCCGCTCCGATGTCTCGCCTAGCATCCGCATCTATAAGAAACTGACTGTTGGTGAAACAATGACAGCAGAAAAAGTTGTTGTCATGTACACCTCACGCGATACAGAAGATCCCCTGCAGTCCGCGATAGAACATCATCATAACATGTTACGATCAGGCGAATCTCAAGCTGAATCTGATAAGCAAAATGAACTCTTAGTAGAAGGGACGAGACAGGTCAACCCATGTGTAGAAGTTGACATGTATGAAACATTGCTTGCCGCACATAAGCAGGCATGGCAGGACTACTGGGAAGTCTCAGATGTTATCATTGAAGGCGACGAAAAAGCACAGCAAGCGGTGCGTTACAATATCTATCAACTGCGCATCAGTGTCTCCTCACATGACAGTCGCTATAGCATTGCTGCGAAAGGCTTGACTGGCTTTGGTTATCGCGGTCACGTCTTTCATGATACAGAGATATTCATGCTTCCGTACTTCACCTATGTGCATCCTGACATCGCCCGTAACCTGCTGATGTATCGATATCGACTTCTGCCAGCCGCCCGAGCCAAAGCAAAAAGTAACGGCTATAAGGGTGCGCAATATCCATGGGAAAGCACATTAAGTGGAGAGGAAACGACTCCACCCGCCATTCTACACCCGGAAACTGGCGAACTGATCCCCGTGCTTAACGGTCCATTAGAATTGCACATTTCAGCAAGCATCTCACATGGAGTCTGGCAATACTGGCACTTCACAGGCGATGACGAGTTTATGCGTGATTTTGGAGCTGAAATTCTGCTGGATGCTGCTTCCTTCTGGGTCAGTCGCACAGTATGGAATACAGAACACAATGTCTACGAGATCGACAATGTGATCGGTCCCGATGAATGGCATGAACACGTCAATAATAATGTTTTTACAAATTACATGGCAAGGCATAACATTCAGATCGCCATTGATACTCTACATTGGCTCCAGTCCATTGCTCCTGATAAAGCCAAGGAACTGCTAATGCAGCTAGATTTGAATGAGCAAAGCCTGGCGCATTGGCACGATATTATTGATCGCATTCGTATTTTACAAGATAAGCAAACTGGGCTATTTGAACAATTTGATGGCTTTTTCCAACTTGAGCCTCTTGATCAGGAGAAATACAAAGGACGTAAAACGTCCTATCAAGGCATCCTGGGAGTAGAGGAAATTCAGCGCTATCGAATAGTCAAGCAGGCCGATGTTTTAATGCTATTGACGGTGTTGAATCAGCAGTTTGACCTCAAAACAAAGAAAGTAAATTGGGATTATTATTACCCAATTACAGATCACGATTATGGTTCTTCGCTTACACCCGCGTTCCATGTCATGCTGGCATGTGAGCTGGGTCTGGTCGAGACCGCCTATCACATGTTCATGAAAGGTGCGGTAGTCGACCTTGAAGATCCACGAGGAAACTCAGACGAAGGTATACATTGTGCCTGTGCGGGCGCGGTGTGGCAGGCAGCGATATTAGGCTTTGCAGGATTACACTTTACCGATGATGGATATACCACAGATCCAGTATGGCCAGAAGGCTGGACACGCCTGGCCTTTACATGTTTCCACAAAGGCAAGCAGCTATCTATTGACTTGCGTAAATGAAAGGAACTTTTTTTGCAGATTACATTCCTGGGCCAGGCTGGCCTGTTTATTGAGACTCGGCATGGAAGTATTCTCTGCGATCCATGGTTTAACCCGGCTTACTTCGCATCGTGGTTTCCCTTCCCAAGCAATGAGGATGTGAATCTGGAGAAAATTTCGCGTCCAACGTACCTGTATGTTTCGCATCTACACCATGACCATTTCGACCCTCAGTTCCTGAGCGAACATGTCTGGAAAGATGCAACGGTGCTTCTACCAGATTATCCCTTGAACCTGCTTGAGCGCAGGCTTCGCGATCTCGGCTTCACGAAATTCATCCAGACAAAAAATGGACAGGCAACCGAAGCCGATGGATTGCGTTTCATGATAATGGCCATGGTTGCACCCGTGGATGGTCCTCTCGGCGATTCTGGATTGATGGTAGACGATGGCGAGACGCGCATCTTTGACCAGAATGATTTACGCCCAATTGACCTGGATGTTTTAAATAGCTATGGGCCGTATGATGCTCACTTCCTACAGTTCTCCGGGGCTATCTGGTAT
This sequence comes from uncultured Chloroflexia bacterium, assembly GCA_963702765.1. GTDB lineage: Bacteria > Chloroflexota > Ktedonobacteria > Ktedonobacterales > Ktedonobacteraceae > DATMNR01. Next base: position 129,632 of record CAVPEB010000027.1, read on the forward strand.
CCGATGGTCTACCGCTTTCCAGAGAAGATGTTACAGGCGCTTGGGCGCAAGAAACGCGAGAATGAAATGGCACGCGCCCTGCGTTACACGCGAGAAATCGGCGCGAGCTTTGTAATACCATCTGCCGGCCCGCCATGCTTCCTGGATGACCATCTGTATCAGTTCAATGATTTCGACCGTGACCCTGCAAACACATTTCCCGATCAAACGGTATTCCTGGAATACATGCAGGAAAATGGATTGGACAACGGGCGTTTGATGATCCCCGGCACCGTCGCAACTCTTACGAAGGAAGCATGTACTGTCGAACATCCTTACCCCATGCAGCAGGTGCAGGCTATATTCTCTCAGAAACGAGCTTATTTGGATAGCTACAAAGCCCGCCAGCAACCAATCATTGACGCGCAAAAGGCCTCGTGGCCTCGTGGCCAGGTCGACATTTTGCAATCAATACACGATTGGTTCGAGCCTTTATTAGAACAGGCTGATCTGACCAGTGTGGGTATCAATGGAAGAGTCGTGATCGACTGCGATGTGCAGCAGATTGTGCTGGACTTCCATACCAGGCGTGTCTATGCGTGGGATGGCGAGGAATGGGATTATCGTTTTCATATTGACCCGGCGCTTCTCGAATATTGCATCATTCATCACGAAGAGGACTGGATCAACCAGATTTTCCTCTCCTGCCGTTTCGAGGCAGAACGCAAGGGAGCATATAACGAGTATGTTTACAACTTCTTCAAATGCCTCACACCGGAGCGCCTGCAATATGCCGAGGGTTACTATGCTGAAAAGACTGCTGTAAAGCAGCTTTGGGAAAGTAACGGTTATCGTATCCAGCGCCGCTGTCCTCATCTCAAAGCTGATTTAACCCGCTTTGCTCATATCGAGGATGGCATTCTGACATGCACTATGCATGGCTGGCAATTCGAGCTTGCCACAGGTCGCTGCCTGACATCAGAGGGTCATCCACTCTTCGCGCAGCCCATCACAGATACAGAACCTGCAGATGAAGCATTGACAGAATTTGAGCAAGCATCTCATGAAGGCCAGGTGCAAGCAATCAGAACCAAGTGCAGCCACTGCTGGTACAATCCGAAAGACTTGCCTGAAACTTCCAAAACAAAAACAGGGTCATGAGGCTAATGCCTCATGACCCTGCAAATCTATACCATTGCTAAGTAACAGGCAACAACTTACCACTTTTCACATCATAAATGAAACCACTGACTTCAATATTCTTCAGAAGCAGAGGCGAATTTTTGATCGTCGCAACATCATCACGCACCGACTGTTCCAGGTTCTTGAATGGCAGAAAATCGATATCCCCAGCGTCAGCATTCAAATCCTGCTTCAACTTCTTGCGCAAATCATCATTACTGAACGTCAACATGCCACAATCAGTATGGTGTATAACCACAACTTCATTTGTGCCAAGTAATTGCTGCGAAATAGCTAATGAACGAATTGCGTCATCGCTGGCTCGTCCGCCAGCGTTACGAATAACATGTGCATCTCCCAATTCAAGGCCAAGAAAACGTAGCCGGATGCAGACGAGCATCCATGCACGTCAATACAGCCACATGCCTCGCAGGAGGCATCGGCAAATCGCCCTTGTTAAACGACGATGCATACGTTTCATTTGCCTTTTGAAATTCCTGAGAAACTGACATAGAAATCTCCTTAAACTATGAATTTCACGAAACAGAAACCTGAGCCAAAACTTCGTCCACCTGGTCGAGAAGGCGCTGGGTGTTAGCAAAACCATAATTGACTGCGTGAGCGCGACCTGACGCATCCATTATGACCGTGCTAGGCAACGTCAAAATTCTATAACGTTGTGTCAGGTCAGGTGAGTTGGGCGCATCGACTTCAGCTACGGACACTTTGCTTCCTCTAGCATTTAATACACGTTGAAGAGCAGGAATCTGCATCTCATGGCATTGACGACAATCATCGCTACTGAAAGCCAGAATACGCACCTGCGATAAACTAGCATTGACATCCACATCACCACCGCCAGAGGTTATCGGAACAGCAGCAAGCGCGCGACGACGTTGCATCTCGACAAAACGGCGTCCTGACCAGACCACCAGCAAGAGCAAGATACTGACGAAAATCAACACACCTACTCGAACCAGGAACACAGACATACCTTCACACTCCCCTCCAGTGGAAACTGCCTTCGTAACGTACCTTTGGAAGGACACCTAAACGTCCAAGGTGATAGTACACAAAGCAGCCCGCACAGAAACCAACGGTCAGGTTAATGCCAGCAAGTACAAACACTATCAGATCTAGCCCCCATCCAAGTGCTGTTGCGCTCGTCAGGTAGAGTATCAAGCTTGATGCAATCAGAAATGCGGCGCCAACACCCTGTGCAAAACGATGCGGCGCGGGGTCATCTTCTACAACCCGTGGACGCATCAGATGCATGGGTATAACGACATAACGATAGACTAATCGAAAGGGGCTAATTGAAGGTGCAAGAGCTGATAACAGCAAGATAATGGCAGCGATTACAACAATAATAGGCTGATTCAACAGAAAGGCCAGGGCGCTGAGCAGCACAGTGCCAGCTTGCGAAAACTTGGCCAGGTGCGTGTCTACACGCGGCACACTAGAGGGAACAGCAGAACTCGTCTCCATAAAGCAACTCTCCTGAGGCATCGACAGAATACAAAACATTTTACAGGTAAAACTCAGTATAAACTAAAGTTCACATAGTTGATTTACTAACTCAACTAACTTCCTAAGTGTAACTTATGAAAAGGAAGCATGTCAAGTGAACAATTTACTTGCTCTAAAGGACATTGAGAACTCGTTATTAAGGAGTGGTAAAATGCAGTAGAAATACCTGTAGCAATGGGTATATGAGAGATGGTTTAGGGAAGATTATGGAGTGGTAAGGGTAGATGCTTTTATGGCTGAGAAAAAGAATAGTTGCGTATGAGTAGCTATCAGGACGAAGGAAATATATCGGCATAAGTGAATAACTGGATGAGTTAGCTTGTGAATGTGGGTGGCTCTATAGCCAGACTTTGGCTTCATTCTGGCGCACGGTCAGGCATAAGGGTATCTGGCTCAAACCCAAGTATCTCATGCGTTGGTATACCTCTAACAAATTTCATGCTTATATGGTGGACGTTTGTGTGTAGGTGTTTTTTGCTGGTCTCAACAGCTGGTGACAGCGCCGCAAGGAAAACTCACATGCCAAACCTCCGCATAAGCGCAAGCGGTACTTTAGGATTGAGTACAAACACTTGGCGATGTCGCTTAAAGATGGGTATGTGCGGCTCTCCAACGGCAAGGGCAATGCGCCGCTCGTGCTTTTATGGCTCTGGGACTTGCCGCAGATGGTGGTCATTCATTGGACAGGAACTCAGTATGAGGTTATTGCTACCTATCTGCAAGAGCAGCTCGCCGCGGTGCCACAGGGAGAGTTGGCGGTAGGTATCGACTTAGGCGAAATCTATATGGCGGTCTCCTATGATGGAATTGGGACCTATTTTCTCAATGGGCGCTTACTGCGTTCAAAGGTCCAATACCGCAATAAGCTGCAAGCGGCGCTGAATAGCCGTATAGATGGATGTATGAAGAAAGGCAGCAAGCGGCGCAAGAGGGTCATCCTCACCAAGAAGAAGCAACTGAAGAAGATTGAGCACCAAATCAGGGATATTGAGCATCAGCAAACAACGCACCTCATCACCACGCTGCATCAAGCAGGCGTGCGAACCATGGTGATTGGCGACGTGCGCGATATCCGAGACGACCTGGATGTTGGCAGCAAAACGAACCAGAAACTCCACCAGTGGTTGCACGGCAGTGTCCGGCACAAACTCACCTACAAGGCCGAGCGGCGCGGAATGGAAGTCGCCTTGCAAGAAGAGTCCTACACGTCTCGCATGTGTCTCAAGTGTGGACACCGGCGCAAGAGCAAGGTGGCTGGGCGCGTGTTTGCTTGCACGAACAAGCTGTGCGGCTTCGTCTTTCATCGCGACGGCGTAGGAGCCGCCAACATTCGACAAAAGTATCTGGGCTGCGGCCCAGTAGTTGGCCCTATGGCGCGGCCCATCGGCATGAGGTATACGCCTAGCGCCGGTGTAGCTCATAGCGAGAAAGGGTAGCTATGAGAAACCAAGAGGACAGAAGGAGGGCCAGAAAGGGGAACACGGTTCAGAACCTGTACTGTATACGAACGCATCGAATAGACCGGAAGGACATCACCCACTATGACTACCGAAAATAACTCTCAACCAATTGATCTGAATGAAGAAACGCGCAACCTCTGGGATCAGAAAGCCTCATTCTGGGACAATAAAATGGGTGACAACGGCAACGATTTCCAACGACTTCTCGTTGCTCCCGCGAGTGAACGTCTGCTAAACCTGCGGCTTGGCGAAACTGTGCTCGAGATCGCCTGTGGCAATGGCGTTTTCACCCGTCGCATGGCCCAACTTGGTGTCCGCGTCATCGCTACTGACTTCAGCGAACAATTTCTTGAACACGCTCGAGCCCGTCACTCTGCATATGCCGATCACATCGAATACCGCTTCCTCGATGCCACCCGCGAAGAGCAGATTGTCGCACTCGGGAAGCACCGTTTCGATGCTGCTGTATGCAACATGGCTATTATGGACATGGCTGAGATCGACCCGCTAATGCACGGCATTCGTCAGGTCGTCAAACCTGGTGGACGCTTCGTCTTTTCCCTCACCCATCCTTGTTTCAACAATACTGGTATGGCGTTCTGTGTCGAGGAAGTCACGCTCAATGGTGAAGTAGTCACTACCTATTCCGTCAAAATCACGAAATATCTGCACTCAGAACCCCAGAAAGGTGTCGGTATGATCGGAGAACCTGTCTCACATTACTACTTCGACCGGTCTTTGCATACAATCTTCAACGCCTGCTTCAATGCCGGACTCTTGCTGGACGGATTGGAAGAACCCGCCTTCAACCATCCTGACGACGGTTCGCAGTCCAGCCGCTTGCTCAGTTGGATCAACTATAACGAGATCCCACCTGTGCTGGTAGCTCGCCTTCGCATTCCCGTAAACTGAGCTGTAATAAATTCACACACAACCAGGAAGCCTGTGCAGATGGCAGAAACCATTCTTTGACTCAACACAGTCTGGCCGCATTGATTTCCTGGGACAACCAGACTCCATGAAAGGCTGCTCTCATCCGAAAGGTAGCCTACCTCACACGCGCACAGCCTCGATTAAGGAATACGGTGGCAACACAGGAATAAGTTGCGTGAGTTCAAAGCCTGCTGCATCCAGGAGCGCGCGATACTCGGCCTCGGTGCGTTCTTTGCCACCAGGCGCTACTAGCATTATTACATCGGACTCCAACACAAGCAACGCCGGCGTCCTGTCGGTCGGGATCACTCGCTCAACCAGCAGCACTTTTCCCTGGGCCTGCATGGCATGGTAGCAGCGTGTAAGAATGGCGATGGTACGCTCATCATCCCAATCATGGATCACCCGCGAAAGCAGGTAGGTGTCGTAGTCAGTGGGAACCGCCGTGAAGACATCTCCTCCAATAACCTGGCAACGGTCAGACACGCCAGCTTCGTCCAACAGGGGTGACGCTCCCTTCACCACATGAGGCAGATCAAACAATACGCCATGGAGGGTGGGATGGGCCTGCAGGATGGTTGAGAGCATCTGTCCGTGCCCTCCTCCCACATCGACTAGGGTGCTGCTTGCCGAGAAATCATAGGCACCGGCGACCGTTGGTGCCACGCTTGTGGTCAATTCCGTCATGAAATTATTAAAGAGCTGTGCCTCTTCGGGATGCTGCGCATAATAGTCCCAAGTTTTGAGCCCGAAGACATGCTGAAAGGACGGCTCGCCCGTTTCCACGCTGTGGAGCAAGGCCCCCCAGACGGGCCAGAAGGGCTTTTCACCGTACGCGAGCGCCATAGTACGCAGAGAGCCAGGGATGCCAGTCTGTAGATAGGCTCCAAGCGGAGTCAGCGCAAAGGCGTGGGTCTTCCCCTCGGTGAAGAGATCTATGGCGGTGAGCAAGCGTAGGACACGGTACAGCGAGGGGGCATGTGTGCCCGTAGCCTGCGCCAGTTCCTCGCTACTCCTGGGGCCGTCCTTGAGCAGGTCCGCGATCCCGAGCCTGGCCGCGACATAGATACACTGGGACACCTGAAAGCTCTGGATAAGCTGCTGCAGGACGAGCGGCGGCGGGAAATCGTTCATGGTCATATCATTCCTCCTCTTATCTTTGATTTTTTCAGCATTCAATGCGTCATCTATTTGGGAGTGTACCTGCATGGTCTGGCCGGAGGCATGCGTAACCTTACCCAATTTGGCAGTGTCGGAAGCCATTGCCTTGTCCTGCGCAAACAAACACGAGCGCCCCAGGCTATTTGGGCTCCTGATGCGCTCAGGCCACAACTCAATCAGCCCTGCTTGTTGCCACTCACCGACCATCAACTCAAACTTGATTCGACCAACATTGTGATATACTTGAGAAAATATTCGCTCTGAGCCGCACAGACCACGACAGACAACTTTTTGCATTTCATTTGAAGAAGAGGAGAAACCCGTATGCCGCTCGACCCACAAGTGCAAACCCTTATGGACCAGATGGCAGCCCTCAACGCCCCTCCTATCTACACTCTGACTCCTGAACTGGTGCGTATGGGGATAAAAATGCAGTTCGCGAATGCCACTGACGAACCAGAATCGGTAGCCCAGGTCGTAAACAGGACTATTCCAGGGCCCGCTGGCGAGATACCCGTCAGAATCTATACCCCGACAGGCAGCGGACCCTTCCCGGCGCTAGTCTTCTTTCACGGTGGCGGTTGGGTGATATGCGATCTGGACACGCATGATAGCTTGTGCCGCAGCCTGTGCAATGGAGCCAACTGCGTCGTGGTTTCGGTGGACTACCGCCTCGCGCCTGAACACAAATTCCCGGCTGCGCCCGAAGATTGCTACGCCGCGACGCATTGGGTGGCCGGACATGCGACAGAGATAAACGCCAATCCTGGCAAGATTGCCATAGGCGGTGATAGCGCAGGCGGCAACCTGACAGCAGTTGTAGCACAGATGGTACGTGATAACGGTGGCCCCAGTCTGGCTCTGCAATTGCTAATTTACCCAGCGACGGATTTCACCTTCGATGGTCCATCCATCCACGAAAATGGTCAGGACTATTTCCTGACCATCGATGATATGAACTGGTTCATGAACCACTATTTAAACAGCGATGCTGACAAAAAGAATCCGCAGGCATCGCCGTTGCAGTCTGCCAATCTGCGTGGGCTGCCACCAGCACTGGTGATTACAGGCGAGTATGACCCGCTACGCGACGAGGGTGAAACCTATGGCAAGCGGCTCAAAGAGGCGGGTGTGCCCGTCACTATCTCCCGCTATAACGGCGTGATTCACGGGTTCCTTAGCCTGGAGCCGCTTACTGATAAAGGAAAACAGGCGAGAGAGGAATGTGCTCATGCGTTGCGCGTCGCCTTTGCTACACAATAGTATCCGACTGGCTGAAAGATAACCAGGCAGACTGCTGATGTAGTCTGCCTGGTTATCTTATGAACCACTCTCACAAGAACTCGTGGCTTTGTAAGTGAGAGTGAGAAATCAGACTGTGCTATGCTAGTAGCAAAAAAGGGTAAAAGCATGGAAGTATCATCATTTTCCGAAATAGAAGCAGAATTCATAGAACGCATTCACCGCATGGTCTGGTGCAATGTCGCAACCATCGACACGCTCAATCGACCTCGCTCGCGCATACTTCACCCTCTATGGGAAGGAGCAACTGGCTGGATTACGACACGCCGCAATTTGCACAAAGCCAAACATCTCGCCCATAACCCCTATGTCTCATTAGCTTATATCGCCGATCTTGCAAAACCTGTCTACGTCGATTGTAAAACAGAATGGATCGATGATCTCGATCAAAAGCAACGCATCTGGCAACTGTGCAAAGAGACACCACCACCTGTAGGATTTGACCCGGCACCAATTTACGAAAGCCCCGGCCATCCTAACTTTGGATTGTTAAAGCTAACCCCCTGGCGCATCGAACTCTACATTCCACCACCGGACAAACCTCTTGTCTGGCATGCATAGGTGAGCCTTATTCAATTATCGATTAACACAAAAGTAATGGGAACTTTTTGTGAGTTATTACGTCTCTCTCTATAGAGGTGGGCTAAGTACCGTTACAATCCATGATAGCCAGTAAGGAGAGAAATGCATGTTACGAGCAAAGAAGAATTCAAGATCAAGAGTGAACAGCGCCATTGTAATGTCTACAGCCATGATAATGGCGCTGTTCACGTTTGTATTGGCTGCTTGTGGTTCCAATGTAGGAGGCCTGGGACAGGCGACTACCCCTACATCTACTCCCACTTCTCAAGTACAGAAATGTGGCACAGTACATACGCTACATTCTCAAATCGTTTCTATCGATCAAAACACGGCAAAGCAAACTGAAAATTGTTTCTGGCAAGCATTTCAACAGTGCCAACCTGCTACCCTTACATATGCAGATAACGAACTTGATGTTGGAACAGTAAATAACTTCGCCTTGAAGAACACCGGCGGTAAGTGTACCGTATCCGTTGGAGTACAGAAATTCATTGCTCCTCATCCACCTGGAAAACCCACCATGTACACTTGTAGCAGCGTGAAGCTCCAATCGGATGGACTCTACATTTTTTCCTGTGGTGATGCGGGGACTGTTGTTATACCCTCGAAATAAAGACAGCTAAGAGTTCCTGCCGACTGCATTGACTCGTCATTGCCACACTTCTTACCAGCCACCCGATTGAATTGCAATCGGGTGGCTGGTAAGAAGTGTGGCGAAGCATGCCCAAAAGTAAAATTTTTTCGTGAAGCAAGGCTGGTCCTTGACAACAGCGCTTGTCATACGTATACTCACCATTAAATAGTCTCCTCAAGGCTTAACTGCATCGCATTAATCCTGCTTACCATAGAGCAATGAAAACATTACAATTGTTCAGGGAGGAGGTGTAACCCTCAAGCCATCTTTCACGAACGTGTATACTTCATCATGGCATCCTTTCGCTCAAATAATCCTCTCAGACCTGAGGATAGCCAGATAAGTGAGATGGAATGAACACCAAATCGGGTGCTGAGCCGTTCAATCGGCACGTTTGCTGATGTCTGTTTCAAGTTTCTCAGACTCATTCAATTCATTGTAAGTCGAGAACGTGAACTTCACTGGAAAAATCATATTTACACAATTGGCTTCAGTGGGATGAATTATTGTGCATGTTGTACAATCAAATCAACGTCAATACATCAATAAGTGTACTAAAGTAGAGGAGATCTCGATGAACCGCAATATAATTCCCTTCTTTATTTTGCGTGCGGCAATCGGCGTTTCTATATGTGCAGTAATCGTAGCCTGGTGCTTCAGTCCAGCCCTTGCTGCACAAGTTACTATCAATTCTAAGACCTCCCACGGACATACCTTGGGCATCTACAAGGGCCAGAAAATCAAGAGCGCAGGCACGAACCTTGTCTACCAGGGCGGCGCAGTAGAAACTAAACCTCTGGTATACATCAGCTGGTGGGGCAAACAATGGAATACAGGATTTTCAACAGGCGGTTATTCCAGCGCCACGGCCCAGGCCTACATCACGAACTTCTTCAGCAATGTCGGCGGTAGTTCCTGGGATAATATTAACACCCAGTATTGCCAGGGCATCGCGGTCGGCTCAACGAGTTGCGGCAGCGGTGGCACACATATTACAAATCCCACCGGCCAACTCTCGGGAACGTGGGTAGACACAACCTCGGTACCCACCAGACCCACGCAGTCCCAGATTCAGAACGCAGCTACACGGCTTATGAACCACTTTGGTGGCTACAATGCCAACGCGACCTATTTCGTCTTCACCCCCCACGGTCACTCGATGAGTGGCTTTGGCACAAGTTGGTGTGCATGGCACGATGAGCCCTCCTCCGGAACGAACATGGCCTATGCCTACATACCCTACATCCCCGATGCTGGGGCGAGTTGTGGAAAGAATTTCGTCAACAAGACCAATAATAGCTATGGCAACGGCTACTTTGATGGTTTCTCCATTGTAGGTGGTCATGAATATGCAGAGGCTATGACTGACCCACACCCAGAGCGTAACTCGACAAACTTTGGCTGGATCACGAACACTGGCTCGTCAGGCGAGGAAATCGGCGACCTGTGCGCATGGGCTAGCAACTCCACCAATATCACACTTGGCTCGCACTCTTATGCTGTGCAGCCACTCTGGAGTAACGCTAGTAGCAGTTGCGTGACTTCCTAATGAGGCATCAGATGAATTCGAACACTAGCTGTTGGTAGAACTAAGACGGAACCGTGGAGACCCAGGTTGAACGAGGGGCTTCACGGTTCCGTGAGTATGGTCAGCATGACCACCTCCACTATTCACGAGTTGTTACTTTAAGTCTCCAACAACTCTGCTCGCTTGTCACGTAAAAACTGCGCAATCTGCGCAGGATCATCTTTTTGCAGCGCCATTTGTTTCAGATCGGCCAGCACAACACTCCACTGCTCTTTGTTAGGCAGATAACGATTATCGCGGCTGACAAGATCCTCGAAGATGTAGCGTTCCAGCTCGTGCCAGACCGAGCGATCACGACCATCGATTTCTCCACCATCGGGCATGAAGTCTTGATCGTTCGTATTATTATCAATACGCGCAAACAATGGCTGAAAATGGGTCTGTACAATTTCATCCATATATTTCTGGTCTAATAAATCAGCATCGAACGCCAGCGTACCCACCAGGTGAATGTGTACAACCGGAGATAACATTTCCTTCTGATATTTAGGGCCTTCACGACGACAGTATTGCTCAAGATGCTCATAAACAGCATTTGGTTCGCTCAGTCCATCAACGCGTATCTCGTGGCGCACGAACGGGCGGCGCTTGCTGACAAGATGTGTTGCAAGATGAAAACGAGCCTGCTTCTTGGGATCAATAATGCGTTCAGGTTCACTCGTATCAATCTCTACAAAGTAATAACCACGATCCTCCCAGGCAGATTCTTCGGCCCCCCAAGTCTCGGTTGAGCCAGGATTATACATCCACCCATCAAATTCGTATGGCTTATGCACATGACCCAGTGCCAGGTAATCGACATACTGACGGAGCGGTTGAAACTGGGCCATCGTGGGAAGCCCCTGAATACGCGGAACCACGCTGTCAACACCTGTATGCATCAAAAGCACCCGGTACTCGATGCCGGCGGCTTCCTCTTCAGCCCTTGCAGACTCTAACGCCCGAGTTAACCCCTCCATAGTGCGTGTCGTTGCCGCCCCTTGCCAGGGCAAACCATAGACTCGCACGCGACCATTGAGCAAATCAACATGTGAGCCTAGCATCCTTTCCCTATTCCAGTGTGACAGCACAGGTGTGCCATCTCGCATAACAGGCGCTAGCAGCATCAAATACTCCTGGTGGCACAGAAATTGCAGCCATGAGATGCCCTCACGATAATAACTACGATCGTGATTGCCCTCAATTGCTATAACCGGAATGCCTTTTTCTTTGAGCTTCCTTAATCCCTCGATCGCATGGATAAGTGTTTGCGCATCGATAGCACGTTTATTAAACAAATCACCAGCAATGACCACAAAATCGACGTCGCGCTTGGCCGCGTCATCCATAATATCCCAGAATGCGCGACTAAAATCATTGAAACGTTCGCGCACACCGTATTGTTCATAACCAAGATGTGTATCGGCTAAGTGGATAAATGAAGCTTGCATAACTCTCTCCAGGCTATTTATTGTGGCCCCGTCATCAAAGCGCGAATAGCAGCAGCTACCAATATCAGCGCCGCGATACTAAAAATCAGGAGATCACGACGCTGGTTCTTGCCACCTGTAGCATATGTAATGGCTATAGGAATTGCCAGTACAACGATTGCCCCATACACGTAATGAAGATAATAAAGACCTGTGCCTGTGCCCGGTTTTTGTCCAAGTAGCACTAAGGTAATGCCAAGAACTGCTTGCAATGCCGCAATAACTGCCGTAACAGTCAGTGAAATACGCCAGGGCCTATTGATTGGCTTTTTCATGAAAAAGAGGATCAATCCCCACACACCTGTCACCGCCCCTGAAGCCAGCACTAATACTACATTCAAAAAGTGAATATTGCTTATTATGTCTACCATTGTATTCTCCGAGGTCACACAACCTTTATCAGGTGTTTTCTTTTGCAATACGAGAATAACGGAAGAATTCTCGTAGCCCTACTATAGCGTGAATGTCCTCCTAAGACAAGTAGACGGAACTTCAGGATAATTGAATATCTAGGAGTGCAGAGACTAGGCCTCAAACAAGGTTTGGGGTTGTCCCACATAAGCGTTAACGCAAGGCTGATCAGGGCATCAAGCGAGAACGCAGACAAACCCGTCCCTACTATTCACAAGCCTGGCAAGCCAATTCATCGTATAAAGTATGGGTGCACCCTTGCGGTCGCTCTGAGGTGGTGGCTGTGGTGGCAAGACCTGTGGAAACGCTCCTATTGAGGTTGGTCCTCTGTTGATTCTGTAGAACCCTCTCCACTCCCTGCAACTTCCTGAGCCAGCGATTGAGCCACTACGCGCAGGCGACGTATCTCCGCCACCGTTCCATACACTTTCTCGAAGAGTGGTCTGTTCGCTTCAATACCAGCGTGAATGAGCCATGCCGCTGCATCGCTTCGTGTCGAGCGTATGCCAGCCTCGATCAGCGCATCCACAGCATCAAGATCGCGACCATCAATTCGACATGTCACAACATTACTTTTGGACGAAGGTTGTTGCTCCACTGCCTTACCACCGCTTGCCAGGGCAATTGCCTGGAAGGTCTGAGCACGCACTTTCTCCAGCGTCGTTCCAAATGCCCTCATTAGCCCTGCCGCGATACCTTCTCCCTCTTTTGTAAGTCCCAACAACAAGTGTTCAGGAGCTATTTTATCCTGACCAAGATGCCCTGCCTCACTAAGAGCCAGAGTAGTCGCCGTCACTGCTCGTGGAGTAAAGCCGATTTCTCCAACCACTACTTCTTGACCTTGCCCGATAATAAACGTTACAGCTTTACGAACGGCCTCAAGTTCTATACCCAGGCTATGCAAGAAGACCGTGAATTTAACATTCTGGAGAAAATTGTCATGAGCACGGAATATCTCATATTGAAACGGACAAGCTACTGACTGTTTTGCAAGAGGTGTAAAAGAAGAGGTATGATGGGAGGGAAACAGATAAATAACCCAATTCCCTGATTCCCTAAAAGAAAGAGGCAGCCATGAGCTTTAAAGCCTACAAATGCTGAGTATCGCTTTGGCGATCCACTCGTAAGGAGAACAAAATGGAAGGAGTCTATGTACTGTGGGATGGCACTGGTTTCTATATTGGCGAGACAGGTGACCTCGATGAGCGAATGGAGTTCCACAGAAGAGAGGGTCGTGAGTTACTCTCGTTTATTCCTGTTGAAGGTGGAGCTTTCGCGAGGCGTCAGGAAGAGTCCAGAGTAATAGAAGCTTTTAGGTCTATGGGTCAGCCTATAACCAATCCACGTCCGCGATGCTATGACAGTTTAGGGAGGAGGGACCGTCGAGGAAAGTGAGGGACTCTTGACTTTGATAAGGTTGTACAGGCGCTCTTAGTTATCTGCTTTTAATAAGAAGAAAAGTCACGGGTAGAAACAGTGACCAGAGGATAGTGTACTGGAGCATGAGGTAGGATCCATGGTGTGAATCAGGCAGCCGAGATCCTGATGGTGGTGTGCGATGTCTGCACGATCTGGTATGCTGACTAATCTCTCCCTTGTGCTGCAGCACCAACACCACTCATCGAGAAAGCACCTTAACTGCCAGCCCATGTAGACTGCCTATCTGAGTCTACGCATAATCCGGTGAGATGTCTCACCGTCCCTGCTTGGCACTGGCATCCATCCTGGGAGACATTCGACAAAGAGGATGAGATTCCTAAAAATGTTCCTGATAAATAACACCTCGAATTCCCACGGCTTGGCCTCTACAGCGAATTGGATCGCATGGGAAGGTAGAAATTGCTGTTACAAAGTGTCAGCTATCAAGCGTGCTTTACATGTGTTGAACACCTGAGAGGAGTTTCTTATGACTATCCATATGCGACAGTATGCGGGCCTTAGAGATATACAGCCAATCATAGATATAAAGGTAGCGTGTGCGACGGCCGAGAACATGTATGATTACCCTACTGTCTCCTACTGGGAAAGCACTGACAGGCTTCACCTAGCAATAACCCTCCGCGCACCATGATAATGGACAGAAGTAGAACTTGCAAGTAAAGATATGTTATTATGAATTCATCAAAACTATCGTTCATACCCTCTCTTTCAAGAAAGGCACGTCTCATGGTCGCGGTGATCCGGTAAGTCCCTCAGTATAGAGCTAAATATGAGAAGCGAGGAAGAAGACTGTCGCCTGACAGTCGGTGTATTCATGTGGACTCGTGTACAGAAAGAACAGGACCAATCCACAGGGTATGCTCTTCTGTCCTTAATTCATGCGCTCTCAACTGATGGCACGGACAAACACCAAGGATTGCAGACGTGTGACTTAGTTCCATCTCCCCTGCCTTTCTTCATATAGGGGATCACGATCTCGGTCTGCTCTCTCCTGCCCTGCCGCATTGTTGAGTGCGCTCCTTAACCCTGACGGGTACAATGAAATGGAGCGAGAAACATGTACCGTAGACCCGGGCGGCGGAAAACCCGTTCCGCTCGTACCAATCGAAATACTCGGTGGTTTTGGACCAGCCGGGGGCTACTGATCCAGCAGCAGGCATGGTTGGGAATGCGAGAGTATGACACACATCACCCGGCCTGTCATTACAACCTGCATATTCAACCCGCCTGTGGCGGCCTGGATTACCACAATTACCATATCCGATACTTAGGAGTGCGAGAGGACAATCATGTCTGGTCCGTTGTTGATGCGCCTTACGGCAATGAGAAGAGCTACAGAATCTATGCCTTCTCGAAGGAGCATTTCATTCAAGAGGTGATCGATACTGTAGGCAGCCTGTTAGTCACCGATATGACAAACGATGTCGGAGATCCCTCTCTCTGGGCCAGACTTTTTGAGTACCTTAAGCTTGTATTGTTCGATTTATACCGACACGATCTTGAGAAGACTTCCGGAAGGAGATTAAAGTAATGACCACAGGACTTCCCGACTTTTTTAAGTATAACCTCTGGGCGAACCTTCGTTTGCTTGACGCGTGTGAACACCTATCCGATGCACATCTGGATGCCACGATAAACGGTACGTTTGGCAGTGTGCGAGAAACTCTCATGCACCTGTTTGCTGCCGAAGAAGGCTATGTGCGGTCTTTTACTGGAACAACCCCTACCTCTCCACTGAATGAACTCAACACTTTTCCAGGTTTAGACGAACTGCGGCAACGAGCAGAGAGGTCAGGAAATGAGCTGATCACAATTGCAGAGCAGAGGGACCTGAGTCAGATATTCCACCTTGACGGTGGAACCTACGATGCTCCGGCCATCATTGTGGTGATCCAGGCCATCAACCACGCCATCGATCATCGTTCGCAGATATCCACACTGCTGAGCCAACAGGGTATCGAGCCGCCCGACCTGGATGCCTGGGCATACAATGATGCCACGTATGAAGGGTCGTGAAAGTGGTTGTGCTACTCTTTCAGTCAACAGACAAAGATATTGCCAGGCAGGCGTATACTACCAATTGGCGTTACCAATTGATGAATGTACTACGATGAAGTTACGATCACGGAGGAACAGTCATGGCAAACTATCTTTTACTCTACAGCGGCGGCAGTATGCCAGAAAGTGAGCAGAACAAGCAGCAGTCATGCAGGCCTGGACGAACTGGTTCGGTCAGCTTGGGAGCGCATTGATAGATGGAGGCAATCCCACCACCGGCCAGTCTAAAACCATTGCTCGCAATGGCACAGTCAGTGAAGGTTCTGAATTGGGCATGGCCAGTGGCTACTCAGTTATCAAAGCTGACTCGCTCGACGAAGCAGTCGCACAATCCAGGGGCTGCCCAGTTTTACAGGGCGGCGCAAGCGTCGTAGTCCTCGAAACCTTCAACGTGATGTAAAAGCAAACACGTCGAGGAGATAGGTGTCATCCCATCCTGGTGTAAAAAACGAAACATTACAATACAGGACAGAGTTCATACACGACTTTGGTGAAAAGAACGTGTGTTTTCTCATGGAACAAGCATCAAGGATCTTTCAGCGTATACCAGGAGTTCATTCCGTCCATTGTATGATGCGATGGACTCGCTGCGAAAGAGCTTCAGGAGGAATTTTTAGCAAGTCGTAACCCAAAGAGGCGTAGGTTTCTTCATGGATTTTCTCGAAAAGGAGAGATTCTTCAAAGGTGATTTTTCTCACCACAGTAGGCTGACAGAACCCAAGATGTTCGATGAAGAACACCCGCCTCTGGTATATGGCCTCGCGTTCAATTCTCTCAATTTCTTCTAATAGGGAAGGAGACGCAGCATATCCCAGATAACGACTTAAGGCAAGAGTGCAAATTGGCGAACGGTCATACCATTGCTGTTCATCAGGTGACGTTGATGCTTCAAGTTGCCTCTGCTTTTGCAACCGGACAATGCTATCGATAAAGTCGGGCTGCAACCACGGCTCAGAATGGCCAAGCCCCAGCTCACGTGCATTCACATCGGTTGCGGCTTCCTCCACAACCGAATAGCCTTGACGTTTCAGTTCATACAGAATTGAGGTTTTTCCTGAACCAGGGGTACCGGTGAGAATATATCGTTTCATACAAGTTGTCCTTTCTAAATTGGTGTATCATGACACATCAATCTCTGGCAAAGCAAGTAGACGTTGTTTCACAAGAGTCGTGTATGAACCAGGACAGGATGATAAACTTTCAGAATTACCTTGCCCCTTGGATGTTTGTGTCATTCTCTCAGATGCGTCAGGACACAACATCCACTCCCCGTTTTTTAAGATGCGCATTCAGTTCCCTGGCATAGGCGAAAAGGGCTGGAACTCCCCCTGAATGAAGCAAAAGGATATGTTGTCCATTAGACCAGCGTCCCTCCGCTTGATGAGCCAGAAAGCCCGCCATCATCTTTCCTGAATAGACAGGATCTAACAGAATTCCTTCTGTTTGTGCCATGAGCATGAATAGCATCCAGGCATTCCTCTGTCGGGTCACCATATCCACGACCAATGAACTCGTCATGGATCTCAAACTCTCCACGTGAACGCTGCGGATCACGATCAAGCAAACTACAAAGATCTCTCCACCACTTCTCGAGATTTTCGTGGCACCCTGCCTGCTTCTGATTGACGCTAATTCCAACCAGAGGACAGTTCACTCCTTGCTCTCGCAGCGAGAGTAACAAAGCCGTAAAAATCCCACCTGTTCCAAAGGGTGTATAGATTGCATCCAAGGTAATCTGCTGTTCTGCAAGCTGATTGACGATCTCCAGGCCGCAACGAACATATCCAAGACAGCTCCGGGGAGTAGTGCCGCTGACCGGAATAACATAAGGCTTCTTCCCTTGCGCCACCAGTTCCTTACAAACCTCGTGTACATATGGCTCAAGGTCCCAGTGATGCGAAGCCTCAACAAGATGTACTTGTGCTCCCATGAGATAGACAGTAAGAAGATTGCCCTGAAATGCCTGATATTCATCGCGACTCAGGATAACCACACACTGCATGCCTACTTTGCGAGCTGCTGCGGTCGTCAATCGAGCATGATTGCTTTGAGCACTGCCGCAGGTCACAAGTGTGTCTGCCCCCTGTGCTTGCGCATGTGCCACTTCGTATTCCAACTTGCGCGGCTTATCTCCCCCGAGCGCCAGGTCCGTCAAATCATCTCGTTTGATGAAGACCTGCAGTCCAAGCCTGGTACTCAGTGAGGGCAAGGCTTGAAGGGGAGTCGGCAAGCGCGTCAGAGCAATGCGTGGATAACTCTCCAGCGCCTCTTCTAAAGAACTGCTCATATTCCTCTCCTTGTTCTCGTCTTTACCTGATCTTATCAAAGCTATACTTGACCAGGATATCCCATACCCCTATCAGCACTCACCCATTGCAGAAGACTCCTTAAGTCAGAACAAGATGATGTGATTGCGATCTGATAGAATTATCGGTTTGCACTGAACGATATAACCTCCAGGCAACTAAGATCTACCATGATGTAAGCAGCCTCTTCTATTCAAAACAGACAGCGCCAGGTGTGTCAGCGCTGGAGCGTACCATTCTCGCATGTCACCACCTCCTGCCCATCGCGTTTGCCATATCTCCTCTTGAGTTCCTCATAGCGCGCAAACCGCTCTGGAACGGGGCGTCCCTGAGCATCGTAGCGCTCAGTGAGGGTAAAGCTCAGTAGTGGCGTGCTTGCAGCATCAAGTAGATGGATCGATAATATCTCGGTTCCAGGGCCAGCAATACCGCCTGGACCGCGCTCGAAACGCACACTTTTGACTACACTTATGAGACTATGTACATGCCAGTGCTCTGTCTCCACCTTCCAACTATCCCCGGCGAATAGTGGCGTTGCCGTTCCGAAGACCTCCATGACACCACCCGCGATTCCGGTGACGACGGCAATTGGTGGCGAGGCGTATAGATCGGTGATTAGGAACTCCAGATCGCGCCGGGGCATTGCAGTGAAGAGTGTTCCATAATAACCATGAGGCTCGAGTTGTTGCCTCACATCCAGCATGTCAACTTCGGCCCATACTTTCACGATCTTGCCATCGACTACACGGAAGATATCCATCCCACTGAATTTTACCCGTTTGCCTGTAGGTGCAATACCGAGATACTCGCCTTGTTGTGTTCCTTGAACAGTCCAACGAGTGACAACCTTGTCATTTTCGGCAACCCAGTCGTGAATGATCTGATGGCGATCTGGGAAGGCATTCAACATCATGCTTATCATATGTTTGAATTCTTCTCGATTTTGGCCGTTATCTGAACCTTCGACTGCGAACCCTTCAAAATTGGGGGCCAGAAGTTCATCCAGGACAGCCACATTCCTCCCATTCGTTACTTCGTCGTAAAAACGACGAACGAGAGCCTTGTTTTCTTCAGTTGACATAGAAGTCACTCCTTCAATCTTCGTACATCTAGCAATCTGTTCAGTCAGATCACAGCTAGCACATACATGGAGCGAAGCTTATAGCTCGCTTAGGAGATGGGCTGCACATCTTCAGCTTCATTCTGTCGCAGTTGCCTCTGGAGGCTGGCGATGCGTTCAGTCAGGCGTGCGTGGAGATCAGTCAGCAGCAACATCTGGTGTTCGACATCTCGGACTTTGTCCTGATAGAGCGCCAGTAGCTCCTCTTCACAGACCGGTAACGTGTAGGGGAGAGGGGAAGTTCCAGTGCAAGCAAGAACCTCTTCGATCTGCTCGGTAGTGAGACCCAGACCCAGGTACATCTGGATGGTTTGCACGCGTTGGACGGCTTCCTCATCCAGGTCACGATAACCATTCTCCAGTCGACGAGGACACAACAGGCGTTTCTGTTCATAGTAGCGCAAGGAACGTATACTCACTCCCGTGCGCCGGGATACCTCACCAATACGCACAAGTCCATCTCCTTTCATAAATCTGGAACGCTTATCCCTAGTATAAACTATGACATCAGTGTCAGAGTCAAGGGATCGCATACTTCATGTGAGAGAAGAACTTAGCCCGTCCTTACCTGGGAACACAAGTGCTCTTTTACCGACGTTGAAAATCTTCGATATCATGACACAACACTAGTTGGATACAGAATCGTTTTGCGCTATTCCACGCGGTGTGGTTCCTCAGTGTGTCGTTGGGGTGAGTTTAACCATAAAGAGATATGCGCTGGCTGCATAGTTTCCTCGACCACTGCCAACAAATCCTCTTGCAACTGGTTCAAGTCTACCTCATTGCGTAATGTTACACTGAAAGCTGCTACGATCTTGGCCGCGTCATACTTACGACGATAAAAGCGCCGATCGACAAGGCGCTGAATGCGCTGGCGCAAGGGCTGGAATAGGGCAGCTACGAGCAGTGTCGAGCTGACGAGCACTACGCCATTACTTCGTCCGAGTAGGTCAGAGAGCAGGTATTGCCCGGCAAACACGAGCAGAAGATAGGTCAGCAGCAGGATCGCGCTCAGTAAGCCATAGACCAGCGTGCGATTGATCAGTACATCGATATCCCACAACCGGTAGCGCAGGAGCGCAATGCCAATACAAAATGGAATGGGCAAGTAGTAGAAACGATAGAGAGGCTCTATTGCCACACCCAGGAATGAGCCAGGGCTATTGAGCGCAGGAAACAACAGCACGACGAGTCCGAAGCAGATCGGAAGAAGGAGCACAGGCACGAATCCATAGATCAGCCACTTGATCTGTTGTCGCTGTACCACGGAGGCCACCCGCCGGTAACGGTAAATCTGGGTGGCGAGCGACCCTCCAAACACAATGGAAAGCCACACCGCCGAGAGCAGCAGAGGCCAAAGGTTGATATTCAGAGGCGTGTTTACGGGAGCTGTCCAGAAGAAGAAATTCACGATCCACAGGCTGATCAGTGCCCACGACCAGCGCGGGACGAAGCGCCCATCAGGGAAGATGAAGAAGAAAAAGCCCAGACATAGGTAGGCAAGGATAGACAAAGGGTTCCCCACAATGGTGGCCACGAGGACGAGCGTGTTATCTGAGAGCACTGCACTCAACGCATTTAGATGTGAGATGGACAGTCCAAGTGAACCGAAGTTGATCAGCAAAAACGAGGTAAAGAGTCCCATCCACGTATTCGGCCTGCGCCAGATAATTACTGCGCCGACAAGCAGGAAAGCCAGTGAGGTTAGCATGTCCCAACTGAACACATACAGCGCGTAGGTATGCAGAGAGAACCCTGCATGAAGGAGCGTGGCCAGACCCTGGGGGGTCAATTGATCGCTCTGACAGCTGGGTAGAGGCGTGATGCAGATGCCATACAGCGCAGAGTAGAACGCCGGAAGGCTGACGACAAGTACCAACAGATCACAGAACACAAGGATCACCCACAACGCCTGCAAGAAGCGAAGCCGACGTCCACGTAGCGGCACTTCACCTCCGTTTGATCCTGCCGCTGTAGAAGTCAGATGTGTTGGCGATGTGATAGTTTGGGGTGTCAATATATACCCCCTTGATTCATGCAACGTATGCTGCTGCTAGCAATCATGCACAAGAAACTATGGCAGATCATGCTCTTGCCTGCTCTATTTTACCATTACAACGCTCGAGAACACTACGACACTTATACAGACGGTGGAATGACACCAAGTTGCTGCAACAGGCCGAGCGCATCAAACATGGTCCACCCGTCACCACCTCCTGCCCATCGCGTTTGCCATATCTCCTCTTGAGTTCCTCATAGCGCGCAAACCGCTCTGGAACGGGGCGTCCCTGAGCATCGTAGCGCTCAGTGAGGGTAAAGCTCAGTAGTGGCGTGCTTGTAGCATCAAGTAGATGGATCGATAATATCTCGGTTCCAGGGCCAGCAATACCGCCTGGACCGCGCTCGAAACGCACACTTTTGACTACACTTATGAGACTATGTACATGCCAGTGCTCTGTCTCCACCTTCCAACTATCCCCGGCGAAAAGTGGCGTTGCCGTTCCGAAGACCTCCATGACACCACCCGCGATTCCGGTGACGACGGCAATTGGTGGCGAGGCGTATAGATCGGTGATTAGGAACTCCAGATCGCGCCGGGGCATTGCAGTGAAGAGTGTTCCATAATAACCATGAGGCTCGAGTTGTTGCCTCACATCCAGCATGTCAACTTCGGCCCATACTTTCACGAACTTGCCATCGACTACACGGAAGATATCCATCCCACTGAATTTTACCCGTTTGCCTGTAGGTGCAATACCGCGAAACTCGCCTTGTTGTGTTCCTTGAACAGTCCAACGAGTCACAACCTTGTCATTTTCGGCAACCCAGTCGTGAATGATCTGATGGCGATCTGGGAAGGCATTCAACATCATGCTTATCATATGTTTGAATTCTTCTCGATTTTGGCCGTTATCTGAACCTTCGACTGCGAACCCTTCAAAATTGGGGGCCAGAAGTTCATCCAGGAAAGCCACATTCCTCCCATTCGTTACTTCGTCGTAAAAACGACGAACGAGAGCCTTGTTTTCTTCAGTTGACATAGAAGTCACTCCTTCAATCTTCGTACATCTAGCAATCTGTTCAGTCAGATCACAGCTAGCACATACATGGAGCGAAGCTTATAGCTCGCTTAGGAGATGGGCTGCACATCTTCAGCTTCATTCTGTCGCAGTTGCCTCTGGAGGCTGGCGATGCGTTCAGTCAGGCGTGCGTGGAGATCAGTCAGCAGCAACATCTGGTGTTCGACATCTCGGACTTTGTCCTGATAGAGCGCCAGTAGCTCCTCTTCACAGACCGGTAACGTGTAGGGGAGAGGGGAAGTTCCAGTGCAAGCAAGAACCTCTTCGATCTGCTCGGTAGTGAGACCCAGACCCAGGTACATCTGGATGGTTTGCACGCGTTGGACGGCTTCCTCATCCAGGTCACGATAACCATTCTCGAGTCGACGAGGACACAACAGGCGTTTCTGTTCATAGTAGCGCAAGGAACGTATACTCACTCCCGTGCGCCGGGATACCTCACCAATACGCACAGGTCCATCTCCTTTCATAAATCTGGAACGCTTATCCCTAGTATAAACTATGACATCAGTGTCAGAGTCAAGGGATCGCATGCTTCATGTGAGAGAAGAACTTAGCCCGTCCTTACCTGGGAACACAAGTGCTCTTTTACCGACGTTGAAAATCTTCGATATCATGGCACAACACTAGTTGGATACAGAATCGTTTTGCGCTATTCCACGCAGTGTGGTTCCTCAGTGTGTCGTTGGGGTGAGTTTAACCATAAAGAGATATGCGCTGGTTGCATAGTTTCCTCGACCACTGCCAACAAATCCTCTTGCAACTGGTTCAAGTCTACCTCATTGCGTAATGTTACACTGAAAGCTGCTACGATCTTGGCCGCGTCATACTTACGACGATAAAAGCGCCGATCGACAAGGCGCTGAATGCGCTGGCGCAAGGGCTGGAATAGGGCAGCTACGAGCAGTGTCGAGCCGACGAGCACTACGCCATTACTTCGTCCGAGTAGGTCAGAGAGCAGGTATTGCCCGGCAAACACGAGCAGAAGATAGGTCAGCAGCAGGATCGCGCTCAGTAAGCCGTAGACCAGCGTGCGATTGATCAGTACATCGATATCCCACAACCGGTAGCGCAGGAGCGCAATGCCGATACAAAATGGAATGGGCAAGTAGTAGAAACGATAGAGAGGCTCTATTGCCACACCCAGGAATGAGCCAGGGCTATTGAGCGCAGGAAACAACAGCACGACGAGTCCGAAGCAGATCGGAAGAAGGAGCACAGGCACGAATCCATAGATCAGCCACTTGATCTGTTGTCGCTGTACCACGGAGGCCACCCGCCGGTAACGGTAAATCTGGGTGGCGAGCGACCCTCCAAACACAATGGAAAGCCACACCGCCGAGAGCAGCAGAGGCCAAAGGTTGATATTCAGAGGCGTGTTTACGGGAGCTGTCCAGAAGAAGAAATTCACGATCCACAGGCTGATCAGTGCCCACGACCAGCGCGGGACGAAGCGCCCATCAGGGAAGATGAAGAAGAAAAAGCCCAGACATAGGTAGGCAAGGATAGACAAAGGGTTCCCCACAATGGTGGCCACGAGGACGAGCGTGTTATCTGAGGGCACTGCACTCAACGCATTGACATGTGAGATGGACAGTCCAAGTGAACCGAAGTTGATCAGCAAAAACGAGGTAAAGAGTCCCATCCACGTATTCGGCCTGCGCCAGATAATTACTGCGCCGACAAGCAGGAAAGCCAGTGAGGTTAGCATGTCCCAACTGAACACATACAGCGCGTAGGTATGCAGAGAGAACCCTGCATGAAGGAGCGTGGCCAGACCCTGGGGGGTCAATTGATCGCTCTGACAGCTGGGTAGAGGCGTGATGCAGATGCCATACAGCGCAGAGTAGAACGCCGGAAGGCTGACGACAAGTACCAACAGATCACAGAGCACAAGGATCACCCACAACGCCTGCAAGAAGCGAAGCCGACGTCCACGTAGCGGCACTTCACCTCCGTTTGATCCTGCCGCTGTAGAAGTCAGATGTGTTGGCGATGTGATAGTTTGGGGTGTCAATATATACCCCCTTGATTCATGCAACGTATGCTGCTGCTAGCAATCATGCACAAGAAACTATGGCAGATCATGCTCTTGCCTGCTCTATTTTACCATTACAACGCTCGAGAACACTACGACACTTATACAGACGGTGGAATAGACACCAAGTTGCTGCAACAGGCCGAGCGCATCAAACATGCTCCAGGCCTTCGAGGAACGTACCAGAGGCTACGCGAGTGATGATATGCCGAAGTCGTCATGGCATGCTTACCTGTCGAAGGTATGCCCTTAAATCCACACTTTTGATAGACACTACCTGGCTTTGAGCTGTTCACAGCGAATTGCTCTCTGATGTTGTGCTCCTCTCACCGAAAGTTTGCATGTGCGTCTAGAGAAAGACGGACATGGTCTTGTCTCTAGTGTACGATTTATTCGTTAAAAAATCGTTACGGAAAGCGTTACGAACACGTGGCATTCAATAACCCTTTGATTCCTTACTCCACCACATTTGATATAGCTGGTTTTGTCATGAAGGCTGCGACCTGCACAGGATCAAACCTGGTGATGCGATCAGGGCTAAGTTGATCCAGTTCGGGAGTAGGCAATCCGGCTAAGTGGTTGGCAACGGAGCTACCAATGGCCGGAGCAAGTGCGAAGCCATAGCAGGAACCTGGAGCAAGCGTCAGTCCATCCAGTCAGGAGAAGCTACCAATGTAAGGAAGAACATCCAGGTTATGGGCTTGAAAGCCACCCCATGCGTCAACGCGCCGCAGACCTCGAACGAGCGGGAACAGCTCGCAGGCGGTCGCCCAGTTTCCCCGCTGACTCTCCTCGCGCAGCGTATAGGAGAGGCCATTCGGGGTAGGATCACCTAACCAGCCACCGCCCAGCAACAATGCACCGTCTGAAAGCTGCTTCACCGAGAGCGCACGACCGACTGCACTCAGCACGGGCTGGAGTACCCCTGATTGTGCAGGAGTACTGAGAAGCGCTTGCAACACGCGCATTCGCAGCGGCAACTGGATGCCAACGGAACTGGCCAGTTCCCGGCTCCAGGCGCCAGCCGCGAGAACAATCTGCTTCGCTTGTATCAGTCCCTGCCCGGTCTGCACTCCAACGACGCGGTCGGCGACTCGTTGCAAGGCGAGACACTCGGTGCTGGTCGGCCCTGCGTTAAGGAAGGAGCTTCGTAGCCGCAAAGTAGATAAGTGCGGCACAGTTTTGTTTAGAGTGCTTCAGATGTACCCATCATACATGCCAGATCATCAGCCGACACCCGCGTGTAGATCGTGGTAGTTGCAATATCGGCATGACCAAGCAATTGCTGAATGGCTGGCAGCAGCATCGGAGGGTGCTCCAGCCCATAGGCAGCAGGATCAAGGAGTGATTTGGCAAATGGATGGCGAAGATCGTGAGGGCCGAGAGGTGAAGAGAGTTGTGCCGCCTGACCAAGCTTGGCAATGATCTCCCGAATGCCGCGTTCCGTCAGAGGTCCGCGCTGACCGAGTAAGAGATGCCCATCTGACCAGCCGCTCCAGGCGGCAACAGCTTCTCCCCGGATCGCTGCCAGTGTTCAGCCAGATGTTCGCGGTGTTTGAAATACGCATCGAGCGTTTCACGGGCTTCCTGGACAAGTGGGATATCGCGATGTTTGAGTCCTTTGCCACGTCGAATGATGAGCAATCCGCGCCGAGCGGAGACCTGAACATCGGGAATTTGGAGAGCTGCGACTTCCGAGACCCGTGAGCCTGCATAGCGGAAGAGGGTTGCCAGTGCCAATGCCAGCCCATGATCTTGCCGAGCGGCCATTTCAGCACAGCGCCGAACTGCATTCCATTCGGTCTTTGATAAGGCGACAGGAGCGAACTCAACGATATCGATCATGGTCAGGTTGTGAAAAGGGTTGGTTCCCGCGATGGTATCGAAGAAGAGCATGAGGCTAATGAGTGCCCGATTGATGGTCGTCGGGCATAGCGTTTGGCGAGCAGGTGGTCACGATACGTTTTGGCATCAATGGGGGCGATCTCGGTTGCTTTGAGACCAGGATGTTCGTTCTGGAGCCAGGTGGCAAAGCGACGAGCATCCTGCGTGTAGAGTGCAATCGATTTGGCAGACAGGTCTGGACGATGGGCAAGCTTCTCCTGCGAGGCAGCAATCTCATTCCACATGACGGCTCCTTGTTATCGGCACAGTTCTATTATCGGCACAGTTTTTGGTAAGATAATGTCTGTAACTCTGCCGATAATATACCACCTGGAAGAGGAATCTGCGCCGATAAGGCTTCTTTTTGGTCCAGTCCAAGTCATGGTACATATCACATCTATGGAAAGAGGCTCAAATAGGGGGCGAGTATGAACGGATACCGTTGCTCCATTGGTTCGCTACGCTGAAATAGTCAAAACTGGGAAATGGCAAGGATTGCCTCCTGAGACAGCCATTTGGACCGCTAAAGTCCCAAATACTTGTAGTAATCAATGATGTACACTATCACTTGCTAAAAAAATCATCGGCTCGTGTGATTATGACGAGCGGCGGTTCCAGAGCCGTATGAACGACTTGCCGAAAGTTTGGAGGTCTTTTTTATCTCCACGAAGTCAACAAGACCTGACCGAAACTGGCGGGTTAGTGTCGTTTGACAAATAAAAATGGGTCAAATTCTGGTTCCGATCCGGTTCATACCACAGATTGGTGGCTTAGCCACGAAGCCATTCAAAACCGGATGCGGACAGATTGCTCTCTACCTTTCAGAAGCAGGCTGTGTGAGGATATCACGGTGGTATGCTTGCCGGAGAGATGAGAGTGAAGATCACCACCTGATGTTGAGTGGTCTTCTTACTCGCCTTATCCGGGAGGAAGTGGCTGTGGATTGAGCTCGACTGCACGGCCTCCATTGAGAAGTGTTTGCCTCAGACTGGCTAAAGCCTTCGCCTGCTCATGCATCGTATCAACCGTGCCGCTCACAAGCACGTATTCTGCTGGAGTTGTCCACCCTGGTTTATGGATGATGCTGATCATTTCCTCGAGGTCCTGAGTGTCGGCCATTGTAGCCAATTGTATCCTGAGCTCCTTGATTCGTGTTTCGAGGTGCGCCAGGTTGTGTTCGCTTCGATGCTCCATAATGAAACCTCTCTTTCAATTTTAATATGCGGCCTTCCATAAAGTTGGGGCGCTAGAGATTGTCCAGCTAGCTGCTGCCCTAATAGGGGCAAGTGACCGTTTCCCCCGGTCGATCTTGCCCCCTCTGGTTCTGTCCGGTAAGGCGACCGTGCAGGAACCGTTTTTATGTCGCAGCGGGACCCCCGGAAACGGGGAAGGTTGCTGGCGGCTGAGTAGCGTCGGAGTCTTGTGCATACACGTTGTGCGCTCCCTCGACGGCAGGCCAGACGAAAGGTGCCGTGAACGTACTCGTGCTAGTGCTCGTTGTCGTCCCGATCAACTGTCCAGCTGGTGAATCGACGAACACATTCACCATTCCCGGATGAAAACCTTCAAGTCATGAAGAATGGGGATCCCTCGATGAGAGGGGCAGGGTCGGGTTGGATAATGGGCGGCGCATCCTCTATCTGAATAATGGGTATTAGCGGTTGGCCTGCCCCCACCACTTGAAGCGGCGTGGTTGAGAGCTGAGTGCCCCCCAGCACGGCGACAAGGTTGTACATCCCTGGTGCCTGACCCGGCGGGATGGTGATTGGCGCGGAGAAGCTACTGGTGGTCGTTAGGGTTGTGCTGCCCACGTTCGTTTGTTGCCCCTCGGGCACGGCGACAAGATTGAACTCGATCAGGTCGTTCGTTGTCGTCGAGACCGAGAAGGGCGGACTGAAGGGCGTCTCAGTGAAAAAGTCCTGATTGTGGAACCGAGGAGACGTACATCGAGTTCGGGGTCAGGCTCGAGGCGATGTACAAGTTCTTGCCGTCGTTCCCATTGCGTGGAATGATGACCGATTGCGTTGGATCGCCAGCTTGTCCCCAGTTGACGTCCGACTCAGTCACAGTCCCAGAGGTGCTGTCTTGCCAGCCGACATAAATCGCACTCGCCTGGGCGAGCGGGAAGTTTGCCCCGGTGACAATGAGCGAACTGCCTGCGTTGACCTCGCTGTCAGTGTTGATCTGCACCGGGAGCAAGTTGGGGAAGGTCGGAACTGCTGCGTTGACGACGACTGGTGCTGGGCTGGGGGTGCTCGAATTGCAGGAAAAGCTCCTGCTGCTGGATCAGTGCAGTGAGTTGTGTGAAGCCGTACGGTAGCGCCTGGCTCCAGGCGGTCGGAACAGCAGCTAGCAGCGTCGAGAGATCACCCAAGTCCACCGTGCCCCCTGAGCCTGCCGAGTCGATCGCCCCCTCTGCAACCTGGAAGATGTTCGTCGGTTGATCCGTGAGAAAGTTGGCCACTTCCCGAGCAAAGTCCAAAAGATCCGCCGAGACGTCTGTCCCGCTAACAGTGGCGTTCTCGACATTGGCCAACGCTGTCGTGGTCAGCTGAGGGCCGTATGAGGCAGGGATGACGATCTGAATGAGGATCTCGAGGTCGAAGGTAAGGCTGTAACTGGCATCCGAAAAAGGCCAGATTGTCACGTTTACGTCCCAGGCGGCTGAGTTGCCGTTGATCTCGTAACTCAGATAGGCCGTCGTCCCTCCGAGCGCACGGAGGATGCCGGTCGTGGGGAGATTGACAGAGATGTTATACGCTGTGTGCCCCAATTGCTTGATCTGAGTGACGATCCCGTTGGAGACCAGGGCAGAGACCCGATCGCGCATGGTCTGACCATGCGTGTCTTTATTCTGTGACCAAACCCGATCGCAAAACTGACTTAGTGGGGTTTGGAGCAACGTTAGCAAGTGTGAGGGCAGGTTGAGAACCGCTTCGTACGGCACGAGGGAGTGGACTGCCTGAGTCTGCGACCCTTTATCCGCGAAGAGCAATTGCACGCCCAGAGGTGTTCCCGTGATATTGACTGGGTTGCCGAAGCTGTCGATGATACTCATAGTTAGATTCTCCGTTCGTCTTCTTGTTGAAACTAGCCGTCGTAGCGATCGTGCGGTGCCTTCGTAGAGTTCCAGTTCTATGAACGAGATCGGACTCAAGCTGCACCAACTACTCTCAAAAGATACTGATAAAAATGTAACACTCAAAGATGTAAATTTGGGTAATAGGCTGGCGATTTCTTTGCAATTACTCTGTTGAAAGCATCTCTTCTTTTTAGCCTGGAGAGCCATTCTATAGGCAGATGGAAGAGAGAGTCACCAGCATACTTGGCAAGTTTTCACCAGCTTATTTCCTAAATTTACAGCAAGCCAATCCCCACTGAGTGGAAACATCAGGGCCACCAGCCAATATCAAAAGTCTTGACTTGCGACCCATGCGAAGCGTGCTCGCCCAGGGATTGCACCAGAGCCTATAGCCACGTAAGAGCCAGTGAGCAATTGGATGTCAGGATTTGGTTCTGGGCGACCCTGGCCCGCGAAGATAGGCTGCTTTGCCGTGCACAGGTAGCCAGTATAGTTTTGCGCGGGTGTGCCCGGGTTGTCGATTAAATCGAAGACGATCTCCTGTGCAGCCTCGTTCCACACGCCTTGGAGCGCGTATTTCTCGAAGCCGAAGTCGATGGTTCCACCTAATTGCCCCACGCCATTTGAGGTGATGTTTAATAGTGCTTTGTATCCGTTTGCAACCATGTGCCAAGTACCTACAGGATCAGTCATGTTAGGTTTCCTTTCTGAGACGACAAGCCATCTGCAATAATTGGCTTGAGCGAAATGAGATTTGCCAGCGTCAGTCGTCGGCAACTGGAAAAAAGCCTTTCAGCTCTATTTACTATCTTCTACCAAACGCTTTACGAGTTATTTGGGTTCCTGTAACTGGACATTGATACTGATCACATAATTAGCCTTTTGACGAAAATCTTACCCAACGATTTTCATGAGATGCATTTAGAATCAGCAAATCCACGACACATAATCTGCTCTTACGCAACCTCGACCAGGACGAGAAAGTAAATGTCCTTTACGTCAACGGCAGCAATCGCGAGAGACACACAGTGTGTCTCTCAAAGCTTACTTACAGGCGAACAGTGCTATTCTCATCGCTCTGACAGGGTATCTTCTGGGATATAGCCGATGATCATATTGAGACCACAGGGTAAGGATGTAACCCAGCTCTGGTTGAAGATGACTTGGCAGGTTTGCGTCAACACATCGACCTCAACGCTCTCGATCTCGAATCGTGCGGCACCAATGAACGGTACCGGTGCGAGGTAGTTCGGCTCACCGACCTCTACTGGAAAAGCCGATACTATCCAGGCGTTGGGGACGAGGGGGATGGTAGCAAAGTTTACTTCAGGCAACGGCGCCGCCTGGGGAGTGAGGAAGGCAAACCATCCGAAGAGGGCAAACTCCCCCGCCGCGTCGGGTGGGAGCGTCTTTCTGGGCGTCGGGAGGGACTTACTTAGTTTGGAATCGACGGTCAGATTGGCCATTAAAATTTCCTTTCTGTGAGACTGTAGTACTGTGTATAAATTTGATCATTGAATGGGCGGATTGTTAAAAGTCTTGACAATTAAATGGGCGAGCAAGCAGTCAATGCGAAGTAACCAGCAGAGCCGAAAGAGAGAACTCACGGCAACGCTCAAAATTTTCCCTACACACTATTGCACGTTTTGCCACTCATGGAATTGGAAAGATTTCGCCCACAGGGTGTTCCAAAATTTACAGGCATAACTTGGCCCTTGAGTATTCGGGGTTCCCGTAGCAGCAGGACAATTTCTAATTGTCTATCTGCAACAGGAAGACCTAGATGGTCAGCATGGGTACCATGTGCCTGAAATGTTTAGAGAACAACCATTAATTGAGCTGTAAGCGTCACTGTTGAACACGACTGGCCCAACGTCGGAACCACTACCAGGGAAAGAGATCCAAAAAAGTATGGCGCGATACTATTGCAGAGGACAGAGGGAAGAGTCTCTCCATCAAACGCAGGCTGCGGGCCCGGATTTAGCAGCGGGCCCGAATTTATAGGCACTTGAATTGGCTCATAGTATACCGTATCGCCTGCGTACAATGTGATTTCGAGAACCGCATCCAGACTTTGATAATTGAAACCTGTCTCAACCGCGCTAAACAAACATGTCGTAATGGTATTACCGGAAGGTTCCTGGTACAGCCCGAGGGTCACTGCCATACTTGAGAAAGCAGAGAGATTAGCTCCATTAGACCCCACGATAATCCACGGGTCTGGATCAAATCCCCCTAGTACTATAGTGGCACGCTCGGTGTGCCGAGCGGAATACCACGAAATTGACTCTCCTTAGCGGGAGCACGCCCACTGCGTGTGGGCAGGTGCGTAGACCGAGCGATCGTTATCTCACTCACTTCGTCAGACCTCCTGTTATGTGCTACTAATACGAATTGTTTTTGGTTACCATAGCTTAGACGCAGTAACTCATCTTTTATAGTGGATGACTTTTCAGCGCTACATGCTTCCATACTGGAGGTATGGCCGGGATTTGTGCTGATCATTCCACTACTGCCTGCCGAACCCCTTGCATGGCCGCTCCGTAGTCTGGCTCGCTCATCTGATCAGCGACATACTCGACATAGACGATGCGGTCGACACGATCAATCACAAAGACCGCTCGCTGGAGGAGCTGCCACTCCTTAATCCACACGCCAAAGTCCTGACCAAACTGCACGCTGTGATGAGCCGATAGTGCCTGATGCAGCACACCAGTACGATCCTGCCAGCGTGCTTGCATCTGGGGCAGGTCCGATACTGACGGTGTAGATGCACGCAACCGATGGCAAGACTGCACAAAGCGCTTCCATACGTCGCGTCACCACCTGGCAGACAGGTCGTTCCAAACTGTTTACCACGCTGAGCAGGCGCACCATGCCTGCTGAATCGGACAGACGAACCGTATGGACGGCCATATCCACCAGGTCCAGGTAGTTCAGGCAGAAGTCGGGAGCAGTTCCTCCTGGGTGCAGGCGTCTGCCGATGACTGTAAGTTGCGCATTGCTAGCGAATGCCTCGCCCATGCGTTCTTCCATGATGGCTTGCTCCCCCGTTTCCTCTGTCTCACCTTCAGCCTTTCTACTCACAAGTCTAGCGTATGGAAGCTGAAAATACGCCGTCAGAACTGAGGGTTTCTCACAAGGAGGAGGAAGCAAGAGGTACGAAGGATGCCCGTTAGAATTGAGGGAGTCTCTGACGGGCAAAGGGCGCGCAGATGCATGGAAGTTTGCGATGAACTGAACTGAGCCAGAGAACGCACCTGGAAAGGAGTGAGAAGGCTCACACGAGGTGGTGTTCCAGCGCATACCGGGTCGCGGCGCTTCTGAGAGGTGATCCCTAGCTTGCTGTAGATCGAGCGCACATGGAAATTGACGGTGACCACACCGATCACGAGACGCTCGGCAATCTGCGCGCTGGTCAAGCCCTGTGCAAGCAGTCGCAGCACGTCCATCTCGCGCAGGGTGAGTCCAGCATGATACGAAGACACGGCTGCAGCTGAGGATGGGGCACTAAGAGCAGGGATTGGCTCTGGCATCGGTTTCCAGTCGGCCAGGGCTTGCTCCGGTGCCATACTGCGCCCTTCTGCCCAGGCGGTGGTAAAGGTCTCTTTCCCAAGTTGGGCACGAGCGGTAGTGACTGAGAGCTCATAGTCAGCCTGATAGACGGGCGGGAGAGGTGTTCCCACAGCTACACGTAGGGATTCCACCGCACCCCAGAGCAGTGCTGCCCACGTTGGGTCTCCCTGTGCCGCCACTACACCTGCCAATCCTTCGAGAGCAGAGGCGATGTTCTTGTCGCCCAGTTCCCTACAAAGCGCCAAGCTCTCCTCATAGAGGGTACGGGCAGCTGCATAGTTGCTCTGGAAAGCCTCCACCTTCGCTAACCCCGAGAGTGATCGGGTAGCATGCCGTCGATCTCCTACCTCCTTGAAAAACACTACACTCTCTTCGAGGAGCGTACGTGCTTGAGTAGCATCCCCCTGACGGAGAGCTACCTGTCCCGCGAGGAAGAACCAGAGAGCAATTCCCCCCTGAGAGCCTATCTCATTCCAGAGCGCGAGACTCTCTTTAAGCAGCGATGCTATCCGCTCCTGATCATCCAAAGTTAAAAAGAGCACCAGTGCTAATTGGTGGAGCGAGGCTGCGATGCCGACCTTGTTCCCCAATTCCCTGAAAGCCACCAGGCATTCCTTATACATGGCTCGTGTTCTGGCATACTCGCCTCGCTCGAGGCACACCCAAGCCAGGTCATGAATCCCGCTGGCAATCCTCCACTTGTCGCCCATCTCTCTGGCGAGTGACACAGCCTCCTCCATCAATGAGTAAGCCGTTTCATAGTCACTTCTATCCATGGCAACGTGTCCCAGTCCAAAAAGGGTATCTGCGATGCCAGCCGTATCGCCGAGCTCCCGGCTCAGCGCCAAGCTCTCCTTGCAGAGCATCTCCACTAAGTCAATGTCGCCAACATTGAGAGCCAACCATACTGCGGCTTTGAGAGCTTTTGCCCGTACTGACATGGCAACCTTCTCGCTTCCCTCCAGTGCTGACACAAGAAAGTTCCACCCCTCATGATAATAACCACTTTCTTGCCAGAACCAGAACAGCGCAGCACCCAGGCGTAAGGCCATTTCGGCTTCTCCACGCTCGAGCAGCCAGCTCATAGCCGCCCGCAGGTTGTCATACTCTTGCTCCTGTCGGGCTAACCATACAGATTCCTGCTGAACCTTCCCACGCCGGTTCCGCTGCTTCTGCCAAC
Organism: uncultured Chloroflexia bacterium; assembly: GCA_963702765.1. Taxonomy (GTDB): domain Bacteria; phylum Chloroflexota; class Ktedonobacteria; order Ktedonobacterales; family Ktedonobacteraceae; genus DATMNR01. Next base: position 163,627 of record CAVPEB010000027.1, read on the forward strand.
GCCAGATAATACACAGTATGGGCCTGACGGGTGTCTTCCATTTCCCTGTGTGCGGTGAGAGCCTCCAGCCCATACTCACGGATCGTCTCCAGTATCAAGAAGCGCGGCTCCTCGCCTTTCTGACTGGCTTGTTGGAGCAAGCTCTTGTCGACGAGCGAAGCGACTGCACCCAACACCGATCCCACTTCGTCTCGAAAAGACGCGCTGACCGCCTCTATTGCTTCCAGAGTGCAACCACCGACAAAGACGGAGAGCCGCCGGAAGAGGCGCTGCTCCTGGGCAGTGAGCAGCTCATAGCTCCAGGCAAGCGTGTTGCGCAGAGACTGCTGTCGCTCAGGAAGATCGCGTGCGCCTCCTGTCAGGACGTGCAGTCGACGATCCAACCTGGCGAGCAGTGCCTGTGGCGCAAGCAGCTTGACGCGGGCTGCTGCCAGTTCAATGGCCAACGGCAACCCATCGAGCCGGAAACAGATCTCGGCGATGGTCGCAGCATTGGCTGTCGTTACTTGGAAATCAGATTTGATGGCCTGTGCCCGTTGAATGAACAGATGTACAGATGGAACGAGTGCGAGTGTTTTATCATCTGGGAGACGCTTGGGATCTGGAAGCGCCAGGGGGAGGACAGCGAATTGGTGTTCACTCCGCAGGCGCAACACCTCGCGGCTCGTGACCAGGAGCTTGAGGGTCGGGCAGGCTTCCAATAGCTCTACAAGCAGTGTTGCCGCTGTGATGACGTGTTCAAAGTTGTCCAGGAGAAGGAGCCGGTGCTTGTCGCGCTGCGAGGTCTTGAGCCGTTCCATCACTGGCTCGCGGTCCGCTCTCGGTGAGTCCAAGGCGGCGAGCGATGGTCGGGATGACGAAGGCGGGATCGCTGATGGGAGCGAGGGAGACCAGGTAAACGCCATCCGCGAAGTCGGGCACCAGGTCTCGAGCGACTTCGAGCGCGAGACGTGTTTTGCCTACGCCAGCCGTGCCGGTGAGGGTAAGCAGGCGGACATCTGGGCGCAAGAGCAGTGCCTGGATCTCCTTCTCCTCGTGCTCACGACCAATCAGCGAAGTGAGTGAGACAGGTAGGCCAGAGGAGACGAACTGGGCTTTGTCATCTGGAAGAGGCTCCGGAAAGTCGATGATGTTGTCCTGCATATAAGGTCTCTCTTCATGTCCAGGTAATGGTTTCAACCGCTTGCTGCTTACCGAAGCAACTGATTGAGCAGGAACGTACTACGTGGGATATCAGGAAGCGTAGCAGGACTAAGTCCTAACAATTGTCTCATCACCTTCTACAATGCTATATTACCTGAAATCGATATCTTTCGCAAGGAATGTAACAGTATTACTAACATCCTGTACATGGAGGAATACCTGAGGAGTAAAGATGGCTGACGTCAATTGCGGAGAGAGCAGAGAGCCTACTTTCACCTTACGGAGAAATTTCACATTCTTCGTCATTCGCTTTCCTGCAAGATGCCACATCCGCTAGTAGTAGTTTAGTTGGCGAAATCGTGCAAAGCCTCGCGGAGTGCTGCTGCGAAGGCTTCAGTGTCGTTCATGAACGCCATATGGTTACCAGGAAAATCGACATACTGGCAGCCGAGGCGTTCCGCGAGAATACGCGCTGTGCGTGCATAGTAGGCGTCCGCACTGCGGCGGCCAGCAGCCGTTATGATGGCTACGTGGTTTCGAGAGATGATGTCGAGATCGGGCACATAGGTGCTGATCGGCATATACTCCCTGGCCATGAAGAAGTCCATATTCGGTCCACCACCAATTCCACCCCCTGGCACTTGTGAAGGAGCGTCAAAGCCGACGAGCGAGCTAAAAAACAGTGCCATGGCAGCGCGGGTCCCCTGAGTCGTATAGGTTTCATGCACTTTCTGCACAAAGCCTTGCCACGTTTCTGCGTCGGGGAGGATCGACATGACTGGCGGCTCATGCACGACCAATCCAGAGATTACTTCAGGAAGGTCTTCAGCGAGCTTGAGTCCAATGTTCGCGCCACCGCTATTGCCGAAGACATATGCCTTTTCGACACCCATTGCTCGGATCACAGCAGCCGCGTCGCGTGCCGACTGCGCCATATCCAGGTCGACTGAAACATCACCTGTGCTCCGCGAGTTGCACCTTCTGTCATAGTTGACAACTGTATACTCATTGGAAAGAATACTTGAGATTGGTGCATAGCGCATGGCATCACCACCTCCACCAGCGATGGTCAGCAGCAGTGGACCATCACCTTCATAATCATAAACGATATTCGCGCCTTCAGTGTGCACTGTACCTGTCGTTGGGCATATACGTTTCTCCTTACTGGTTTCTCTTTTTTCTGTGAAGAGTGCTTTCTGCGCCTGATTTTAATGATTCATGAAATGATCACTTCCATCCTCACCTCCACACCCAAAAAGCGAGCCATGTCTTCAACCTCCGCCTGAAGTCCCACATCTATTTCCAGCGCAAGCCGCTCAAAAGGCTCCACCATCACCACAAAATGATTTTTCTCACGCTTGCTTTTCCACGTTCCAACAATGCGACCGTTCACCAGCATCGTAGGATGTACAATCCCACCACCGGCATTGATACGCTTTGCGTATTGAGATGGTACAGCCAGGTCTCGCTTTTGATAGCCCAGCAAATAGATATCGAAGCGTGGCAATAAGCGAACGATTGGGGTTAATGGGGGTAGCTCATCAAGCCGACTTGCCTGTGTTTTGAGCATCCAAACAGGGGAACCGGTAGTTTCTACCTCCAGGAGTTCGCCCTCGATACGTTTCCATGCAGCGCGTGTCTTGCTTAGAGACAGTCCTGACCACGCGGCCTGGTCTCCTGGTGTAGCAGGGCCATAGGCACTCAAATAGCGGCGTGTGAGTTCAGCATAGGCTTCATCCTCGGATAAAGAGTGTCCTGTCTGCTTCTGTTCAACCCAATCGTTCAAGAGGACGTATGTCGGTTCATTGCCCCGATCAGGCCCAAAGCAGATGAGGCCTTCGAGTGCGGCTCGAGCTAGCAGATGAGGCCTCGCCTGTCCCTCCAGGTGTATGCCATTCGTCGATAGGCGCTCAACGAGTTCTGCTCGCGTCAATGGACCCTGGTCGGCGAGGACATTGCGAATGATATGCATGCATCGCACACATATCTCCTCACTCAAACCAAGTTCCTCGCGACGCCTTCGATCACCTGCCACAAACACAGGACCTAGAAGCGGTAGAAGCCAGCCTATGTCATCTGATGCCAGCAGGTGTAATGTTCCACGAGGGCCCCATGTGCGAATGATAGTATGATCATGCTCGCGCGCTTGCTCGACATCGGTCACAACAAGTCCAACACTGCGAGAACGCACTGCAAGTGTCGCAGCGGATGCATCTTGCGCCTGGATTCCACATACCTCTTTCACAACCTGAACAACACCTATCGTCTCACCAGGATGCTGAGGAGTTAGCCGTTGAGCACGCAGGCGCAAAAAGCGAAGTTGGTCATCGGATAGAAAAATCGGCATAGATTACTATTCGCTCAAGGCCTTCCGCATATATTCGCGCAAGTCGGCTGCCATTTCTGGACGCTTCAAAGCAAAGGCGATCGAGGTCGTCAATAAACCAAGTGGAGTGCCTGTATCGTAGCGCGTGCCAGTATAGATGGCACCGTAACAACGGCCAGCCTGAGCCTGCATTTCAATAGCATCAGTGACCTGAATTTCGCCGCCTCTGCCAGGCGGCGTTTGCTCCAGAAGCTCGAAGATATCAGGAGTCAAAACATAACGCCCGTACACTCCCAGGTCGGAGGGAGCCTCTTCAAGAGTCGGTTTCTCTACGACATGAGGAATCTTAACCACATTCGATCCAAGTTCTTCCACTGTGGCAATACCATAAGTAGGAATAACATCGGGGGGCAATGGCACGAGCGAAAGCACAGAACCCTGGTACCGTTCATATACTTCGATCAATTCAGTCAAACATGGCGTCTCTGGAGGAATCAAGATATCACCAAGCATGACAACGAATGGTTCATCGCCTACCAGCTCTTTTGCGCACAGGACTGCATGACCAAGCCCGAGCGGCTCTGCCTGGCGCACCGAAGTATACATAGCCATCGTCTGTAATTGGCGCAATTCTTCCAATTCTTTGCGCTTGCCCTTACGTTCCAGCACTGCTTCCAATTCAGGAAACGCATCAAAATGATCCTCGATGCTACGTTTACTCCGACTCGTCACGAAGATTATCTCTTCAATGCCTGCTGCCACCGCTTCTTCTACGATATATTGCAACGTCGGTTTATCGACAAGTGGCAACATCTCTTTTGGTATTACTTTGCTCGCTGGCAGCACGCGCGTTCCTAGACCAGCAACAGGTAAAACAGCTTTACGTATACTCATATATCCTCCTAAACCTTCCTTCTACAGGTTTACACTCTCGTAGCTATTGTAGGGGATACACGAACCGAGGTCAATCAGCACTTAAGGGAAAAACAAGGCTTCTCAAAAGTCGCTTTTAACCAGACCTGGCTCGCAAGCGAGCCATTTTCGTGAGGGTGTGAAGGGGTTTTGTGTGTCCACGGACACACAAAACCCCTTCACACCCTCATATAATCGCGCCGTACGCGCGCAAAAAACAGTCACAAAGCGACTTTTGAGAAGCTTAGAAATAGGCACAGAGGAATATCTTCATAGACTTTATTGCTGTGGTATACTACGCAAGGGGAATAGCTTTTTACGCTCATGAATCGGGAGTGAGGGATATCATCTTCGCCATGTACCACTCCCTCGAAAGGAAGACGGATGCTTCACTCAGAGCAGAATTCGATACCCTACCCTTTGATGCTTTTTGACTCCCTCACTGAAGGAGCATACATAGTTGATAGGGAATGGCGCTTCATCTATGTCAACAACAAAGCAGCGGAAATCATGGGCAAACCACGTGACGAGCTGCTCGGAAAGAATATTTGGGAACTCTATCCCGAGGCCATCGAGACCGTCTCCTATTCTCAAGCGCATCGTGCTGTTGAGGAAAATACTCCCGTCCACTATGAAGTCTACTTTCCATACCTGGAAACGTGGTTTGAATGTCGTTTGTATCCCAGCACTGAAGGCCTCATCATACTATTGCAAGATATTAATATGCGCAAGCTCCAGGAGGAGGCTTTGCAACAAAGCCAGGCGCGCGCAAGGCGCCTGATTGATGCCAACATTATTGGGGTCGTCATCTCGGATATGGATCATATATTTGAGGCCAACGATGCGTTTCTTGAGATAGTAGGCTACAAGAGAGAGGATCTGGCAGCCAGGCGTATCAATTGGATAGCAATGACCCCGCCTGAGCTTTTACCCCTTGACATGAACGCAATACAAGAATTGAAGGAGCATGGCACCTTTACCCCGTTTGAAAAAGCATATTACCGTAAAGACGGTAGGCTCGTCCCTATCCTCATCGGTGGGGCGGTGCTTGAGAAAGATCCATTGCAATGGGTGTGTTTTATTCTGGATATTAGCGAACAGAAGAAACTGGAACAAGCGTTACGCGAGAGCGAAGAACGCATGCGTATAGCCCTCAAAGGCGCAGCTATTACCGTCTACCAGCAAGATAGAGATTTGCGCTATACATGGATATACAATATGCAGGCCCATACGGTTGAAGACATTATTGGAAAAACTGACGCAGATTTGATCGAAGCTGAGGAATCAGTATATATAACTGCCATCAAAAGGCGCGTTCTCGAAACAGGGCAGAGCTATCAAGAGGTCGTCAAAGCCACAGGAATTGGAGGACCGCGCTATTTTGACCTCTCTGTTGAACCGCTGCATAATGGAAATGGTGAGATTATCGGAGTAACCGGCACATCCAGAGATGTGACCGAACAGGTGGAATTGGAAAAGCGCAAAGACGACTTTATCAGCATCGCGAGCCATGAACTAAGAACGCCCATTACTGTTCTCAGGGGCTTCGCACAACTCCTTGCCAGACAGCTTGATCAGCAGGGAATACAGGAGCCAGTTTCGATGCTCAAGACAATGGATGCACAGATCAGTAGATTGGTGAGGCTGGTTGACGAATTATTGGATGCTTCAAAAATCCAGGCGGGCCGCTTAGACTACGAAGAAGAGCCGGTGGACCTGGATACACTTGTGCATGAAACGGTTGAAATGCTGCAAGCGAGCAGTCCAAAACACATCCTTCGTGCTAGTGGAGCAACTCACACGGTCATCCTTGGCGACAAAGATCGCTTAGGCCAGGTCCTCACCAACCTCATCACCAATGCCTTCAAGTATTCTCCTCAAGCAAACCGCGTGGATACTATCCTGTCCACATCGGAAAAGGCTGCTCTGATTAGCGTCCGTGATTATGGCGTTGGCATTGCCACAACCCACCAGAAGCACATCTTTGACCGCTTCTACCGAGTGCACGACTCAAGCAATAAAACTTTCAAAGGCTTAGGAATGGGCTTGTATATTGCCCATGACATCGTGAAGCGGCACGGAGGTGACCTCACTGTCGAAAGCGAAGAGGGCAAGGGTTCCACATTTATCGTCTCACTTCCATTAGAAAAGCAAGTAACAGCTTGAGGATACACCATCCAATATTTCCTGATGTGCCTCGAATCCCCATCCACACCGCACACCACCAAAATCTGCTCTGTTTTACCCTCAACTTCGGTGCATTTATGCAATATCGTTCCAAAACCTCACACACCTTCGAGAAACGCTAAATGGATCATAGAGGATTTTACCCCTTGACATATACGTATACGTATATTATATTTTAAACAAAGAGATTTCGTCGATGATCCTAAATATGGGCTGCCCCGGAATCTCTTGAAGTGCCTATTGCGATGATTAACTCATGAACCCGAACATTCGTAGGTGACGATTTATCGCGCACACCGCCGATTCATCGGCCCAAATAGGCATCAACCTAACAAAAGCCCATCGATATCCGTAGGGGCGAGGGTGGATGATGTGGGGTTGGGTGGGCCTTTATGGTCGCCCGAGGGCCGTGTGTGGCCCATTCATTGATGAACTGATGTCTTCCGGCAGCCAACAGCTACGGAATCCTCGATTGGAATTTAGATTGATGCACATTACTAACTATCGTTTCATCCTCACTTCAAAAGGTGCTGATAAACAAGTAATGTTTTCGCTCAAAATTATCGCGCATTTTGCGCGGTATTTGAGCGGTATATTCGACAATGAAAAGAAATCGAACAAATAGTTCTAGTACGCACAATTGAATGCTCGTTTTCCTTCTTTGAAAGGCAATACCTACTATGCCCAATAGAACCATCTATGTAGCAGACGCCGATCTACCGATTTTTGAGAAGGCACAAAAATTGGCTGGCGATAACCTCTCCGCCGCTATTGCTCAAGCGCTTCACTATTTTGTCGAGAAAGAAGAAGCGAAAAGGAGCGGATTTGAGGAAATCACGGTGAGGGTTGGCAAAGGACGCCCTTACTTGACCAAACAATTTCGCGGTCGTTTACTTGCAAAGAGGCGTATTCGCGTTCAAAATGGAACTAGACTCTTGACTCTCGTTGTATATCAGACTGCAAAGAGCAGGCTTGCAATATACACCAAAAATACAGCTAGCTGGTCAGATTGGTCACAGTCATCTAAATGGTCACGGAAACCAACTGGCGATTGGAATTGGGACTGGGATTATGACTCGTCAAATTATGATTGGTCTTCGTATTTCGAAGACGACGTGCACCGTCTGGATGTGTATGAGACCCTGGATGAGCTCAAAGATAACATCCCAGAAGAACTCTACGAAAGTATAGTGAAATACTATGAGTGGAGAAGACGTGGAAATATTAGACATATAAATAGTAGTAACAGTGAAGTTTGATTTGATCGTGCGAAATGTAGGGGCACCGCTTCTCCTCGCGTCTCACCTGACCCGCAGGGTAGCTGCGTAGCAGCGTTGGTGAGACGGATAGGTGCCAGCGGGTGCCCGGCTAAGCCTATAATCAAATCTGAAAAAAGAGGATTTTCATGGCAGAAGAACCGGTAGCAGAGATTTCAATTGATGTTCAAAACCTGGTGAAGCGTTATCCCAAGGCAACCTTCAACGCCGTTGATGACATCTCGTTTTCCGTGCGCAAAGGCGAGATATTCGGCCTGCTCGGACCAAACGGAGCAGGTAAGACGACGACTATTGGTGTGTTGACCACAAATATTGTACCAACCAATGGTTCAGCCCATATTATGGGCATCGACGTCGTAGCGGACCCAATGACTGTCAAGCAGCGTATCGCAGTCGTTCCCCAGCAGAGCAATCTTGACCGAAGTTTGCGAGCGCGTGAAATACTGACGTTTCATGCAAGTTACCATGGCGTACCCCGCGCAGAACGCAATGCACGCGCAGATAGGTTGCTCGAGGAATTCGGTCTTGGTGATCGTGGCAAAGACAAGGTAATGCGTTACTCCGGTGGTATGGCTCAACGCCTTATGCTCGCACGCGCGCTAATGCACTTCCCAAATGTGCTTTTTCTTGATGAACCAACCAATAGCCTTGATCCTCAATCGCGCCTCTTCCTCTGGGATCGTATTCGCTCGCTAAATGAGCAAGGAGCTACCATCTTGCTCACAACTCATGACATGGAAGAGGCAGACCAGCTATGCCAGCGTATCGCTATTATGGATCACGGTAAAATTCTAGTCCTTGACACGCCCTCTGAACTCAAGAAATTGATACCCGGCGGTACTAGCCTTGCATTACGCGTGCGCATACCCGAACTTGCAACAATTGGCAACGCGCATCAGGATACACATGCCAAAACACAACTGCTCGATGCCCTTCGAGCACTTCCAGGAGTCGTCAAAGTGGAAGAGGTACCGGGGCAAGAAGCAGAGGATGAATTGCAAGATACAACCCTGTTTCGACTTTACGCGGAAAATGCAGGGTCGTTGGTCTTACAGGCAACACAGATTGTTGCGGAAGCTGAAATGGAACTACACGATTTGCACCTGGCGCGCCCTAGTTTAGAAGACGTGTTCATCTATCTGACTGGAAGGAATCTTCGCTAATGGCTACCACTACTACACAAACAACAAGCGCCCCACTGCCATCCGGGTATAGTGAAACAAAACGTTCAAAGGGTCGTATTGGCATAGCACTGACAGCTTTTGTGGCTATCATGCGCCGGGACATCACCGTGACAGGACGTGAATTTATCGCTTTTCTGTTGCAGGTGTTAATACAACCATTGTTTTTTCTCTTCATTTTCGGCAAAGTGCTGCCTAGCATTGGTTTCACAGGACCAGGCTTTGCAGCTATCTTGCTGCCAGGTATCGTAGCATTGACCGTAGTCTTAACTGCACTGCAAGGTGTTACCCTCCCACTGGTACTCGATCTAGGCTATGCTCGAGAAATCGATGATCGACTGCTTGCGCCTTTACCGGTGACGCTGGTCGCTGTCGAAAAGGTCATCTTCGCAGCTATGCGCGGATTGGTTGCAGGAGCCATCATTTTCCCGCTGGCTTTCTGGATTCTTGGCAATCAATACCAGGTACGCACCGATTCGATTGGAACGATCATTGGCATCATGGTACTGACTGCTTTTGCCGGAGCAACTTTGGGCCTGACAATCGGCACGCTGGTCAAACCAGAACAAATTGGCTTGATGTTCTCCTTGATCTTCACGCCATTGATTTTTACAGGCTGCACTTATTATCCCTGGGGTGCGCTTGACTCAATTAGATGGTTTCAGATCATTACGCTCTTTAATCCACTCACCTACGCAGCTGAAGGATTGCGTTTCGCTATGGTCCCCAGCTATTATGGTCATGCACTTTCAACTCTTGCCATGCCGTGGATTATATTGGGATTGAGCGTCACAATCGTTGCGTTCTTTATCTTTGGGATTAGAACATTCCGCAGGCGAGTGGTCATGTAACCAAAATCCCTGCATGCATTCACCCAATGCAGAATTATTGTAAGCACGATGATTCTACATTGGGTGAATTTCATGTTACTTCCTTCGTTTGATAGAGTAGTAACCTTCAAAGAAGGCTAAAATAGGTGCTCATGCGAAGGACTGCAAACCACTATGATGATTGACACATTGTATAGCGGAGATTGTCTAAGCTGGCTAAAGACAATTGATCCTTGCTCAATTGACCTTGTCTATCTCGATCCGCCATTTTTCACACAAAAGGTTCAAAAATCAAAAACACGCGATAATACGCAGGAATATTGTTTTCCTGATACTTGGGCAAATATCATTGAATACAAAACGTTTTTGAGTTTGAGAATTGAACAGTGTAAAAGAGTATTGAGAGATTCAGGGAGCATTTTTGTCCATTGCGATAGTTCAGCCTCACATCATATACGCTTGATCCTCGATGAGATTTTTGGATCTGAACATTTCAAAAGCGAAATTATCTGGGTCTACAAGCGCTGGAGTAATGCTAAACGCGGCTTGCTAAACGCTCACCAGACCATTTATTTCTACAGCAAATCAGACACATTCAAATTTAATGTTATCCATACTGAATATTCCCCCACCACAAATATAGATCAGATCTTGCAGCAGAGAGAACGGGATCAGCATGGAAAATCTGCATACAAAAAGGATGATCAGGGTAAAGCAGTATTAGGAAAAGAAAAGTGTGGAGTACCTTTATCGAATGTATGGGAAATACCCTACCTGAACCCCAAAGCAAATGAACGAACCGGATACCCAACCCAAAAACCCGTATTGTTACTTGAGAAGATTATCGAAATAGCAACCGATAAGGGCGATGTTGTGCTCGATCCAATGTGCGGAAGTGGCACTTCGCTCGTCGCGGCAGTGTTATTGGAACGGCACTGGATCGGTATAGACACTGAACCAAAGGCCATCGAATTAGCTAAGGCACGATTGGATAATCCTCAGAAGACTGTTTCAAGACTACTAGAGATAGGCAAAGAGGCATATCGCAAGCAAGATGCTAAAACCAGGAATGTACTCGAGGCGATGAATGCACTTGTTGTGGAGAGAAACAATGGCCTGGATGGATTTCTAAAAGTGCATTATCTGGATGCTCCAGTTGCCATCAGGATACAAAAAGAGAATGAGAGCTTAGAAGAGGCCAGGGGACAGTTGCTAAAAGCTAGCGACTACAAAAGGATGTATATTAAAAATTTTGGTAAGAACGCAAGCAGCAGAAATTCAGGCACAGTCTAGTGAAAACGATCCAGAAATCACTGATACCAACGTGCTGATAATTGACAGCCATGAGTTGATCATTCAGCAATGGTTGGAAAGGAATAAGCAAGCAGCAATTCTCTAACCTATCCTTTCTAAAAGAAATAGAGGCATGATGAGCGTTGAACCATCTTCAAGACGCACGCGTGCAGCGCGATCACGAACACCAGAGGCAAAGGTTTGCATATAGATATAAAGATAGATGATTTCACCTGTAGCTCCCTCGTAACTACCGCTAAGGATACGTACTTGAGAGCCAATGAGTAACCTTGGATCAGGCCCTACTGACCGCCAGTTCTGCTGACTTTCTTGTACCGGTAGGGAAATGATAAGTTCAGGATAGATCGCTTGACGAAGAAAGGTCATTCCGGAGAGCAGCGCCATTGAACCCTGATACTTACTGAGCAGATGAATGGTTCGAGCTGGCATGGCAACTGTGCCAAGGCCCTCGGTAAGTAGCACAGTTAGATGCGGCAAGGGCATATTTGCGCGTTCGATATCCATGCTATTCAACAGCGCAACCAAATTCGTACCCAGGAAATGTTCCAGGTCACGGCTTGAAATACTACTGGCAACAATACCTGCAACGCCCATATTCATTGCCTGGATCAGCATAGCAAAGTTCAGCGGACCAGGAACCACAAATATAGTAGGTATCGGAACTGTAGCCCCTACAGATGTACTGGCAGACCCAGAGCCAGAATGCTGTGAACCGTTGTTAAAATTCCAGAAAGTCAAAATCCCCGCTACTTGATTCCCGGCACCAATCGTTCCTTGAATAATCGCTGCTCTTGTTTCAATAATTACGCCACCCCTGCGCGTAATATCTACGACTTTTCCGCTCATACCCGCCAGGATAATTCCACCAACCTGCTGGGTGATGAGCATGAAAGTCTTTCTGAGTGCCACGAGACTCCACTACCTGACTATCGAGCTTTCCCAGACGCAGAACTGGTTGATTCGCTTGCACTTCCTGGCCTGGATAAACAAGAGCACTGCTCCTGATTCCATAACCTCCAGGCCAGCGCTCTCTACGAATAAGCATATGTGGGATAATGGACCACCCAAGTGGATAGGTCATATATATATCTCCCGAGTGGCAAGCTTTCTACTTTCCTCACATCCGAGGGCTACACTATAGCGGCGTAGAAATAGCGGCGCATCGGTGTCAACGAGATGTATCGGTGTTTTAAGTCGTCTGTTTAGGATCCAAAGGCTTGCATCCATTGCACAAGACGAGCATGGCGTTCGGTTTCGTCAGTCGGGAACACAAGAGGCCTTCCACGGGCATCGATGACCAACCCCACCAATCCACCATCAATCTCTTCGGCTGCGCGTGCTCGTTCGCCAGGCCCCAACCCCACATCAACAGTCGGCGCTGGATACAGTGTGAGCATGGCCTGTTCATTGATACGCAATGGAATGATCTCGATAGACCCGCTCATCACTTCGGCAGTAACCTGCCGCCCATTACTATACTCAATCCCAACTCGTAAAGCCACCTGTCCCGGAGGCAAATCACCATAAGGGATAACACAGGTACCCAGACGATGCATCACAGCATCATTCTCATTCACCTGTACAGCAGCAATCGGAGCTATGGTAGCAACAGCGCCGAGTTGTGAAATCAGCATCGTGCGATCCAATACCATTGAGGTAACACCGCGTGGTTGAAGCGCATCAAGTAACATGAGCGCTACCTGCCCAAATTTTGGCGTATGAGCCAAAGCGCCACCTGTTGCCAGGATCAAATCAGCATCAAACTGATTGAAACGATATTGTTTTGTAGCTTCAACAGTAAGAATAATAGCCTCACGTGCAAAGGCCTGTCCGATTTGCAGATCACGTATGCTTGTGGGTATGACCTGGGGATGGAGCATGCGATTGAGAACATACTGCCGTAGCTCATCTTCTGTAATTCTAAAAGGCAACCAGCGAGTAACACGCTGTATGCCAGCTTTTTCGAGTACAGCACCAAGTCCCGGGCCTACTCCTATACCAGAACTTACCAGTGGGAGAAACTCGCCGTGTTCGCCTGCCATCATAACGGTTGTCGTAGTTCCACCTACATCTACCGCAGTTACGTTCATAGAATAATGCTGAGCGAGAAAACGAACCAGACTGCTCAGAGATGTGGCCGTTGCAACAGGTACAGAACTCGACCACGTCAGCATATGATCATAACCAGGAATATGCCGTATTACCTCCCGTTCATACAGGGCTGTGGCAGCCATACTTGTAGGGCCAAGTTGCTCTTGAGAGGTGAGCGTTTCAACGCGCGTGACCTCGGCATAACCTTGTAACATGCGTCGCACAGCCTCAACATACTGAGGAGCGCCAGCATAAAGGACGGGGAGTGGAGTAATGCCGGCAGAAGTAGCATTAGACGCTGCAGAAGCACTGCCATTGCCAGATTTGTTTATTTCTTGTATTCCATTGATGATCAACTGACACGCTTCTTGTAATGGAGCAGGACCCGCAGGACCATCGGCAAGACCCACAATCAAGGCAGCATGAGGATGCAATTCTCGAATACGCACAAGTTGACGTTCCCACTCCATGTTTATACGCTCAGGAGTCCATTGTCCCTGGGCGCCCTTGCCAAGCATACGTGCATCCGCGTTGGTAGCAGCGAGATAAGAAGGGGTTGGTAAAGCGAAGGTCTCTGCATACAAACCAGAAACCGCCTGCATTGAAAGATCTTCAAGCTCGGGACTCACTGCTCCTACCACGAGAAGGCGCATTGGCCCCCCGGCACTGATGGTCGAGATAAACAGATCAGTTCCATCTCCAGAAGGTTGTTCAGGTGAAATCAGTCGTCCATCATCAACGAAATGACGACCAGTGATAAATTCGATTTCATGAATCGCCTGAAAAATACCCTTCGTGATGTCTTTATGTGGAGCTGAGGCGGTTGTAGGCGCTTCACCACACGCCAACAGGCGGTATTGTCCTTCTACAAGACCTAGCAGCGAAACTTTCGTGAATACAGTACCGCAATCAGCAACCAGTATTGAACTGGTGGATGCTGGGGATTGGCTGCTAGCCGGACTCTGTCCTTCCCCCAGGTAAGTTTCTGTGTACATCTCCTCTATCCTTTTTCTCTCTGCCGCAATCATGAGAGATCCGATCGGTTAGAAGCCCCCGAACTTCTCATATCCACATACATTCAGATTTGCTTGCACAGCATTCTATGTACCCGAACGTAGTGAAATAGTTTCTTATTTGAACCAGCTCCGTATAGTTTCAAGAAATCCACGTTTGGCAGGTTTTGCTTGGGATTCATTTGTGTTAGCTGGTTGAGCCATTGAGGTTCCCATCGGCATACCTGGCCCACCTGGTAACTGCTGCGGTTGCTGTGGCATTCCCGGATAACTTACATTCCCTCCAACACGGCCTACAACTTGTTGTCCACCTTGATATGCAGCTGGATTATATCCTTGCGCTTGCGGGACGCCAGTAGCTCCTGGAGGTGGCACCGGTGCATTCCATTGCATACCAGCAGGAGGTTGAGGTTGTGCATTTTGAAATCCCTGCGGGGGAGGCATTGCCCCCTGCGATGGCGCTTGCCATCGTGAGCCAGCCTCAGGTGAGGGGAAATATGGAGCAGATGAGGCCACACCAAGCATGGATGAAAAAACATTCGCCGCCACTTCGCTCTGCTCCTGAGGAACATTTTCGGCTCGTGGACGACTTGGGACTGGCATATTTTCAATGCGAGGAGCAGTTCCATAAGGCCGTATATTTCCCATTGACTGCATTGGTGGTGGCTGATCATCAAAAGAACGTAACCAGCCAGGCACAGCATTTGCATCAATTAATGATGATCCAGAGAGTCCACTATTTCCTGCTGAGGCTTGTCCTGGCTGGCTTGTTCCAAATGTTTGCGCTTGATCCCCTTCACGAAGCCATGTTGGCAATGAATTCGCATCCAGCAACGATGATGCATTTAAGCCCGAAGGTTGGTTCTGAAAACTCTGAGGTGGAAGTTGTGTGTTATTGTAAGCTGGGTCTGGCGTATACATATTCCCACGAACCTGGTTGGTCTGAGGTTGAGCATCACCCCAAACGCTGCTCTGAGGCACAAATGGTTGTGGAGATTGCGGCATCGACTTCATCCAATCCGGCAAATCATCGGGCTGAATTAGACTCGCAGCAGAAAAGTTTTGCTGGCTATCGGGCGTAACAGGCATTGGTCCCGTCGAAGAGTGTACCCAGGAAGGCAGAGATTGTTCGTCGATGAGTGAGCGAGCTGGAAGCCCCTCTGGCGGTATATTACCACCATCGGTTTGAGGCGCTGCCATCGATGCTGGACGCCAGGCAGGATACTTACCTGAATTGCCCTTTTCTATCATCTCTGCATCTTCTTGACGCATCCAACTCGGCAAAGCTCCCTCATCGATGAGGTCAGACGTAGAAAAATGAGATTGATCATTTACTGGTGCGTTTGATCGCTCATTTACACGCAACGATTCGAGCCATGTTGGTAATTCGGTCTGGCCGCGGAAGTCTTTTTGCGGTTCCATTTCCCTTTGATTCTCGCTATAGAGTGGCATTCCACAACGTTGGCAGTTTGCCAGGCCAACCTGCACCATTTCACCACAGCTCTTACATGTGATCACTTCTGTTCCTCACTTCCGCCAGATGGCGATTTGCGTGTCCAAACTTTAACAGTTTACGCAGTGTATCATGCTTTTTCATTACTTGGCAACGACTACGAGGTAACAATGAGACGTATTGATATAATACAATACATATATTTTATGGCACCCTAAAGTACTATAGACAAGAGGTATTCAAATAAAGGAAGCACACTTTGAACTCGTGTGTCTGATCTTTTTAATCTGTCTGCAATAGCTCTCATTTTAAAGAACTGGAATTTTATGCAATCTGTAACAAAATCCCCCTAATTTCTCAGTCATCGAAACAAAAATATACCCTCATGACCCATTGATAGCAGTCTATATAATGAAAAGCGAGCAGAAGAAACAGCCTTTAGGAAAGAGAATATATAATTGAAAACTATTACACAATGCAGATTTTTGCAGCCCTGGCGATGGAGAAGAGCAGCTTTCGCTGGTGTATTTGCAACAGTAGCCTATACCATTGCAATGGAGGGGGATATGGCCCTGACGGGGAATCGCTTCAACGATATTCGTTTCATTCAGGGCATGATCGGCGGTAAAGAGGCACAGAAAAAACGCTTTTCAATCCTTGCATGGACTCTCCATTTGCTTAACGGAGCGCTCCTGGGAGAGCTCTATGCAGCAATCTTCAAACGTTTTCTTCCAGGTCCAAACTGGTTAAGAGGGGCCATTTTTGGAGAATTATTCATCCTTTCGGCGTGGTGGTTAACTCCCTTAGCAGATAAACATCACCCGATGATTAAAAGTGGCGAACTACCAAAACTCGCAACGCGGACTTCATTTCTTCAGAACGTTGTTCGTCACTTTATTTTCGGGATAACCCTGGGGTTGCTCTACCACGATAAGAGAAGTTAGATCATTCTATCAATCAAACGGCTGATGTAAGGCAGCCGATAATCCGGCCTCATGAAGGCCATAACTGTCAAGAAGACAGCTAGAATAATCATCACCCAAAAGACGACAAATGAAAGCAGTCCCAGGCCGAAAGCGATCATACCCCCGATTACAAAGATTCCACCCAGGAAAAGCTTGAGAACGCCTACGACAGCCAGTACAACTGAGAGTGTGCCAAAAACAAACGCAGATTGCAACCCATGTCTTCGCACATTGCGATTTCTCTCAAAATAGAAGACGCCTAAGCCAAGCAACCAGGCCAGTATCCAGCCTATTACAGGGACAAACAATCCCAGGAGTAAACTCAAAGGATAAATTAAAGCGCTTTCAACACGTTCAGGAAGTCCCAATCTTGTCTGGGTGTCAGCATATGATCTGCTTCTTGTTAATGGATCTCTATTCATCATGTATTGCCTCATTCTGTATTTAGTGTACAGGCTTCAATCTCTGCTCTGTCCTACGACATTGACACTATTTCCAAAAAGCCCTACACCTGTTTACCAATTTGCTTCTGAAATGTATACGTATTTCCCTGTTCCACGTTGCAATTTCCTTGAGAATCACCAGGAATGGGAGAAATAATCAGGACTTGCTGATAGTTGATCCTCTACCGTATAATTGGTTCAGAACTCAATACGCATCATATATTTTCAGGAGGCACGACTACCATGGGTGGCCCAGCATTAATGATTATAGACCATCAAGGCATATTCGAAGCGAGCTTGCTCGGTTTCATACTATCACTTCCCATAGTACTATTTTTAGCCTATTGGATAAGCGCTGTAAAAAGACCAATGGTCGTTGTTATCGGCGCGTTTATCGGAGGCTTTCTCGGTTTTCTCATCATTCTTTCCTGGGTAGGCACACTGATCTTTGACACGGTATTGCCAGGTGCTACTGCAGGAGGAACGTTTTTTGGTTCATTGCTCTTTTGCTCCGCGCTTGGATTAAGCTTCGCAGTTATATCAGATCTGATCGTAGCACGCATGACCGCAAAAGATTATCGAAGACCAGTTGTTGTTCACGAGTGAAAAACGAGCGGGCATGTTTTATCTACTGCATGGTAATGATGAATTTACCTGCCGGGAACACTTAAAAAGGCTTTGCCAACAGGGAAATTTCGAATTTAACCAGGATACTTACTCGGGCGGTGAGGTCGATGTGATGACTATCACTGCTACTTGTAATACCTTCCCATTTCTATCAGATCAGCGGCTTGTCATCCTTAGATGGACTGCCCAAACGCAGGCGAGGCGAGGATAGCGGAGAAACAAAACAAACGCCTGAAAAAAGTGACAAGCCTAAAAAAGGCAAAAAGGGAAGTAAAAATCGCACCGCAACACGTGCTGGTTTTGAAAAAAGTCTCGCCGAGTATATACGAGAACTTCCAGAAACTACGGTACTGATTGTACTGGCCGATGAAGAACTTACTTCAAGCAGTCCATTGCTCAAAGCCGCGGAAGAGTATGGAAAGGTGATTCAGTGTACACTCCCCAAGGGAGCTGCTGTTGAAAGCTGGATCAACAAAAGAGCAAACAGTCTCGGCGTAAAAATCAGCTCTGATGCGACTACTATTCTGGCAAATTTTATTGGCAACCAGCTTCGTTTGTTAGCAAATGAGCTTGATAAACTAGCCACCTATGTTGGACCAGGCGCAACTATCACAGTAGAAGATGTACGCCTGCTATCAACGCAGGTGCAAGAGGCACGTATTTTTGATTTGACCGACGCCCTTGCACAGCGCAATCGCAAACAGGCGCTTGATATACTGCATGACTTGCTTGCTGATGGAGAACCGCCACTCAAACTTATCAGCACGATCACCTCACAGGTAAGATCATTATTGCTGGTCAAAGAGCTTGCTGATGAGGGGCTGCGTGTTTCACAAATCGTCTCGGCTACAGGTATGGCACCATTCGTGGCTGAAAAAGCCTTGCGCCAAATCGGGAAGTTTAGTACAGCTCAGCTTGAAGGAGCTTATCACGAATTATTGTCAACCGATGCTGCATTAAAGCGTAGTCGCCTGACGCCTGACCTGGCTTTAGATCTACTAGTTGTTAATTTCGGCAAGCATTAGGGATAACAAGAGAACGACTGGTTTATTCCTTCACAGCTCGAGGTTCAAAATCGACCGTCCCGCTCTTTCCTCCACTTTTACGAGCTACATATGCCTGTTCAAGTGTAATAGTTGTATCAACACCTTTACACATATCGTAAATCGTAAGCGCGGCAATAGTCGCTGCCATAAGCGCCTCCACATCTACCCCGGTCTTATAGGTCGTGCGTGTTCGCGACTCTATATGAATAACCCCCTGGGTGCTATCGATTGTAAATTGTAGATCGATGTGCGTCATTGGCAAAGGATGGCAGAGGGGGATAAGTTGTGATGTCTGTTTGGCAGCCATAATGCCAGCAATTTTTGCTACTTCCAGGACACTACCTTTCGACACCTGGTTGGTCTCGATCAGGTGAATAGTATGCGGCGCGAGACGTACCTTTGCTTTAGCAATAGATTCGCGCAGTGTTTCTGGTCGATCGGTTACATCGACCATGTGAATATTACCGCTCTCATCCAGGTGTGTCAGATGCTTATTCGAGTCAGCCGTCATAGAAATTCCTTCCTTCGCTACCTACCTGCCTGTAATGGTTTCTTAGACATGTTATCACGAATCAATGTTGTTGTGAGCGTTCAATGCCTGTTTCGACCGCTTAATCCTCGTTGAGTCGTAATGTCTGAGACATAGATGGCTGTATCGAGAAAAATCCCATCAGGAGCACCATATGTGCAACTAATGGATCTATCGCTCGAATTGACGGTGCAAACTTGTTGCCTATTGCGACAATCTGATACTTTTCGAAGTGATACTCATACTGCTTCTCTTCTCATAACAACAGTATTTTATAAATTCTATGTGATAAGGTTGGGTCTGAGTCCGTATTCTATCATATACTACGCGAATATTTCCGTACTTTAGCACACTTCCCATATGGTTGAACATGCTAAAATAGAACAACAGCGATCTGGCGAGAGAGGCGTTGCCAGTTTGAATAAATCCGTTGATATATAATGTTTCAGGAGTGCGCATGCCAGAACCGCTCGTAATCTGTGATAACCTGGTCAAAATATATAAAGTTGCTGACCTGGAAGTGGTTGCCCTACAGGGACTGGACCTAGAGGTCATGCCAGGTGAAATGATGGCCATCGTTGGTGTATCAGGATCAGGCAAAACCACATTACTCAATATACTTAGCAGCCTGGATGTTCCAAGCGCGGGGAAATGTGTTGTAGATGGAAATGATCTTACCCGTTTAAGCCAGGCGCAACGCATTCGTTATGAGCGTTTCACGGTTGGTCATGTCTGGCAACAGAGCGGGCGCAATCTGCTGCCAGAGCTTAGCATCCAGGATAATGTCGAGCTGCCTCAGGTGCTTGGTGGCGTTAATTCCTCACGCAGGTCCAGGAAAGCCCAGGAATTATTGGAACTGGTTGGATTGGGAGGTATGGGCAAGAAGCGACCTGACCAGCTTTCCGGTGGAGAGCAACAAAGAGCTGCTATTGCGGTTGCTCTTGCTAACGAACCAAAACTGTTACTGGGAGATGAGCCAACCGGTGAGTTGGACTCCATCTCAGCCAATGAAATACTGACACTGTTGCGCACGCTCAATCGCCAACTCGGACTGACTATCATCATTGTGACGCATGACGTGGCTATAGCTGCGCTTGTGGATCGCACAATTGCTATTCGAGATGGACGCACCAGCACCGAAACTGTGCGCCGCGATGCCCCACTTGAGGCAATACACGAACATACGCTCGCGAGCAGCGCGGTGATCGGCTTGCCTAGCGAGACGCATAGAGAGTCAGTCGTTATCGACAGAGCAGGTCGGCTTCAACTCCCCAAGGAAGCGCTCGAGCGCATCTCTTTTAATGGGCGTGCCGAAATTCGCATCGTCAATGATCACGTGGAACTGTGGCCGCTTGGAACTGGCGCTAATGGATTTTCGCTTGATGGAGACCAGCAAATAGAGAATCAGGCAACGCGCGATGAGGTGAATTGATGGAGCAAACAGCAGCATCCATAACGACAATTGTCGAAGCCAGAGGTGTGACCCGCGAGTTCCGCAGTAGTGGAGGTGTTGTACATGCTCTGCGTGGCATTGATATGCGCATACTGCCTGGCGAATTCGTTGCCCTGCGTGGACGCTCAGGGTCGGGCAAGACGACACTACTCAATATTCTGATCGGGCTGGATAATCCCACTCAGGGACAGGTATTTGTTCTGGAGAAAGATCTGGCGACATTCAATGAGACGGAGCGCGCGCGACTGCGCCGGAACAGCATTGGCATGATGTTTCAGAATGCCCACCTCTTTCCTTCGCTCACCGCGCAAGAGAACGTCGAGATACCATTACGGCTTGCGCTGACAGACGCTAATCAACGTGAGAAGCTGTCTTATGATGCATTGAAACGTGTTGGGCTGGCTAAACGCGCTCACCATCGTGGATTGGAGTTGTCAGGTGGTGAGCAACAACGCGTGGCGTTAGCAAGAGCATTAGTACACTCTCCACGCTTCATCGTAGCAGACGAGCCTACAGGTAACCTGGACTCGGTTACTGGACGCGATATCGCCACGCTTCTTCGTGAAACTGCGCAACAATCACAGATTGGCCTGCTTGTGGCAACGCATGACGCCACAATCGTAGAAGCTGCCGACCGCGTTCTCAATATACTGGATGGGCGCATCGTTGATAGATGATGTATCTCCATGAGGGTGAAATATGCTAAGAGAGGCGGCGAACGCTAGATGATACGCATGCGCAGACGAGCACCCCGTAGGGATATCAGATCGCCGGAACTTATTCGTCGCAAACGCCGAATCCGAAGAGCGCGTAACCTCCTGTTTCTCATCATCTTTCTGGCGATGTTCGGACTTGGTTTCAATCGTGTGATTGCCTATGAAGATGGCATAAAGAGATCAACGTTTACAATTCAGGATGTTATTCCTGTGCCAGTGATCGAGATGAGACCTGCTAGCGGTGAAACGCCATTAGTAGCGATCGTTGCGCATGGCTTTGCTGGTAGTAAAGATCTGATGACTGGTTTTGGCGACGAACTGGCGCGTGCAGGTATAACGACGTACCTCTTTGACTTCCCGGGGCATGGGGAATCTCCTGTTCCGCTGGCTGACAATACATTCTCTGTACGTGTAGCACAAGAAAACATCACGACAGTTGGCGAAGTTGTTACGTATGCCCGTACTCATAACAGCGTTACACGTCACCCGAATATCATCTTATTAGGGCACTCGATGGGATCTGCGGCTGTCGGCGATTACTCGATGGCGCACCCCGACGGTGATATTGTCTCGACCATCCTGGTTTCTCCGGTTGGACAAGAACAACCCACGTTAACGCAGCCCAAAAACTTGCTTATGCTGGCGGGCCAAAATGATATTCCATTCACTACAGTCAACAGCACACGCATGCTGCAATTGGGATGTGGACTGAGTCAGCCGCCAGTTCTTCCAGCAGGATGCGGAAACCCGAATGATGGAACTGGTCGTCTCGCAGTAGTACTTACAGGACTGAACCACATTACGATACTGAACGCAAGCAGCACCTACGACGAGGTGCTCAGCTGGTTATACAGGGCCTACCCAAATCTGGTGAATACCGTGCATATGCAATCAAATATTCGCCTGTTCTGGCTACTGCTGGGCATTGCCGGAATTATACTGGCCGTGTTCCCGCTCAGTTCCCTTGCCCTCGACATGTTCGATATATATGGAGTAGTTCGACCTTTTCGAGGGCAAGATGTGTTATTCTTTGACCTGTGCGCAATAGTTGGCATCGCAGTTGCTATCGCGATCCAATATTTCTGGCGTCCCTTTGGCTTCATTCACGTATTGCTTGTGGACTATGTCAGCGGCTATTTTTTCATTACAGCAGTTGTGCTTGCGCTAATAGTCTATATTGTACGAGGTATGGCACCTCTACCTGTATTTCGCCAGACAACAAAACAAATCGTTCTGGGTATTCTGCTCTGGTTATTCCTGTATATTACACTTGGCCAGCTTGTGACGTTTGCCTGGGAGCGTTTGACATTCACTCTACCGCGCCTGTGGCGTTTTATTCTCGTTTTTTTGATCATCTGGCCCCTCTTCCTGTTCGATGAAGGTATTAATCGAGGATATCAAGAAGAGGGAACGATTCGCGCTATCGTAAGCAGCCTGGCATTTAAGTTTCTCCTGATTGCAGGGCTAATTGTGGCGATCCTGGTCACGCCTGGTCTGGATTTTTTGAGCATCGTACTGCCAGTATTGGTACTGGTATTTTTGTTACTGGTGGCTTTTGGCACACAG
Source organism: uncultured Chloroflexia bacterium (assembly GCA_963702765.1). Classification (GTDB taxonomy): domain Bacteria; phylum Chloroflexota; class Ktedonobacteria; order Ktedonobacterales; family Ktedonobacteraceae; genus DATMNR01. The sequence continues at coordinate 186,699 of CAVPEB010000027.1, forward strand.
ATTTACGCAAGTGGACGAGCGGCCATTACCACCGCTACGTTGAGCGCACTGATACTTGCCTGGTGCATGTCTACTACTTTACCGATTAATTAAACTATCAAAAAGTTTATCAAGGGTGATTAATGTGGATTAACAAAATAGGCGCTATCTCGTGTAACTCACGAAAGGCCGATAAATCGGCGATGGGCGCGATAAATCGGCCCCTACTACTCTGTCAAGTTTTATATGGCATAATGGGCCGGACACCCGCAAGGGGTGTCTCTACATTTCCCATTCCCACAGTCGAATCAAGCTTGACAGAGTACTACGGCTATCCGGATCCATTTGTTAATCAGCATAATCGGCACCGCAAGGTTTAAATCTATGTCTGATTTACAACACATTATAAGCGAACGCATTCAACGAGATGGGCCGATTACGTTTGCCGAATATATGCGGATGGCGCTTTACGAACCCGAATATGGTTACTATGTTACTGGTGCCGCAAAAATGGGTTGGGAGGCCGATTACTTTACCAGTACGGATGTCTCCAGCCTGTTTGCGAATTGTCTGGGACGACAACTTTTTGCTATGTGGGAAAAGCTGAAACGGCCGGGACATTTCATGGTGCTTGAACAGGGGGCGGGTCGAGGACATCTTGCAGAGGGTGTACGATCCTGGGCACAAAATAATGCCCCTGAGTTTTACGGGACTCTGGATTATCGAACCGAAGATATTCGTGGAGGTGCGGATGCAATTGCAACGGATGAATTTGAGCAATCAAAAACGGTAAGATTTTCCATGAAAGGTGAAGAAGGCAACATTTCGTTGAGGTATCCTAACGATGGCGTATCGGCCAACATTCCATTGTGGTACCCCGACCAGGACGACCCAAGGGTCCCCACCCAGCACAACACCACCCCCATCCCTACACGAGGGAGAGGATCATCGGAACGGGAGATGCCATCGGTTGTGTTGTCGAATGAATTGGTTGATGCGTTTCCGGTACATATTGTTGAGAAACGGGGCGAGCAGCTATACGAAGTTTTTGTGGATGTGCAGCAGGATGGCCTTTTTTGTGAGTTGTTAGGTGAGCCGAGCAGACTTGAAGTAGCAGGTTATTTGGATATATATAAGATTCCCTGGCGCACGTTTGAGGATGGATGGCGCGCGGAGGTTAATCTGGATGCTCTGCGCTGGATGCAACGAACGGCGGGGCTGATGCGAAAAGGTTTTGTTTTGACCATCGATTATGGCGATAAAGCTAAGGAGTTGTATACAGCCTGGCGAAGGAGAGGAACATTACTTTGCTATTACAAGCACCAGGCGAACGAACGACCTCTATTGCATCCTGGGAAACAGGACATGACCGCACATGTCAATTTTAGCGCGCTAATTGATGAAGGAAGACGGCTAGACATGCGCTTGCATAAATTCACCACACAACGCCTCTGGTTACAGGATCTGGGTATTGAGGAAGAGTTGGAACGACGCTATTTGAATGAGTTTGCTGATGCGGAATTTGCACGCGCTACTGATAAAGGGCAGACAGCGCTTTTGAAATGGCGAGATATACGCCAGCGTGTCTCGGTGCTTACCGATCAAGGGGGCATGGGTGACTTCAAAGTATTGATTTTGCGGCGCTCATAGCTTTTTAATCGTATTTTTACTGAATATTTATACTATGTTCTACTATAGAACGAAATTACCGCTCATATAGCGCGCAAAATGCGCGGTAATTTATTGGCGAGATTATGTATGTTGGTGATAGAGGGATATAATGCAACACCTCGCAAAATGTGTTTGATGTAGATGGGCAACAAGGATTAGCAAAAACCTTACCCAATTACATTGACACGCAACAACGTTTAGCCCTGCAGTGAGGTGTTTTGGTTCGAAACTAGCTCGGAAGTCATTTCAGTCAGCCCCTAAGCATTGCTTAAGATGGCGGTCTGATAGCGCGGGCGTAACGAGCGGAAAACGACAGCAGATCAGTATTAAGGATAAACATGGACTTATGCAGATTGACGAGCATCGACCAGTTTTGCGGAAGGCTCCAATTGATCTTCGACTTGTCTCCGCATTTCTCGCTATTCGTTCCGATATTAGGACAGCCTTTCACCGCTTTTTGTGCTACTCTGTGAGAAAAGAAGAAGCAAGGAGATACGACACATGGCTAAAGACAACTTCACACTCACGACGTTCTATACCTCCTGGAAAGAGTACCAGGATCACATCAGAGGAGCGCTCGCGCCGCTCACCGCTGAACAGCTTGAACTGCGCGCCGCACCTCACTTGCGCTCCATCGGCGAGAATGCCCTGCACATCATCGCCTGCCGTGCCCACTGGTTCACCGATTTCCTGGGCGAAGACTGCGGCGAGGAGATGAAGGTGTACGCGGGGTGGAACGAGGTTGCGCTGGAGCTGGGAGCACCCATCCCACCCGCTGCCGAGATGGTGCAAGGACTCGACTGCACCTGGCAATTCATGGCGGATTGTCTGGCCCGCTGGAGTCCCGACGATATGCAACACACCTTCCCCGATGACTGGGACGGCAAACAAGTTGACGTGTCTCGCGCCTGGGTTGTCTGGCATGTGATGGAGCATGACCTGCACCACGGCGGCGAGCTCTCGCTCACCCTCGGCGTGCACGGGCTCCCTGCGGATTTCCCTGGCTAAAGCCTGAGAAAGACTTGACCAAGGCAAAAAATGAGAGAAGGCTTTGTAAATAAGCCCAAACTCATCAAAAGACAAGGTTATGAGAGCGTGAACTTCCCGCTACAGCGCGATGCTACACGCTCTGTAAATCCCTCCCAGATGACGGAAGGACACCAAAAGATGATTGCACACGGATCTCCATCGAGAAAAAGAGTTTTGTTAACAGGTGCAGCGGGGGGAATTGGTTCAGCCTTCTTCCGTGCTGAGGCTTCGAACTATTTCTTTCGCCTAGCAGATAGAGAAAAATCTTCCATTGTCTCAACCCTCTCGCAAGAACATGAAATCAGAGAGCTCGATGTTGCTGATCTTGAGGCTTGCCAGGAGATGTGCCGGGATATTGATATAGTTATTCACCTGGCTGCGGCTACCAATCCTGAGGCCGACTTTTATCAAGCACTTCTGCATAACAATATCTGCGGGACCTACAACATCTTTCGGGCGGCAAAAGATCAGGGGTGTCAACGCGTCATCTTTGCCAGCAGTGCGCAAGTCTTCACTGGTTATCCAGACGATGTTCAGGTTCATCCTGAGTCACCAATGCGCCCTATGAATATGTATGGTGTCAGCAAGTGTTTCGGTGAAGCTGTGGCGTCTTACTTTGCTCATGCTGAAGGGCTCTCCAGTATTGCTCTACGCATCGGCTCCTATGATGTCAACGGTGATACTTCCAACTGGCTACGACAGCAACCTAATGCACGTCATCTGAGCGGTTATGTGAGTGAGCGGGATTTAAATCAACTGCTGGTTCGCTGTATTGAAGCACCAGATGTGCAGTTTGCCGTTGTTCATGCCCTCTCCAACAATCGCTTCAAGAGGCTTGATATCACGTCCACCCGAGATCTCTTAGGATATGCTCCCCATGATGATGCTTTTGAGATATTCCAAGCCGATTTACCGGCCTGGTTACAGGGTTAAACGACCTTCTTCTTGCATGGTATTCCAAATTTGATATACCTTTGCCAACGGGTTGCGCAACCAGGTCATAGTGAGGAGCGAAAGAGCACAGAAAGGTATCTCTTCTTGCTTGAAAGCAACGTTCTTCATGCTCTCACCTGGATGCCAAACTGTGGTGTGGGTCAAATTCGCTCACATAGTGACGAATGAAAGTCAAAGCTTCAATGCATGCCCAGCTGCTCCTCGCGAGTTCCTCGCGCCTCTTTTCCACGGCTACAATGGCTTTTTCTGGCTGACCCGCCGCCAATTCGTCGAGCACCGACTGGATGACGTTGAAGGGGTAGCCAGCGTCTCTGAGCAAGGCCACGACGCGCAGGCGGCGCATCTGGTGTTCGTCGTAAAGACGGTAGCGACTGTACTGCTCGCGAACCGGGTGCAACAGGCCTTGTTGTTCCCAGAAATGCAAGGCAGAGACACGCACGCCCACCTGCCTGGCCGCTTCTCCCACCCGGACCCGTTGGGAATGATGGGAGCTTTGCAAAGAATCGGACTGTGCAGCCAGTGTACGCAGGGCAAAGAGCGTCTGCTCCACCTGGAGACGTTTGCCAGCAAGCTCAGCATGGCGCTCGTCGATCGTCGCAAGCGCCGCGGAAAGGTCGCCCCGGTGAAGTGCTTGCATGATCGCTGATGTTCGGGGCCAGCCGTAGCCCCGAACCATGCTTTGTACTGTTTTGAGTGCAGCCAGATGCTGCGGCGTGTAGAGGCGATAGCCGCTCGGACTCCGCTGTGCTTGCGGGATCAAGCCATTCGCCTCGTAATTGCGTACTTGTTGCACACTGATGTGTCCAGCCAGTGCGAGATCGTGGGTACGCAGATAGAGACGAGCTGTCATGTAAAACTCCCAAGTGCTATTAGAGACTTCTTTCAATCAACACTCTTCTTTCTACCACATCGAACAAGCACACGGAGCCTCAACAGGAGTCTGATGTCCCCAAACATACGCGTCTCGATGCTGCTTCACCCTCCAGTTGGGCATTGGTGTTGTACAGTAGAAGAGTGATCCAGAAAAAAGCCTGGCCAGCGCGGGATCAAAACGTATGCATACATCTGAATAGGAGTGCTGCCTCACATGATGCAACACATGACAGACTGTTGCCGACATTCGAGGTAGCCATGAAGCGAATGATGGAGGAAACTCATATGCTTGAAGCGACATTACATGACGGAAGCACCATCGAGATCGAGGTCCACGGCTCAGGACCGACCCTGCTACTGCCAGTCAATCCACAGCCGGTGATAGGAACACAGGCCGATGAAATGCGGAAGTATGGCACTGATCCGGCATCTGGGCCAATCGCTGATCAAAGGGCTGAGCGACGCCTTTCGCGTGGTGGCATTCGACTATGAAGGACAGTGCCTTCGTCGACCAAAACCGGACACGCTGACGCCCGCCAACACCGCGAGCGATCTGCTTGCTGTGGCCGATGCCGCAGGGGCAGATCGGTTCGCCTACTATGGCTACTCCTGGCTGGCGATGATTGGGCTTCAACTCGCCATCCGCACCGACCGCCTCTGGGCACTCATCATGGGTGGCTTTCCGCCACTCAACGGGCCATACGAGGAGATGCTCCTCGTCACTACTGCGACCTACGAGATGGCGAGCGGCGCGCGGGCAACGCCGTCAGCAGATGAATCCGAATGGTCCGGCATGGCTCTATCAAGGGATCAGACCCGGCAATTTGTCACGCTGTACCAGGCGCTACAAGGATTCGATGACCGAGCCGCCCAGGCGCAGATCACCTGTCCTCGTCTCTGCTTTGTGGGTTCGGCGGATGAGATCCAGTACGACCAACATTGGGGAAATGTGACTGTGAGTTTAGCAGATCCAATCGTGCAGGGACAGGCACAGCTCTCGGATCTGGGCTGGGATGTGCTAGTGCTCGATGGGCTTGATCATATCCAGGCCATGCAGCCAAAACAGGTGGTGCCAATCCTGCGTTCGTGGTTGGCTCCCACATTGAGATCATAACCGATCGTCGTGGAACACTCCCGTTGAGTTGAGCCTAACGGGGGAGACCACCTCGTAACATACTGGGCAAAGATGGGCAGTGACCCGTGGCTAACCCTCTTGCCAACTGCCAGGCCATTTCCTACACGTGATCTGTGACAGGCATGCGACCCGGCGAGGACCGCGTGCACTGATACTGTTTCAGGTGTAGGAGGAAAACCAGATGCTCATCGTACACGACGCCCATCTTTGTCTGGCAGGCAGATCGAGCCTGGAGGAGCGGTGTCACTACTGCAAGAAGCCTCTGGCTGCGTATCCGCTTGTCATGAGCGACGATGCAAAGCAGACCGTGTACCATGTCACCTGCGCGCTCGAACTCGCCACAGACCTCCTGGTCGATCTGGCGACCTTCTTCCATCCTCCAACTCTGTATCAACCATTGTATGTTCTCACGCCTCCCGACGCCGCTTCTGCCATGATGGCATGCGGCGAGCAGGTGCCAACGGAAGGAGATATCCATGCAGTCAGCAAACCTTCGTCAGATGAAGACAGCCATTCGAGATCAGGCATTCGACTTCGCGAGCGAGAGTGTCCTGCGCCATCGGGGTCGTCGTCGCGGTCAGGTATAGCCGTGGCCAACTCCTGGCTATGATACGCGGCTGGGGTGGACGCTGGTATCCGGTGGACAGCGTGTACATTGCGTACGCGGGCCGCACGCTTCTCTCGTAAAGGAGCCTGGCTGATGAAAGACCGCCTGAACTGTCTGCTGATCTGTGGTCGGCGAGAGCTTCGACGCGCCTCCCGCAGCGATGTCAGGAACTGGCATCCGGTATATGGCCGAACTCGAAGAACTGATTGAGAGCTACCGCACCTTCGCCACGACCCTGACTCTCTCAACATCTGTGGAGCGAGCTACTCACCGCAAGCTCTTGAAGAAAACCCTCAGGGTCGTTGGACCAACGACAGACGCCAGAAAGGCGAGAAAATAGCTCTTGGCGTGGACGAGTAGAAGGCAGACAATCCTGAGCTTGCTCCCCAATCCGCGTTGCCAGAATACCCATGAGCTGTGGCGTTGTCAGCACGCGCACCTCGCCAGACGAGTCTTCCCATCCCCTTTTCATGGATGTGAAGAGTGGATCGGTGGGGTGACCAGTATCCATTGACACCGATGCGGTCTCCATGCTATCATCTGGCTGATGAGTAAAAGATATCTGTTCCCCTCAGGCGGTGTGAAACCGCTTTTGACCGCGTAAGCCCGGCACTTTCGGCTTACGTGGCTGTTTGTGAATAGCGCCCTCCTCACGCGCAGCGCTGATCGCGTTGGTGCGAGTATGTGCGTTGCCTTCATCCTGAGATGTATCTCAGCCCCGTATTGATTGGACCCCTCCTGTGTTGCCGGGCTCTTTTTCCTTCCTTTCTTGCAGAAATACGTCGCACGAAAGGATGTTTCATGGCCAACACCACCTTCACCCGCCGGAAGATTGAGCCTCTTTACCAGAGAGAAAGCGACCAGAATGCATGGACACAGAAGTCATTCCACAACAGCCCGTTTCCCTTTGGCGCAATCGTGACTATCTTTTGCTTTGGCTCGGCCGGGCCGTCTCCTCGCTCGGCACGAGTTGCACGGAGTTCGCGTTTCCGCTGCTCATTGTAGTGCTGACTCATTCGATCGCTGCTGCCGGGCTAGCGTATAGCCTGGGACAGCTTCCCTACGTCCTCCTGAGCCTACCCGCCGGGGCGCTAGTGGATCGCTGGCCGCGCAAACGCGTGATGCTTCTCTGTACCTTCTGCTTGATGGTGTGCGTGGCGAGCATTCCCCTGGCACTGTTCCTGACCAGCGGTCAACTGCGGCTGCTTCTCCTCTACGCACTAGCCTTTGGCCTGGGAGCCATTTCGCTTTTCTACGAGCTGGCCGAATTGGCAGCACGGGCATGGGTCGTGCCAAAGAGCCAGCTCACCACAGCAGTCGCACAGAACGAGGTGATCGTTGGCTCCTGCGCGCTTGTCGGACCCGCGCTGGGCAGCTTGCTCTTTAGCATCAGCAGGCTGCTCCCGTTCGTCACCGACGCGCTTTCCTCTCTGATCTTGCTCAGCTCATTGCTCTCCATACGCTCGCCCATGCAAGACGAACGGAGGACGGAGCGTCACCACCTGCTCTTAGAAGTGCGCGAGGGACTCACCTGGCTGTGGGAGCATGAGGTCATGCGCTCGATCGTCCTGATTTCCAGCTATGTCAACTTCACCATAACAGCCAGCGTGCTTCTCGTCCTGGCCATTGTGCAACAGCAGCATATCCCGTCCGTGCTCTACGGCCTGATCGTCGCAGTTGGCGGCGTCGGGAACCTGCTTGGCACGGCGCTCTGCCCGCCTTTGCAGCGGCGCATACGCATGGGCCCCGCGTTGGGCTGTGCCCTGATCGTGTTCGTGTTGCTCTGGCCTCTCTATGGCTTCATCACGAGGCCACTGCTGTTGGGAGCCGTCTTCGCGGGCATCGCTCTCTCCGACTCGATCCGTGCTATCTTCATGGACAGTTATCGCTTCGCTGTCGTACCAGATGCCCTGCAAGGCCGCGTCAATGGCGTCTATCGCCTGATCTTGTTCAGCGTCCTCACCATCGGCTCCTCCGCACTCGGGCTGAGCCTGGAGCATCTGGGCGTGTTGCCGACCGTGGGCATCGTGTGGAGTGGCCTGCTTCTGATAACCGGATTTCTGTTTCTCTCTCGGCACATGCGGCAAGCGACATTCCCACAAGAGTAAATCCCACCATGTTGCGGCTGATACTCAGATGTGGGGCTTCTCTCCCGTGAACAAGAGAAGCCAGCGGCTCGCAAATGATGGTTCACGCACGAAAGGCCCTCGCTGGTGACCACCCAAATTGACAAAAACAGGGTGAAGCGATCCGCTCCAGAAGCTGGTTTTCAGGCAGTCAATGGGGGTTCTGCTCACCATTGGGGGCAATTTCCCACGTTTGAGGGTAAAACTGACTCACATGGTAGGTCATTTACCATCTGGCACAAGCTGCCCCTGTCGCGATGGCATTCTTTCTTGCCTTGATGGTTGGCCGGTTCGGTGGCGCGCAGGTGCTCAAGTCTGGCCAAATAAAATAATCGGGCGAATTTCTTCGTAGAGCGTCTGTTCGGGCAGAGCGTCCGCTGCTTGATACTCGCCCACTCATCCGTGCGCTCTCGGCGGGATCGTTTCGGTCCAGGCATCTCCTCCTGCCTTCCGATACAACGATACTCACATCAAGCGTACCCAATAGCCCGAACGTTTACAAGGATTCAGGGCCAGGTTAGCCAATATTCACTGCCCATCTTTGCCCAATAGCGCGGGCGTAACGAGCGGAAAAACGACAGCAGATCAGTATTAAGGATAAACATAGACTAATGCAGATTAACGAGCATCGACCAATTTTGCGGAAGGCCCCAATTGATGTTCGACTTATCTCCGCGTTTCTCGCTATTCGTTCGATATGAGGACGGCTTTTTACCGCTTTTTGTGCTAGTCTATGAGAAAAGAAGAAGCAAGGAGATACGACACATGGCTGAAGACAATTTCACGCTCACGACGTTCTACACCTCCTGGAAAGAGTACCAGGATCACATCAGAGGGGCGCTCGCACCACTCACTGCTGAGCAGCTTGAACTGCGCGCCGCACCTCACTTGCGCTCCATCGGCGAGAATGCCCTGCACATCATCGCTTGCCGTGCCTACTGGTTCACAGACTTCCTGGGCGAAGACTGCGGCGAGGAGATGAAGGTGTACGCGGGGTGGAACGAGGTTGCGCTGGAGCTGGGGGCACCCATCCCACCCGCTGCCGAGATGGTGCAGGGCCTCGACTGCACCTGGCAATTCATGTCTGATTGTCTGGCTCGCTGGAGTCCCGACGATATGCAACACACCTTCCCCGACGAATGGGACGGCAAACAAGTTGAGGTGTCTCGCGCCTGGGTTGTCTGGCATGTGATGGAGCATGACCTGCACCACGGCGGCGAACTCTCGCTCACCCTCGGCATGCACGGGCTCCCGGCGGATTTCCCCGGCTAGAGCCTGTGAAAGACTCGACCAAGGCAAAAGATGACGGAGGGCTTTGTAAATAAGCTCAAACTCATTAAAAGACAAGGGAGTATTGGAGAGTGAACATACCTACAGATGACGGAAGGACACCAAAAGATGATTGAACACGGGTCTCCATCGAGAAAAAGAGTTTTGTTAACAGGTGCAGCAGGGGGAATTGGTTCATCCTTCTTCCGTGCTGAGGCATCGAACTATTTCTTTCGCCTGGCAGATCGAGAAACATCTACCATTGTCTCAGCGCCTTCTCAAGAACATGAAATCAAAGAGCTCGATGTTGCTGATCTTGAGGCTTGCCAGGAGACGTGCGGGGATATTGATATAGTTATTCACCTGGCTGCTGCTACCAATCCTGACGCCGACTTTTATCAAGCACTTCTGCAAAACAATATCTGCGGGACCTACAACATCTTTCGAGCGGCAAAAGATCAGGGGTGCCAGCGCGTCATATTCGCCAGCAGCGCGCAAGTCTTCGCCGGGTATCCGGACGATGCCCAGGCTCATCCTGAGTCACTACTTCGTCCCATGAATATGTATGGCGTTAGCAAGTGTTTCGGTGAAGCTGTGGCGTCTTACTTTGCTCATGCTGAAGGGCTCTCCAGTATTGCTGTACGCATTGGCTCCTATGATGTCAACGGTGATATTTCTAACTGGTTACGACAGCAACCTAATGCACATCATCTGAGCGGTTATGTGAGCGAGCGGGATTTAAATCAACTGCTGGTACGCTGTATTGAAACACCAGATGTACAGTTTGCCGTTGTTCATGCTCTCTCCAACAATCGCTTCAAGAGGCTTGATATCACGTCCACACGAGACCTCTTAGGATATGCTCCCCATGATGACGCTTTTGAGATATTCCAGGCCGATTTACCAGCCTGGTTACAGGGCTAAACGACCTTCCACATGCATGGTATTCCAAAATTAGTATCCCAGTACCCACGGGTTGCGCAACGAGGTCATAGTGAGTAGCGAAAGAGCATAGAAAGGTATCTTTTCTACACGAGAGCAACGCTCTTCATGCTCTCACCTGGCTGCAAAACCATGTTGTGGGCCAAATTCGCTCACATAGTGACGAATGAAAGTCAAAGCTTCTATGCATGCCCAGCTGATCCTCGTGAGTTCCTCACGCCTCTTTTCCACGGCTACAATGGCTTTTTCTGGCTGACCCGCCGCCGATTCGTCGAGCACCGACTGGATGACGTCGAAGGGGTAGCCAGCGTCTCTGAGCAAGGCCACGACGCGCAGGCGGCGCATCTGTTGTTCGTCGTAGAGACGGTAACGGCTGTATGGCTCGCGAACCGGGTGCAACAGGCCCTGTTGTTCCCAGAAATACAAGGCAGAGACGCGCACGCCCACCTGTCTGGCCGCTTCTCCCACCCGGACCCGTTGGGAACGATGGGAGCTTTGCAAAGAATCGGACTGTGCAGCCCGTGTACGTAGGGCGACGAGCGTCTGCTCCACCTGGAGACGTTTGCGAGCAAGCTCAGCATGGCGCTCGTCGATCGTCGCAAGCGCCGCGGAAAGGTCGCCCCGGTGAAGCGCTTGCATGATCGCTGATGTTCGGGGCCAGCCGTAGCCCCGAACCATGCTTTGTACTGTTTTGAGTGCAGCCAGATGCTGCGGCGTGTAGAGGCGATAGCTGCTTGGACTCCGCTGTGCTTGCGGGATCAAGCCATTCGCCTCGTAATTGCGTACTTGTTGAACACTAATGTGTCCAGCCAGTGCGAGATCATGGGTACGCAGATAGGGAAGAGCTGTCATGTAAAACTCCCAAGTGCTATTAGAGACTTCTTTTAATCAACACTCTTCTTTCTACCACATCGAACAAGCACACGGAGCCTCAACAGGAGTCTGATGTCCCCAAACATACGCGTCTCGATGCTGCTTCACCCTCCAGTTGGGCATTGGTGTTGTACAGTAGAAGAGTGATCCAGAAAAAAGCCTGGCCAGCGCGGGATCAAAACGTATGCATACATCTGAATAGGAGTGCTGCCTCACATGATGCAACAGATGACAGACTATTGCCGACATTCGAGGTAGCTATGAAGCGAATGATGGAGGAAACTCACATGCTTGAAGCGACATTACATGACGGAAGCACCATCGAGATCGAGGTTCACGGCTCAGGACCGACCCTGCTACTGCCAGTCAATCCACAACCGGTGATAGGAACACAAGCCGATGAAATGCGGAAGTATGGCACTGATCCAGCTCTGGGCCAATCGCTGATCAAAGGGCTGAGCGACGCCTTTCGCGTGGTGGCTTTCGACTATGAAGGACAGTGCCTTCGTCGACCAAAACCGGACACGCTGACGCCTGCCAACACTGCGAGCGACCTGCTTGCTGTGGCAGATGCCGCAGGGGCAGATCGGTTCGCCTACTATGGCTACTCCTGGCTGGCGATGATTGGGCTTCAACTCGCCATCCGCACCGACCGCCTCTGGGCACTCATCATGGGTGGCTTTCCACCACTCAACGGCCCATACGAGGAGATGCTCCTCGTCACTACTGTGACCTACGAGATGGCGAGCGGCGCACGGGCAACGCCTTCAGCAGATGAATCCGAATGGCCCGGCATGGCTCTATCAAGGGATCAAACCCGGCAATTTGTCACGCTGTACCAGGCGTTGCAGGGGTTCGATGATCGAGCCGCCCAGGCGCAGATCACCTGTCCCCGTCTCTGCTTTGTGGGTTCGGCGGATGAGATCCAGTACGACAAACATTGGGGAAATGTGACTGTGAGTTTAGCAGGTCCAATCGTGCAGGGACAGGCACAGCTCTCAGATCTGGGCTGGGATGTGCGAGTGCTTGATGGGCTTGATCATATCCAGGCCATGCAGGCAAAACAGGTGGTACCAATCCTGCGTTCGTGGTTGACTACCACATTGGGATCATAACCGATCGTCGTGGAACACTCCCGTTGAGTTGAGCCTAACGGGGGAGACCACCTCGTAACATAATGGGCAAAGATGGGCAGTGACCCGTGGCTAACCCTCTTGTCAACTGCCAGGCCATGTTCCTACACTTGATCTGTGACAGGCATGCGACCCGGCGAGGACCGCGTGCGCTGATAATGTTTCAGGTGTAGGAGGAAAACCAGATGCTCATCGTAAACGACGCCCATCTTTGTCTGGCAGGCAGATCGAGCCTGGAGGAGCGGTGTCACTACTGCAAGAAGCCTCTGGCTGCGTATCCGCTTGTCATGAGCGACGATGCAAAGCAGACCGTGTACCATGTCACCTGCGCGCTCGAACTCGCCACAGACCTCCTGGTCGATCTGGCGACCTTCTTCCATCCTCCAACTCTGTATCAACCATTGTATGTTCTCACGCCTCCCGACGCCGCTTCTGCCATGATGGCATGCGGCGAGCAGGTGCCAACGGAAGGAGATATCCATGCAGTCAGCAAACCTTCGTCAGATGAAGACAGCCATTCGAGATCAGGCATTCGACTTCGCGAGCGAGAGTGTCCTGCGCCATCGGGGTCGTCGTCGCGGTCAGGTATAGCCGTGGCCAACTCCTGGCTATGATACGCGGCTGGGGTGGACGCTGGTATCCGGTGGACAGCGTGTACATTGCGTACGCGGGCCGCACGCTTCTCTCGTAAAGGAGCCTGGCTGATGAAAGACCGCCTGAACTGTCTGCTGATCTGTGGTCGGCGAGAGCTTCGACGCGCCTCCCGCAGCGATGTCAGGAACTGGCATCCGGTATATGGCCGAACTCGAAGAACTGATTGAGAGCTACCGCACCTTCGCCACGACCCTGACTCTCTCAACATCTGTGGAGCGAGCTACTCGCCGCAAGCTCGTTGCGCGAAAACCCTCAGGGTCGTTGGACCAACGACAGACGCCAGGCAGGCGAGAAAATAGCTCTTGGCGTGGACGAGGAGAAGGCAGACAATCCTGAGCTTGCCCCCAATCCGCGTTGCCAGAATACCCATGAGCTGTGGCGTTGTCAGCACGCGCACCTCGCCAGACGAGTCTTCCCATCCCCTTGCGCATGGATGTGAAGAGTGGATCGGTGGGGTGACCAGTATCCATTGACACCGATGCGGTCTCCATGCTATCATCTGGCTGATGAGTAAAAGATATCTGTTCCCCTCAGGCGGTGTGAAACCGCTTTTGACCGCGTAAGCCCGGCACTTTCGGCTTACGTGGCTGTTTGTGAATAGCGCCCTCCTCACGCGCAGCGCTGATCGCGTTGGTGCGAGTATGTGCGTTGCCTTCATCCTGAGATGTATCTCAGCCCCGTATTGATTGGACCCCTCCTGTGTTGCCGGGCTCTTTTTCCTTCCTTTCTTGCAGAAATACGTCGAACGAAAGGATGTTTCATGGCCAACACCACCTTCACCCGCCGGAAGATTGAGCCTCTTTACCAGAGAGAAAGCGACCAGAATGCATGGACACAGAAGTCATTCCACAACAGCCCGTTTCCCTTTGGCGCAATCGTGACTATCTTTTGCTTTGGCTCGGCCGGGCCGTCTCCTCGCTCGGCACGAGTTGCACGCAGTTCGCGTTTCCGCTGCTCATTGTGGGACTGACGCGTTCGATCGCTGCTGCCGGGCTAGCGTATAGCCTGGGACAGCTTCCCTACGTCCTCCTGAGCCTACCCGCCGGGGCGCTGGTGGATCGCTGGCCGCGCAAACGCGTGATGCTTCTCTGTACCTTCTGCTTGATGGTGTGCGTGGCGAGCATTCCCCTGGCGCTGTTCCTGACCAGCGGACCACTGCGGCTGCTTCTCCTCTACGCCATAGCCTTTGGCCTGGGAGCCATTTCGCTTTTCTACGAGCTGGCCGAATTGGCAGCACGGGCATGGGTCGTGCCAAAGAGCCAGCTCACCACAGCAGTCGCACAGAACGAGGTGATCGTTGGCTCCTGCGCGCTTGTCGGACCCGCGCTGGGCAGCTTGCTCTTTAGCATCAGCAGGCTGCTCCCGTTCGTCACCGACGCGCTTTCCTCTCTGATCTTGCTCAGCTCATTGCTCTCCATACGCTCGCCCATGCAAGACGAACGGAGGACGGAGCGTCACCACCTGCTCTTAGAAGTGCGCGAGGGACTCACCTGGCTGTGGGAGCATGAGGTCATGCGCTCGATCGTCCTGATTTCCAGCTATGTCAACTTCACCATAACAGCCAGCGTGCTTCTCGTCCTGGCCATTGTGCAACAGCAGCATATCCCGTCCGTGCTCTACGGCCTGATCGTCGCAGTTGGCGGCGTCGGGAACCTGCTTGGCACGGCGCTCTGCCCGCCTTTGCAGCGGCGCATACGCATTGGCCTCGCGTTGGGCTGTGCCCTGATCGTGTTCGTGTTGCTCTGGCCTCTCTATGGCTTCATCACGACGCCACTGCTGTTGGGAGCCGTCTTCGCGGGCATCGCTCTCTCCGACTCGATCCGTGCTATCTTCATGGACAGTTATCGCTTCGCTGTCGTACCAGATGCCCTGCAAGGCCGCGTCAATGGCGTCTATCGCCTGATCTTGTTCAGCGTCCTCACCATCGGCTCCTCCGCACTCGGGCTGAGCCTGGAGCATCTGGGCGTGTTGCCGACCGTGGGCATCGTGTGGAGTGGCCTGCTTCTGATAACCGGATTTCTGTTTCTCTCTCGGCACATGCGGCAAGCGACATTCCCACAAGAGTAAATCCCACCATGTTGCGGCTGATACTCAGATGTGGGGCTTCTCTCCCGTGAACAAGAGAAGCCAGCGGCTCGCACATGATGGTTCACGCTACGAAATGGCCCTCGGCTTCCGACCACCCAAATTGACAAAAACAGGGTGAAGCGATCCGCTCCAGAAGCTGGTTTTCAGGCAGTCAATGGGGGTTCTGCTCACCATTGGGGGCAATTTCCCACGTTTGAGGGTAAAACTGACTCACATGGTAGGTCATTTACCATCTGGCACAAGCTGCCCCTGTCGCGATGGCATTCTTTCTTGTCTTGATGGTTGGCCAGTTCGGTGGCGCGCAGGTGCTCAAGTCTGGCCAAATAAAATAATCGGGCGAATTTCTTCGTAGAGCGTCTGTTCGGGCCAGAGCGTCCACTGCTTGATACTCGCCCACTCATCCGTGCGCTCTCGGCGGGATCGTTTCGGTCCAGGCATCTCCTCCTGCCTTCCGATACAACGATACTCACATCAAGCGTACCCAATAGCCCGAACGTTTACAAGGATTCAGGGCCAGGTTAGCCAATATTCACTGCCCATCTTTGCCCAGTATGTTATGAGGTGGTCTCCTAACGGGGGTGTTCCACGACGATCACATCAGGAGGACGAATAATCGGTATCTCCGATTCACCTATCGCTATTCCGCGTCTCTTCACAATTTGTTTCCTCAACGCCCATCTGATTTGGAGAGATGGCTCTAATCACCCACTACCTCAAACGCCAGGACGTGCTTGCTGCTATTGAAGAGCAAGTACATTTTACCCGTCGCCGCTTCGGACGCTCCAAGGTGATCGATTTCGTCGCGGTGTTGCTCAGCCATGCGATCAGTGGTGAGTATACCCTCGAAGCGTTCTATGAGCGCTTGCAGCCTTTCGCTCGCTCATTCATGGCTCTGTAGAGCTCAATCAAGCAAGCGCTATTATTTCAGAGATTTGTTCAAGAGATGGAAAAAGTGGAATAAACGTATATGAGAGGCTGTTTTTAGTAATGGAACTCCTAAACATTGCCTTCCTCTCCAGAAGAAGATTCCACCTGATTTATGAATGTATTCTTTCTTGGTGGCAGGAAGAAAGCTGAGGTCGTTGAGGCGTTCTAAAACGTTAAATGGGATATAACAAATCAGCAACTATGATGGCTACTACACCATGCAAGGTGTAGATACAGTTATACCCGTCGATATGTATGTACCCGGTTGTCCACCTCGGCCTGAGGCCTTAATCGAGGGGCTTCTCAAGGTACGTGAGAAGATTCTGAAACAGGGCTTGAAGGTGCAAGGTCTCGATGAGATCGACGAGGAAGAAGTGCAACGGATACTTCAAGATATACATGCATAAAAATAGCAATAGTTGCTACTCACTATGCATTTAAGAATATATGAAGAGAAAGTTATGATGATGTATCAAATACAGGATAGTTCAGAAAATGAGTTTCATAACGAGGATTTAGTGCTGTGGTATGCTCACGCTGAAAAGCGCGTTCTTCCCATCCCCGGAGTTGTAGTACGCCAGCAGGAATACGATGTGATTATTCGGACTTGTGTAGATGGAACTATAAGAGAGTTCGCAGTCTCTCCTGATGAGCTTGTTAAACGTTAGTCTTTGTTGAGTTCTGTTATAAACGTGAAGGGTATTGGAAACAACGAAAGACAAGAGCAACGAGACACGCTAACCTTCACAGCTCCCTTCCATCGCGTTCACACGTCACTTTTAGGGCAGGGAGACGTTCCAGGTTGGAATTTGCCCCATCGAGAGGCTCTCTCGCTGCTCGCATCAGATACGAGACGTCTCGCTCGAGGTGAGACGACATGCCAGCACCGAGCTGGCGACTCACTCGAGTGGGACTTCGACGGCAACATCGAGCTTGGGGTAGTAGGACTTCACGTTCCTCCCGTACTTGTCTCGGAACTTCTCAAGGACATTGCCGAGCTGCGCCTCGTCGGTGAGAAAACGAGCGCTCGCGGTGAACGTCTTCCCACGCGCCTCCAGGCGGATGGTCGGGTTCTTGCGCAGGTTTTTGTACCAGTCGGTATCTGATCCCTTCACCGGGATCAGATAGAGCTTGTCGCCATCCACGGCAAACCAACGGGGTAGGTAAAGGGATCGACCGGACGTTCGACCGGTCACGGTGATATCGAGTTCATTGCTGCCCTGCAGGGCAGCGCGAAAATCTGTCTGTGCCATAAATGTCTCCTTTACGGAAGCACCAAAACTTTGATGGCTTCACGAGTATCCATCGCCGCGTATCCGGCAGGAACCCCATCCAGATCGACTGTCATGTCGAGGACGGGTGACGGATCAAGTTTTCCTGCGATCACATCCTGCAACAATTCTGGCAGGTAGGCGCGCGCAGGTGCCACGCCGCCGGTGATGGTAATATTCTGGAACAATCGGTACGTCAGATCAGGAGGCTGGTCGGCATGGGTAAAGCCAACGCAACTGACGGATTTGCCCGGTCGGGTCATGTAAATCGCCATGTTCATGGCTTCAAGCGTGCCGACGCACTCCAGGACCGCTTCGGCCCCGCCATGCGTCTGCTCGCGCACTTCCTGTACCGCTTGCTCATCTCTGGCCGTGATGATATCGGTGGCTCCAAACGCCTGTGCTAGCTTCAGCCTCTGTTCCTGGTGTCCGATCATAAAAATGCGTTCTGCCCCCAGACGTTTGGCGGCCAGAACTCCACAGAGTCCGACAGCTCCATCACCAATCACTGCCACCGTGCTGCCTGCCCTGACTCCTGCGGTGATGGCTGCGTGATGGCCTGTCGCCATGACATCGGTGAGGGGAAGGATGGCCTTAAGCAGATGCTCGTCACCTTCCACGCTGGGAGGAAGGACCACCAGGGTGCCGTCGGCGTATGGGACGCGAATGGCTTCGCCCTGGCCGCCATCATTGGGACCGCCCCAGCGCTCTCCATGCACGCATGAGCTTGGCAAGCCTGCACGACAGAACTCGCATGTGCCATCCGATATCAAGAAAGGGGAGATCACGCGATCTCCTTTTTTGATGGTGCGCACTTCTGCCCCGACCTCCTCGACCATACCTATCCATTCGTGTCCCATGCGATCTCCTGGCGCACGATGATCGATGCCGCGATAAGACCACAGATCCGAGCCACAAATCCCCGCATGCGTAATACGGGCAACCACATCGGTTGGGGCCTCAATGATGGGATCGGGGACATGGTCGATGCGCATATCTCTGGGTCCATGATAAACGGTTGCTTTCATGTATTTCTCCTCTATTCTTCCCCGCGATGGGAAGTCCGTAGAAGCGGAAGCGA
The DNA here is from genome assembly GCA_963702765.1 of uncultured Chloroflexia bacterium. Classification (GTDB taxonomy): domain Bacteria; phylum Chloroflexota; class Ktedonobacteria; order Ktedonobacterales; family Ktedonobacteraceae; genus DATMNR01. The sequence goes on from CAVPEB010000027.1 coordinate 205,311, forward strand.
AGCTCGGTCTGCGCTTCAAAGTCTTCGATCCGCTTGCGTAGGGTCGCAAGCGTGCCTTCCAGTGCCTGCGATCCCAGTACCATGCGCAGCGGCGCGGGCTCCACGTCCACGCTCTCGATAATGCGTGCGGCCATTCGGGCCGGGTCACCAGGGGCCAGACCGTTCTTGGGGTCGAGCATCTTCAGAAAGCTATGGGCCGACGTTTGGTCGTATGATGGGCATCAGCTGTGCCACCTGAGCGCTGCCGTAGCGGAACTCAGTACGCGCGCCGCCGGGCTCTACGATAGTTATGCCGATGCCGAACGGCGCGACCTCCTGGGCAACCAATTCCACGAAGCCTTCGATGCCCCACTTGGTCGCGTGGTACAACGAGTTCCCCGCAAAGGCAACCTGACCGCCGTAGGACGATATCTGGATGATGCGCCCGCCGCCCTGGGCGCGCAGGTACGGCAGCACGGCGCGGATGAGTTGTATCGGCCCGAGCAGGTTAGTCGCGACGATGTGCTCGACTTGCTCGTCGGAAAGCTCTTCCGCAGCTCCGAACAGACCGTAGCCAGCGTTGCTGATAATTACGTCGATGCGTCCAAGCTCAGAAAACGAGTGCTCTAGAACCTTGTGGATCGCCGCCGTGTCGGTGACATCGAGCAGCTCGGCGTGGTAGGTCTCGGGGTATCGCTCAAGCAAATCGGCGACTTTCTCCGTGTCGCGGACGGTTCCAATGACGCGATCTCCCCGCTCCAGGAGCTGCTCGGTGAGCTGGCGGCCAAAGCCGCTGCTGACGCCAGTGATAAACCAGGTGCGTTGTGCCATTTAACATTTTCCTGTCATTGAGTAAAGGTCGGAACGATCGTTCTCCACGATCAGGCTTTGTATTGTTCGTCGCTGACCTTTTCCATCCAGTCGACGGTCTTGCCGTCGAGCTTTTCCTGAATAGCGATATGGGTCATGGCTGTGTTTGGTGCGGCGCCATGCCAATGTTTCTCCCCCGGCGCGAACCAGATCACATCCCCCGGTCTGATGTCCTCGATCGGACCACCCAGGCGTTGGACCCGGCCACAGCCAGCCGTCACGATCAGAGTTTGGCCCAGCGGATGGGTGTGCCATGCAGTCCGAGCGCCCGGCTCGAACGTGACACTGGCGCCGACCACGCGGGCCGGTTCAGGGGCCTCGAACAGGGGGTCAATGCGTACCGCGCCGGTAAAATACTCGGCCGGTCCTTTGCCGGAAGGTTGCGAGCCACTTCTTTTGATGTCCATGTTCTGAATTCCTCCACGTTAAATCGTTTTTAGTACCTCATGAGGCTCACATCCATAATCCTGCGGCTTTTGTATAGTGAGAGCCGTAGAAATGGCGAAAGGCATGTGCATCCATGCTCACATGCGTGTGAATGCCGATGAGGGCTGGACAGACCAACACATCAGTGTAGCGTTGTCCCTTCTTGAAGAAAAGTCCAGCTTATCGGCAAAAGCAGAGAAGCATGTTCTCTGTCTAGTGCTAATTATAGACACCCTGGAGCATAGGGTGATAGAATGATTGTCGAAAATGATTGTCTGATTCTGCAAAATCTTCCAGAAGAGCGATGGAGAAACAAGAGAAGAGGTTCCGATGAATGTGATGATCCACCAGCAGGCAGAACGCGAGGCCGAGTTGATGCAAGCCCACCGCGAGGAACTGGTTGAGCGGATCGGGCGAGCCGTGCGCGAAGATGGGACCGTCCAGACGCTCCAAGGGCTGTACCTGTCCCGCTCCTCCTTGCCTCTAAAGCCGCTTCACAGCGTACTCAAGCCATCTGTGTGCGTGATTGCCCAGGGCAGCAAAGAGGTCCTTCTCGGGGACAGTCGCTACCGCTACGACCCCTCGCATTACCTGCTCGCTACGGTTGAGTTGCCCCGCGTCAGCCAGGTCCTCGAAGCCTCGAAGGAGCGGCCCTACCTCAGTCTCCGCCTGGAACTTGACCCCACCCTTGTCAGTTCGGTTATGGTTGAGGCCGGTCACGCCTCGCCAAGAGATCATGCCGATGTGAGAGCCATCGCCGTCAGTCCATTGGATGGGAACCTGCTGGATGCCTTCGTGCGGCTCGTCAGACTCCTGGATGCTCCTGCCGAAGCGCGGGTCCTCCTGCCGCTGATCACGCGAGAAATTATCTACCGACTCCTGATGGGAGAGCAAGGTGGCCGACTCCGTCACCTTGCTCTCCAGGGGGGCTACACCCCGTATATTGCCAGAGCGGTCGCGCGACTCCGTCAAGACTTTGACCAGCCACTTCACGTCGAGGGACTCGCGCGAGAACTGGGCATGAGCGTCTCGGGGTTCCACCACCACTTCAAAGCCGTTACGGCGATGAGTCCCTTGCAATTCCAGAAACGGTTGCGGCTCCAGGAGGCTCGCCGTCTGATGCTGGGCGAAGACCTCGACGCGGCGAGTGCGGCCTATCGCGTAGGATACCACGACGCCTCCCACTTCAATCGCGAGTACAAAAGCCTCTTCGGCGTCCCACCGATGCGCGACGTGCAACGACTGCGGGAAGAGACCCTCGCTTTCCCTGGCCAATGAGGCAGAAGGCACATCCGATACAGAGCATGATCTGCCTCACGCAACAGGCCACTGCCCCAGATGCGCCGACAGTGTTGGCCTGGTTTTCTTCATCGGCACATCCAGAAAAAGTGACCTGATTTACCTGTTCAAGGAATCGTTATTAAGGAAACAGTATCATTTTGAATTGGAAAGGCATGTGCTGTGAATCATAAAAAACGTATTGAGCCGGGGCCTGGACAGGAGTCCGTTTGGGATTATCCACGTCCACCCAGGCTTGAAGAGAGCCATAAACATATCAAAGTCATTTTTAATGGGGTTGTGATTGCAGAGACGGAGCGGGCTAAACGCATACTCGAAACAAGCCACCCACCTGTTTACTATATCCCGCCAGAAGATGTGAAGCTGGAGCAGTACTTCGCTGAGACTCCGCGCACTACATTTTGTGAATGGAAAGGTGCGGCCTCTTACTATACCATCACTGTTGGTGACAAAACCGTGACCAATGCCGCGTGGTTTTATCAACATCCGACACACCCATATGAAGCACTGGCCAATCATGTTGCTTTTTATCCAGGCAAGATGGATGCCTGTTTCGTAGATGATGAACAGGTTCAGGCACAGCAGGGGGATTTCTATGGGGGCTGGATTACGAGTGAGATTGTGGGGCCATTTAAAGGGGGAGCGGAGACGTTTGGGTGGTAAGTAGGCCGGCAGCGGTGATGGGTAGCAACCTTACCTCACCCAATAAGAAGCCCGACACATAAAATGGCGTGTCACCATAACGAATTCATTTAGTGCGACCTATAAAGCATGCAATGGTCACATTTTTTATCATAAAATGGTGCATGTCCATCTGCTCATCTGCTTCTTTCATCATTGCCATCTTTTCACATACTTTCTCCCTCTGTTCCTCTGACAGCGGGCCGCGAATCCATTCCTGCGGAGAGTGATGACGACAATGAGCAACGCGATGAGCATGCTTATCACCCCTACCCAGGCCAGCTGCGTGACCGCGAGCCAGCGCAGGGCCAGACCACCCACCGCAGCACCGCCAGCAATCCCCAGATAGAGGGCGGAGTTATTAAGCGCTAGAAGCACAGTGGCATGCTCTGGTGCAATGGTCAACAAACGCTGTTGTTGCGGAATAAAAAGCAGTGCAAAACTCATCCCCCAGAGCAAGAGTATGATGATCCCATTGTTGATCGTGGTTGTGACTAGCGGAAGGAGCAGTTGAATCACGATCAACGCTACCAGGAAGACCACAACCAGTCGATGGGGACTAACGCGATCCGAAAGCCTACCACTTATCACATTGGCGAGCACGATTCCCAGACCAAAGCAGGCGAGCAGGACACTCACATCCGAGATGTGCAACTGCTGCTGTAAAAGTAAGGCAATGTAGGGGTACAGGACATAGACGCCGACATTCCACAGGAAAGCGGGGATGAGGGCCAGTACTACCCGAGGATTGGTGATTGGCGAGAGGCGATCTTTCAATGAAGGGGATGTAAGGGCGAATGAGGCCGGAGTGGGAAGTCGGAAGAGCACGAGGAAGAGAAACGCGATACCTGCCAGCCCACCGACCATAATAAAGGAGAGCCTCCACCCAAAGTACTCACCGATCCACGTGCCGAGAGGTGCCCCAAGCACTGTTGCCACGTTTAACCCGCTGACGACCAGCGCTAGCGCCTGACCTCGTTTGGAAGGAGGAGCCAGTTCGATACCTACGGCAAAGGCCAGAGGGGTATAGGTGGCTGCGAAACAACCAGCCAGAATACGAGTGAACAATAAGAAAGGAAACGATGGGGAGAAAGCCGAGGCAAGATTGGCGAGTCCAAGCAGTCCGAGTGCGCCCATCAGAACACGATAACGCGGCCAATGAGCTGTAACAGCAGCCAGAATGGGCGCTCCCAGGCCGTAGGTCAGCGCGAAAACGGTGATCAACTGGCCGACCAGGCCCTCGCTTACCCCAGTCTCGTGCGCGATTACGGGAAGCACTCCCGCGATGATGAAAGCATCCGTTCCCAGGGCAAACATGCCTAGAGCAAGCAGGATGATGCGAGGGTTCATGCGTATGAGAGGCTCCTGTCTTTCTACGGTAGAGCGTAGGTTTGTCGCTGGTAACATGGAAATTCGATCTTCCTTTGTGTCTGCGTGATAAAAATTGAGCTTAGTTGCGCTCTCATCATACCAGCAGGCCCCCGAGAGAAGAATAGCACACGAAACGAGATATGTTATACTTGCTTTTAAAAAGAAAGGTATTTCCCGGAGTTGGCTTTGCAGTCAGAAAGATCCCTCGATCAGACCGATTGGAAGATTTTACGCGAGTTACAGCAGGATGCGCGTCTCTCTTATAAGGAGCTAGGCAGGCGAGTGGGGTTATCAGCGCCAGCCACCGCAGAGAGGGTTCACAAGCTGGAGGACGCAGGCATCATTACGAGTTATGGCGCACAGGTGGATGTCGCAAAGCTGGGTTTGCCTTTGCTGGTCTTTATCCAGTTACATTGCTTTCCAGAGAGATGTTTGTTTAAGACCAGTAGCGCCGAGAAGTTTCCAGAGATCCTGGAGATCCATAAACTCAGTGGGAGTCACTGCGCACTGCTCAAGGTTGCTCTTTCTTCGCTGGAGCATTTGGAAGCGTTTAATGAGAGGTTGGGCGTGCATGGAGAACAGATTACCAATGTGGTTACTTCCAATCTTTTCTCGAAGCCAGTGATTGATTGGGAGGAGCCAGAGGTAAATCTTCGTCCTTCTCTTCAGCAGGGGTGGGAGAAGCCTAAGCGTTAGTGTTTCTATCCTTTCATTTCAATAGAGTCGATAATCATAACCCTGCCTACCGATATTTAGCAATCTGTCCAACTTTAAAGACTGTACTGACCCCATGAGATTGGAAACTCCACGTGCCGTTGTTCGTTCAACTCGGGCAGCTTAGACTGCTCCTGCCTCCATTGGCTTTTTGGCCTTCGGAATTTCTCTGACAGCCACTTGAACTATCATCCATGTGTCAACTCCTTTTATCGCTCGCGCTTTTTCGTGTGTTCAGCCCCACTGCTTCGAGAATGAGTGCCTCAAGCGCTGCTTCATCTACAGGGTAGCCTTCATGGAAGTCAATGGCACGAACGGTGTTGCTTTCTAGACGTGTGTTGAAGAGTTTCTTTGGATCCTTCATCTGAGCACCTTGAGGGAATGTCAACCTCACAGCGTTCTTGAGCGTATCTGCCAGGCAGAGTATTCCTTCATGAGACCAAACGGGGACTCCCATTGGTTTGGAGGGCTTTTTCCACTTCACTTCTTCGACCACGACAGGGTCAGCTTGCTTGATGACAGTGCGCAGCTGTGACAATTTCTTGCCCCGCCAATCATCCGACTCTCTGATGATGGCGTCTATCTGTTGAGATGGAGACTTCCCTTTCGGGGAAGGATTCTGATTTGCTTTCATACTCAGCTCACCGCTTTCTTCACGAGTGCTTTCCCAGTCTGCCTTTTTCGCGGCTTTTTTAGGAGTGCTTGTCATAACGTATTCACCTTTTTCATAAACGTATCTCCTCTGTCACATCTTCCCAAAGTTTACGATATTTCTCAAGCCATGCGTCAATGTGGCTCTTTTTGCTCAACGCACCGAAAAGGGTAGAGAGCGAGTCACTTGATGTGAATGTAGCGATAGAGCGTTGCCCGTGAAATGTGCAGCGTTTTACAGATGTCACTGATCTCATTGGTTGTATCCGCGTAGAGCTTTTTCGCCATTGCCACTTTTGAAGATGGTGCTTTCACTTCCGGTCTTCCGCCTAATCGTCCTCTAGCTCTAGCAGCCTCAAGTCCGGCAAGTGTCCGTTCCCTCATGAGATTTCGCTCAAATGGAGAATGAAGATAGAAACGCTTTTTATTCGAGTGATATAATACTAGTATGAAAAAATACTATGCACTCATTAATAAGCTCACTGCAAAAGTGGGCAAACGTGATGAAGTCATACAGCTCTTGCTTGAATCGGGTAAACCTTTCCATGACAATTCTTCCTGTATTCTCTACCTTGTCTATGAAGACACAAAAGATCCAAACGTGATCTGGGTAGAGGATTTATGGACGAATAAAGAGGATCATACTGCTGCGTTGGCAAGACCCGAATTTAAACCTTTTATAGCAAAAACGATACCGCTACTAGAAGGCATGCCAGAACAAATCGAGATAAATCTCATTGGAGGCAAAGAACTCTAGCCTTCGCAGGTAAATCTTCAGTAATCGTTTCCTTGTGAAGGAGACACAAAAACCTACCCCTATCAAAAATGTCTCTTGACAAGAAATTGTCAACTTTGTATTGTGGAATTGATGGCAAGTCGTTGAGTATACTCCCAGAGTTACAGACAACTGCCTCAACTCTATGCAACTTCCCTAATTACCTTACTTTGGTCTGATTGACGAACTCTATTCTACGTCTCCTAATCCACCCTACCTCTATGTTTCGCCTACCCATAACCTTACCTTGGAAAAGACAAAATGGACAATCACCGCAGTGTTACTCATTGATGAAGCCCAAACCCTCAAACCGCCACTGCTTGAGATGTTGCGGAAACTGATGAATTATGAAAGTAACGATCGGAAGTTTTTACAGGTGGTCTTGTTTGCCCAGGAAGACTTTCGAAAACGCCTCCAACATCCCTGTTATACCAATCTAATGAACCGTACTGCCATGTCATCGAGTATTGAAGCTCTCTCTCCTACCGAAACAGCAGCGATGCTCAAACATCGTTGGTGGGTTGCCTCGAATTGAAAAGATACCTTTCCTTTCGTGTAGCAGCCCTGGCAATCATACCTGTGTAGTTACCGGCAGATTTTGAATATTAGAAAAGAAGAAGTTAGATCTAGCAGATCAGTCATGTGTCGTTTCATACTATTATTACGTGGTAAGATCATTAGAGATGCTGGAAGGCAAAGCAGAGGAATGGCAGGTGAAAGCGTTGTCCCGTTCTCAAGAATGAGTTCCAGTCATTATTTTCGAAAAGAGGTTGCACATGAAATACAGTATCGCCCTACCAGGTGGCTGGAAGATGAGCTCTGGTGGATATCAAAGATCCAGTTGAAGCGTATGAGACGATGACAAATGTAGCTAAGGCCGCTGATGAGACAGGTTATGAGGGGATCTGGCTGGTTGACCACTTCCATACGGTTCCCTATCCCTCTCAAGAGGTGACATTCGAGTGCTGGATGTCGCTGGCAGCTCTGGCACGTGATACGAAGCGCGTGCGTGTGGGACAGATCGTGTCCTGCAATAGCTATCGCAATCCGGCCCTGTTGGCGAAGATGGCCAGCACTCTTGATGTGTTGAGCCATGGGCGCTTGAACTTCGGTATCGGCGCAGGCTGGTATGAGCATGAATATCGAGCGTATGGCTATCCTTTTCCCGATGGGCCTGAGCGCCTGCGCCAGTTGCGCGAAGCGCTACAGGTGATTCTCGCTATGTGGGAGCAGGAAGAGGCAACCTTTGAGGGACAGTATTACCAGGTACGCGGCGCGATTAACCAGCCAAAGGGAGTGCAGAAACCGCATATCCCAATCCTGATTGGTGGTAGTGGAGAAAAAGTGACGTTGAAGCTGGTCGCGCAGTATGGCGATGCCTGCAATGTGAGCGGGGACCTGAAGACTCTGGAGCACAAGTTTGCGGTACTCAAGCGGCACTGCGAGTCAGTGGGTCGCGACTACGAGAGCATCTACCGCACCAGCAGTGCGTTCTGCGCGATTGCCGATAGCGACGCAGAGGCAATGGCTCTCGTTCCAGAGATCTACAAACCAGAACTCAGAGAAACCTCTCTGGTTGGCAGTCCGGCGACGATTCGCCAACGCATCAGTGATATGGAAGCGCTGGGCGTACAGGAAATTATTATGGACTTGCCAAGCGCGACAGATTTGACTGTGCTTTATCGCTTTGCCAAAGAATTCATTGCGTAAGAACTAGCAGGAGGCCTTACATCTTCCTCCGCCGCTGTGAGCCGAGGCAAGCAACGAAATTCCTTACAGTAGAGTTCCACAATTGCGCGGATGTCCTCAGTTGACACAAAGACCCTCGTTTCCTGATCTCCAGATATCTTCATCTATGAGTCACAAGCGAGCGGTGATCACGTTTATTTTCAATAATATAATCAAGTGAGCGCATTTTCAATTGACTATTTAACGGAGTAATACTAGAAAATTGTGACGATAAAGTGTGAAAAATACTGTCTTTTGAGACAGTGTAGTGATGTTAGTATATTATATATGAATAGAGCGAAGTTACTCAGAATAGTTAATGATTGTAGTTTCCAAACCTTCACAATGAGCAATAGTAGTTTGAACCTGGAGGAGAGACGAAACTTTTAGTAAGTTAAGTATTATGCAGAAGGAGGAAACTGATGCCATATGCGTTTTCAATAGGACAACTCATTTTCCGATTTATCCTTATACTGTTTGATATGTTGGTGAATTACCAAACGTTGGTAACAAAGCAACCTTTCTTTCCAGGTGTGTCCATGGATTATGTTCCGTTTATCGTGCTCTTCAACGCAGGGATGTTACTCTTCATCTTTTTCGTTGACTTGATAACTGTAGCATGGCGAAGGATGCGCACGAATTATGTGGTAGGAGAAGGACTTACTGACCTTCACAGGCATGAGCTATAACTTAGGTGCCACTAGGGGCTTGTTCAGTTGGCACGTGTTCTCAACTTTCATCGTGCGAGCTTCTATTGGAAATCGCAGCAAGCCATCAATGATGAGGTCTTAACTGCCACCATCGAAGCCCAGCACGAACTCAATGATATCTTCCTATCCAGGTTTAGGTGGAGTGATGGAAGCAGAAGCAACCAACTCCACTTCATCGTATTCAAACCAGATCGGTTCCTGAATGTAGGCCCCTTCGAGCACAATCTGGTAGAAACAAAATGGCTCATCAAAATCGGCAGAAATAGTATCTACTGTATGAACTGTCCCTCTGAGACCCCGAAAAGGGCCATAACTATTCACACGTATTCGACTACCTTTTGGAAAAAGTTGATGGGTCATAGTTTGGCAAAGTCCTCTTCTAGTGGAGATGTGTCCGTACTACATAAAGTGAAATAGGATGGGTCAATATACAGATACAATACGTTCGGAGAGAGTTGCACCAAAGGAAAGGTTACCTAATAAACTCAAGAAAATCAACAAGGGAACAGTATTAATTGCACAGAATAATCGGTGAAGAACGAGAGAAGAAGCGGTTTTATAATTATTGTGCCAGATATTCAAATGGAATTTCATTGTGGTGAGGAAGGCGATTCTCGATCATGCGTCTGGCAGATTCTATTCTGCTGTCGCCAAGTAGAAAGGCAAGAATGGATCCAATGATCATTCCACCAATGCCACCTACAGCGATGCCTTCGAGAAACTTGCGGTTACGGAATACTGTCATTGCTGATCTCCTTATTTTACTGGATAATGACGATTGATTACTGTTTTCACTTTATTATTTAGACGATGCAATAGAGATTTTCTTACTCCGTCTTATTCAGAATATCATTGAAATATCACAAATACATCACAATATATAGCACTGTGAACTCAGAATGGTCACAATACAAATTCACTCTCAAATTGTTTGAAGTCATTCGAAATGAGAATCTTCAGCTGAGGACATATCAAAGAGTGTAACATTTGATGTCACACCCTTTGATGTCTCACGTTTTGAGTGAGGGTTCCCCTGCTTCTCCACACGAACAAGTTAGGTTGGCCGGAGATCGACGACGACACAGAAGCGTCGCATCAGTGGTTAGCTCCCACATGCCTTAGTTAGAGTGCGTCCCCCAGTCCGCGAAGTCCAGATCGCCCCCGGTGTTCGTGACCTGCCTGAGGTCTGTGCCATCGGCTCGCGCCATATAGACGTTCTGCTGGTTCGTGCTCGACAGATAGAGAGTGAACACGAGACGCTTGCCGTCGGGCGACCAGCCTGGCTCTCTCGCAAAGTAGCTCCCAGGTCCCGTCTGCAGGATGATCGGATGCCGCCCAGTGCCGTCAGGATGAACCACATACAGTCCGCCCTGGGCATTGTCGGTAAGGATCCACTGCCCATCTGGTGACCAACTTGCGCTTCCAAAGTCGGGCTGCCACGCGCTGACCCGGTGCAGGTCGCTGCCATCCGTATTGACAACGAATAGGGCGAATTGGTGTACGTTCGGATTCTCGCGCCCAAACACGATTTTGCTACCATCGGGCGAGTAGTCACCGGGGATGTCGTGCCCACCGTAGGGGTTGGCGGTGACCCGCACAAGACCACCACCATCGGAGGAACGCACCGTGAAGACGCCAGCGGGTCTATTCGGATGGACGTCGTCCCAGCTATCGCAGGCGAGTCTCCCACGGGAGGACCATGCCCAACACCCCAGATTGAGGGTTGGGTCGGGGTTGTCCAGCAACCTGAAGTCTGACCCATCCGGATCGAGCGTAGCTGGCCGAAGGAGTCCTTTCGGGTTGAAGACGCAGACCTGGATCTTGTTCCCATCAGGAGACCAGCGAGGGCATTCCGCGATCCCAGGCAGCAGCTGCACCTCGTTGGTTCCGTCCGGATTGACCGTAAAGATGTGGAAATCGTTGACGGCCGGATCGAAGCGACCGAAGACGATGCGGCCATTCGAGCCGCGGACTTTCGCTCCGGCAGGCAAAGCGGCTATAGCCATGATGCCTACCAAAAATGTGATCGTTACCAGTCCTGTGATGGTGCGCCTCATGAAAGAGGCATGTTGCGTTGTCATACGTATACTCCTTATGTTTGCTCACCATTGACGCGAGCTCTTGTCCCCTATTCGCTCTATCTTCCGCTAATGATTCTCACACAGCGACCAGGACATTTCTTGTGAGACCTGGTAGAAAGCGAAGAAAAGGGATTGATACGACCTGAATAAGACATTGTACGGTTCACTTCGATCAAGACTTCCAGGATGGGGTGACAGGAGCCGATGCTTTTGACCCCCCGTGCGCCAGGATGGTCAGACTGGGTACTTTCTGAGAACGCTACGAGAGTGCCGCACAGAGCTTCTGGAGCACGGATGTGTCGCCCGCCATCAGCTTGAAGAAGTCATTCTGACCTGCCTGGAACTCGATGGTGCCATCGGGAGCAACCACAAACCTGCCCGCGTACTTAAACACAGGGGCACCATGTCCGGGTTTGAAGATGTTCTCGCCTACATTCGTCTCCGTTGCGGTGCTGAAATCACCAGGGACGGAAAGTTCGTCTGTGATCGTGTCGTGCTGGGTGTAGGGCACCACGGCACCCGTCAGCGGATTGCTGAATTGCCCCGACGAATAGTTCTCGTGGATGACGCGACTCGTCAGGTTGCCATTCTGATCATAAGAACGGGTTTTGTGTTGGTCACCTGTGGCGCTGTCGAAGATATCGAAGGCGCTGGGGCCGTTTCCACAGACAATGCCAGTATCATCGGGACCGTAGGAAAAAGTGATGTCGGACTTGCAGCTTGTGCCGTTTCCGACGTTCTTGCAGGTATAGTCCGGCGATGGCGGTGGATTCAGTGCCTGTTGTGCTGCGGCGGGATGGACTGCGACAAAAGAGAATGCAAACAGAGACAACACCAGTACGACGAGAGTGCATGTGATACGGAAGAGTTTCATGATGAGGTTCCTTTCCAACGGCTCCCGCCGTAGGACTACATGTGAGCGGTCTCTTTCCTGAAGGAAAGAAAAATCGCCCTGACGATAGAATGTAGCTACAGGAGCCGATGCCCCTGTCTTGAGACAGGAACTGTTGTGCCTTACAGTTCGGGTCCCTGCATGAGTCGCGCTAAGATGCTGCGCCGCAGGCGAGCGACTTCTTGGGCATCACTCCATTCCTGTGGCCAGTACAATACAATCTCGGCAGGTTCCAGACCACAGTGATAGAGCAGGTAGGCCAAGTGCTGCTCCCGCAGATTGGGAAGTCGCGATAGGAGCCTATTCCAGATCGCGTTCCCTTCGAGACGGTCGTGTCCAACTAGCCAGAGGTTCGAATCTACTCCTGGTTGCGAGAAGACTCGTCGGGTCTCAAGGATGGCCCCGTTCAGACTCACACGTAGGAACACCAACACCTCGGAGAGCGTCTCGCATGCTACCTGTCCCTTGACGGTAGCATGCAGCAACCGCTCAAAGGCCAGCGCGACGAAGTACTGTTCGCTCTGCAAGTGGCACGCAGCCTCCTTGCCTGGATGCTCATGAAGCCAGGTCAGGACCGTCTCTTCCAGGCTGTGTTGAAAGGCTGTCCAGGCCTGCAGATCGCCATATGTGCTCGCCTGGCGCAACAGCTCCAGGCGAGAGACCTCGAGTGTCTCGCCGACATTCTGTCTCATGTTGTTGCTCCTTGTGTTCCCATTCGAGAGACGCTTGACGGTAACTTGACGCAACACTCCTTTCCAGAGTGACCTGACGACCGCAAGGGTCGTCACTACATTTCAACAAGCTTGAGGATGACATGGCACAATGCTCCTTTCTTGAGTAAATAGGAGCATTGTATGGTTCATGATTGCATTGCTGCCTCTAGAACCGCTTGCAAAGCCACTGTGTAATCTGGCTCGCGCAGTTGATCTGCAACGTACTCGACGTAGACGATGCGGTCGTTGCGATCAATCACAAAGACGGACCGCTGTAACAGACGCCACTGTTTGAGCCATACACCGTAGTCATGGCCGAACTGCTCACTGCGATGAGCAGAAAGTGCCTGGTGCAACACGCCCTCAGTATCCTGCCAATGAGCTTGCATTTGTGGCGAGTCCATACTCACGGTATAGATGCAGGCATTTGCTGGCAACATTGCACACTGGGCTTCCCACTGTCGCGTCACAAGCTGACAGACAGGGCGTTCCAGGCTGTTCACGACGTTAAGTAGACGTACCAGTCCTTTAGAGTCAGCCAGCGAGATAGTACGGACGGCCATGTCCGCGAGATCAAGGTAATCCAGACAGAAATTGGGCGCTGGCTCTCCTGCTTGCAGCTGCCTGCCTATGACCGTGAGTTGTTCCGTGTCAGCGAAAGCCTCGCCTATGCGTTCTTCCATGCTCTCGTGCTCCTCGGTCTCGTTTCTCCTGCCGCCCTTCTGTTCATAAGTCTAGCCTGTAGTTGCTGAGAATACATCGTCAGAACTGAGGAATTTTGGAATGAGGAGGGTACAAGGACTACAAGGATGCCTCCTCAGAACTGAGGAGACGGCTGTGATAGGATGAGGAGATGCCCGGCGCATGAAAGAAGCACTGACGCTTGCAAGCCAAGCCATGTGAGAAAACCGTAGGTGAAGGATGGAGCAACCTTACAGTAGGCGGTGTTCCAAAGCGTACCGGGTCGCCGCAGCTCTCGAAGTGACTCCCAACTTGCTGTAGATCGAGCGCACATGCGAATTGACAGTGACCAGACCTATGACGAGCTGTTCAGCGATTTGCGCGCTGGTCAAGCCCTGAGCGAGCAGCCGCAGCACTTCCATCTCACGGGTGGTCAGGCCAGCAGGAGGGGGAGAGTTTTCCGCGTGTGGAACGGAGGATGGTCCTGCTGAAGCCACCGCAGATAGCGTCACAGGACACTGTGTAGCCAGTATTTGTTCGATTGTCATCGTGCGTCCCTCGGCCCAGGTGGCAGCAAAGGCCTGTTCCCCCAGTTGCGTGCGCACGGTAGTGATGGTGAACTCGTGCATAGCTTGCAGCAATGATTGCAGGGGCGTCCCGATGGCCTCCCGTCCGCCTGGGCGGCGCTCATGAACCAGACGGCCCGTACTGGCTCTCCCTGCGATACCACCACGGCTGCTAATCCTTCCAGATATGAGGCCATATCCCACTTGCGATCCAGCTCCCTGGCGATCTCCAAGCTTTGCTCCATCAGCCTGCGTGCCGCCGCATACTCACCTTGACCGAACGAGTTGAATCCTTGACTGAAGAAAACTTGGGCCATGCTTCCTCGATCTCCCACCTCTTGGAAGAGCACCAAGCTCTCCTCCAACAACGAATGGGCCTTCGTCACATCCCTTTGTAGGAACGCCACCAGTCCCAGGAAATGGATCGTGGTAGCGATATTCTGCTTGTAGCCCATTTCTCTAGAGACAGCGAGGCTTTCCTCAAGGTGTACATGTGCTCGGGCAAGGTTTCCTTCAGACAGCAAGACGATTCCCATGAGTAGGAGTGAGATTGCATAGCCCCGAATGTCGCCTCCCGCCTTGGAGAACTCCAGGCTCTCCTCAAGCAGCACATATGCTTGCGCGTACTCGCCTTGATAAAAAAGCACTAAGATCAGGTTCTGCAGTGCAAATACACGACCCCCAGTTTCGCCTACCTCTTGGAAAAGGGCCAGTGCTTCCTCTTCCAGCGGGCGTGCCTCTGCATAGTTGTTCCTCATCATAGCGGCATACCCCCAGATTGAGAGCGCAGTCGCGCTGCCCTGGCGGTCTTCCAGCTCCCGATACATCGCCAAACCCTCTCTACACAGCGCCTCTGCCTGTCCGAAGTCGTCCTGTATTGTCGCTAACCCTCCAGCACTGATAAGTGCTTTCGCTTGCATAGCTGATCTCACCCCATGGCTTTCGCCTAGGGCCTGCTCTAACCATTGCCGTCCTTCACTCACGTACCCGCGTAGATCCCAGAACCGCCACAATGCACCACTAAGGCGCAAGGCCATTTCCATGTTCTGCCCAATCTTCCCTTGCTCTAGCAACCAATGCAACGCCGCTCGCAGGTTCTCGTGTTCCCGGTCCAACCGCTCTAACCACGTGATCTGTTGATTGCTGAGGAGTTGTGGTTCTGCCTCTTCTGCAAACGCCAGATGGAACTCGGCATGCGCCTGCCGTGTGGCTTCCAGCTCTCCATTCAAGGCCAAGCGCTCCATCCCATACTCACGGATCGTCTCCAGCATCACCAGACGTGGCTCCTCGTCTTCCTGCCCGATTTGTTGTAGCAAGCTTTTGTCGATAAGCGAGGCGACTGCGTCCAACATTGGCTTCGCTTCGTCTCCTAAAGCAGCACAAACCGCCTCTATTGCTTCCAGTGTGCAGCCACCGACAAAGACGGAAAGCGCCCGGAAGAGTCGTTGCTCCTGAGCATCTAAGAGCTGATAGCTCCATGTGATGGTATTTCGTAAGGTTTGCTGTCGCTCTGGCACGTCCAGTGTTTCGCTTGTCAATACTCCCAATCTTTGTGAGAGCCGGGTCAGCAGTGCCTGTGGCGGAAGCAGTTTGATGCGGGCCGCTGCCATTTCAATCGCCAGTGGTAGTCCATCCAGGCGCGCACAGATCTCTGCGATAGCATGGGCGTTGGTTGCAGTCATCTGGAAGTCAGGTTTGACAGCCTGTGCTCGCGAGATGAAGAGCGCGACAGCAGCAAAATGCGAGAGAGCTGCGAGATCTGGCAAATGCTTGAGATCGGGTAGTGGTAACGGGGGTACGGCAAACTCGTGCCTAGCTCGCACATGCGGCACTTCCCGGCTCGTCACCATGACCTTGAGTTGCGGGCACGTGACAAGCAGTTCCACTATCTGCACTGCCGCGCTCACCACCTGCTCAAAGTTGTCCAGCAAAAGCAACATCTGCTTCTGGTGTAGATGCTCTTTCAGTCGTTCCAGGAGGGATTGGTCAGCTCTTTCCCTGATGCCGAGCGTCTCGGCAATGGTGGGTACAACCAATGCTGGATCGCTTATGGGAGCCAGGTTCACGAAAAAGACGCCATCGGAGTAGAGGTCACTCAACTCAGCGGCTGTCTGCAAGGCTAAACGTGTCTTGCCCGTGCCCCCGGGACCTGTCAAGGCGAGCAGGCGCACGTCCTTACAGCGTAGAAGGTCGCAGACGACTGTCACTTCCTGTTCGCGTCCAATGAACGGCGTGAGCTGTACGGGTAGGTTATTGGGATAGGTTTCCAGCGTCTTCAGAGGCGGGAAGTCGGCTGGCAAACCCGCGATAACCAGCTGGAAGAGACGTTTGGGGCGTCCAAGGTCCTTGAGGCGATACTCCCCCAGATCGTGCAGGTTTACATCATCCGGCAAATCCTGTTCCACAAGATGAGCGGTTGTCTGGGAGAGCAGCACCTGCCCACCATGCCCGGCGCGCATGATGCGCTCGACCCGATGCACATCCAGGCCAACGTACCCTTCAGATGTCAAAGCAGGTTCGCCGGTGTGCAGGCCCATGCGAACACGCAGTGCTACGCCTTCCGGCCAGGGATGAGAAGCAAGGGCACGCTGCACCTCCACTGCTGCCACTACAGCGTCGGTGGCGCGAGCAAAGGCGACGGAAAAGGCATCTCCCCGACAATCGACCTCGTAGCCATTCCACTCCTGGAATGACGCTTGCAGCAGATGCCTGTACTCCGCAAGCAAGCTGCCATAGCGATCTCCCAACTGTTGGAGCAGGTGCGTAGATTCTTCGATGTCGGTAAAAAGCAGGGTGACTGTTCCAGTCGGAAGGTGACGCGGGATAAATGTACTATGCTTACGTTCGGCTGATCGTCCAGAAGCTGGTACGAAGAGGGTTCGTCCAGACGTTTCTGCATCGAAGGCCTCTTCCAAAGCCAGAGCAAAGTCCACTACATGTGCAAAACGCTGCTTTGGATCCTTGTCTCAGAGCTTTCATTACGACCTGTTCAACGGCAGATGAGATTGTTGGCATTTTTGTACGCAAAGATGATGGATGGGCAGAGAGGTGCTGGCTTGCTATCTGCTGAACCGATCCGGTAAAAGGAGGATCTCCACTCAGCCACTCGTAGGTCACAACAGCCAGGGCATACTGATCGCTGGCAGGGCGTGGTTTGCCTCTTAATAACTCGGGAGCCATATAGGCGACGGATCCGGCCGCCTCTTGAGTCTGCTGAATCTGCAGAGAACGCGTGCTCTGTGCAATGATAGCAATGCCAAAATCGGAGAGTAAGACCTCATTATTACGTCCCAGCAACATGCTCTCCGGCTTGACATCGCGATGGATTAGTTTTTGCGTGTGGATATACTGGAGAGCATCGGCCACTTGCTTGACATAAGAGACGACAATATCTAAAGGCACCTTAGTGCCTTTCGGGTGGCGCTGCCGCAACGTGCCGTTGGGAGCATACTCCATGATGAGAAAGGGAGTGCTATCTTCTACCCCAAACTCGAGGACACGGATGATATGGGGATGCGCGAGACGAGCCATCAGGCGCGCCTCGCTGCGAAGTTTTTCACTCTCCTCATCTGTGAGCCGAGTGTGCAACACTTTGATGGCTGCCTGGGTGTTGAGGTGCAGATGTTCACCCAGGTAGACATCGGCAAAGCTACCCTGTCCGATCAGATGGAGTAGTTGATAATTGCCAAGTTGCTGTCCCACACGGTCGCTCATCCGCCATCTCCTCATGGAAGTTTCGCATTACCTTCACCAACGAGTCCAGGATGTTGAGGCACATCTCTTTCAAAAAGTACATTACCCTCCAGTGAATTTTTCCACATTCACTATACTCTACTGTAGACAAAACTTCAACATTTGATTGACATGGCTCTCTTTTCCCTCTACAATATACCTGTGTTTACCTGACAGGTCGATGAATGTGTAGAGAAATCTTTGCCGCGTGCAGAGCGCCAGGAGACCGAGGATGGCAGATCGTCTAGGACAGCAATTTGGGAATTATCGGCTGATTGCCTTGTTAGGGCAAGGGAGCTATGCTGAGGTGTATCTGGGACAGCATGTGCGGTTGGAACTGCAAGCTGCCATCAAGGTACTGCATGGGCACCTGTCCAGCAGTGAAGCCGACGCTTCCAGCAAGAGGCCCAAACGATGGAGCGGCTGACTCATCCCTCGATTGTGCGTGTATTCGATTTTGATGTGCAGGACGGCATCCCCTTTCTCATCATGGAGTATGCACCCAACGGCTCCTTGCGACAGCGTTATCCAGAGGGGAGCATCGTCTCTTTACCTGAGATTATCCCCTCAATCAAGCAGGTGGCTGCAGCCTTACAGTATGCGCACGAGCAGAAGTACATTCATCGCGATGTCAAGCCGGAGAATATGCTGCTAGGGCGACAACAGGAAGTACTGCTCTCCGACTTTGGCCTGGCTGCCCTGGCGCGCAGCACCTCCTCACTCAGTACACAAGGAACCGTTGGCACAATTGCCTATATAGCCCCCGAGCAGATCGAGGGGCATCCACGGGCAGCGAGTGACCAGTATGCACTGGCTGTGGTGATCTACGAGTGGTTGTGCGGCGTGCGCCCATTTGATGGCTCTGCCACCGAGGTGGTCGTCAAACAGTTAGGCGCGCCACCGCCACCATTGCGGGAGCATGTACCTACGATCTCAGCCGAAGTGGAGCAGGTGGTGCTACGAGCACTGGCAAAAGACCCCAAAGAACGATATGCTTCGGTGGCAGCCTTTGCGACTGAATTGGAGCGGGCCAGTCAACATGCCTCGTCTCATCCAAGTCCACTTCCTATGGAACAGCCCTTCCCAGAACTATCGGCTAAGCAATCCTATAGTACTGTTGCGGTGGGTCAAGCCACTGGTGTCACAGAGGCAACGCCTCCAGCCGAGCAGGCATCAGTGCCTGCTGAATTTGCCGTTTCATCGGACTCCTCGCAGTCGCCAAGGGAACGTTCCACACCACACAGCCTGGCTGCTGCCAGGACTTCGCCTGTAGGCGTACCACTCCTCCCACAGCCAGCAAAGCCCGTTCATCAAAGGGGCGTTTCTAGAATTACCGCTGGATTACTCATAGGGCTGGTCGTGCTGGTCATCGCAGGCACTCTCCTGGGCAGTGTGAGCCTGCTCGCCCACTTCGGTGTGATAGGCACACATAGCGTTGCTCTCACTCCTGCGGTGCGGGGAGGCACCTGGATTGACGATACTCATGACCCAGATTCACTCATTCCCAATGGTGGGAGCGACAGCGGCGGCATCGACCAGGCGCTGTACCTGCCGCTCTTCTATGAGGATGCGCAAGGCGTGATGCATCCTGGGGCGACACGCGAAATTCCCAGCGTGCAGAATGGCGGCATCAGTGCCGACGCTACCACCTGGACGTTTCGTCTGAGACCACGCCTTGTGTGGTCAGATGGAGTGCCCTACGATGCCCGCGACGTGGACTACACCTGGAAACTCTGGCTTAACCCCAAGTTCGGAGCCGCCTTTCCGAATGGTGCGACTGGCTTTGAGTTGATTCGATCGGCAGACGTTTCGGCAGATCACCTCACGATCAGTTTCCACCTCAAGCAAGCCTATGCTGCGTTTCTCCAGTACTGGGTGGATGGCGACTTTGCTCCCCTGCCCGCGCACCACTTTAGCAGTATGGCGCCTGAGCAGATTCTCAAGTCGCCTGACAACCTGAACCCCAGGGTCACCAGCGGCCCGTTCTTACTGGCTGAGAGCGTGCCAGGGGATCACTACACGGTGGTGCGCAACCCCAGGTTCTACCGTGCCAGCGAAGGGCTGCCCTACCTGGATAAGGTCGTGTTCCGCAGCGCCGAGCAGGATGCCAAACTCAAGGATGCACAGGCGGGAACCATTACTTCGGCCTGGTTCCTTGATGTGAGCATGGTGCCAGCATACCGGCGGCTCAGCGGCTATACGCTCGTCGGTTCTCCCACCAGTGCCACCTTCGAAGCAATGTGGTTCAACTTCCACAATACGATCCTGGCCACCCATCCTGAAGTGCGCCAAGCGATGGCGATGGCGATTGATCACCAGGCCTTGATCGATATGGCGCGTCAGGGATTCGCCACGCAGTTGTGTACCGATCATCCCTCGGCTCTGCATCCGGGCTTTGAGTTGTATCCGTCCTGTCCAGTGTTTGATCTGGCGGTAGCCAATCAACTGCTCTCTGACAACGGCTGGATCAAAGGTCCGACGGCGTGCGCGACAGGGATGGACAACGCCTGGAGTTCGAGTACTCGACGAGTGTGACACTCAATGCCTGGCGCATCGCTGGTGAAGCAATCATGCAACGCACCTTTAAGGAGATCGGTATCAAGCTCGATATCCATAACTATCCGAGCGGCACGTTCTTTGGCCCTTTCTTGCAAGGGGGGAAGGCGTCACCGTCCACGGGAGCCGTGGTTGGCAGATACGACATCGGCGAGTGGGCGTGGACCTTTGGCTATGACCCCGACGATTCCTCGTTGCTCTGGCAGCGAACAGTTCCCACCCAAT
This sequence comes from uncultured Chloroflexia bacterium, assembly GCA_963702765.1. Taxonomy (GTDB): domain Bacteria; phylum Chloroflexota; class Ktedonobacteria; order Ktedonobacterales; family Ktedonobacteraceae; genus DATMNR01. The sequence goes on from CAVPEB010000027.1 coordinate 225,961, forward strand.
GGGATCAAACGATACCTTCTACTGCAACCCTGCACTGGATGCGCTCTACAACAGGAACGGGCGACAGCGGATCCGGGCGCACGGCAGCAGATCTTCCATCAGATCCACCAGTTCTATCTGAAGGAGTTGCCTTTCATCACTGCTCTACAGCCCGACAAACTTCTCGATCGTGCGCAAGGGGATGCACAACTACCAACCCAGCCCTTTTGCGAGCAGACACAATCAACATCTGGGAGTGGTGGTGTGACAACGGGAAGTGTTAGGTACCCATTCATATGTTCATTTGCAATTATTTAATCCAGAGATCTTTCCCTGTCGGATAGGGAAAGATCTCTGATCTTATTCATCTTCAGGAGGAATAGTAGAACTATAGGGTCTAAGTGGGGGTTCCGCGTTAAATTCGCTGTACCGGATCTGAGCATCCATTGCTCCATTGTTGCGCATAATGGCGATAACATCATCATATCCACTCTGTGCTTTTACCGTCACGATGGTATGGCCCTTTTCCAACTCGCGCTGGTAGTGGTGAGCCTCCTCTTCTGGCACGCCTATGCTTACCAGGGTGCCTATGATACTGCCAGCCAAAGCGCCAATGCCAGCAGCGCCAAATGTTACCAGCAGGATACCGCCAGCTATAGCAGGGCCGAATCCCGGAATGAGGAGTGCGGCAGCCGCGCCTAATACGCCACCAATCACGCCTCCTTCGACAGCACCAGTTGTAGCACTTTTCATCGTATCAGCTTCTGGCTCAGTTGCACTGGCACGTACCAGAAAACCAATTTCGTTTTCACTATAACCGGCTTTTTTAAGTTCATCTATAGCATGCCTCGCCTGTTCAGAGTCGCGAAAGATGCCGACCGCGATGAAACCCTGTGTCATTGCCATATATTTTCTCCTCTATAGCGTTTTTCAGTACGAATAGGTGTATGTTCGTGACAATTGTAGAATCTTTTGGCTCTTGCGCAAGCGCGATAATTCATTGGAGCGATCATTTCAATAGCAAGAGGAGGATTACTCTGCCCTTGGACGAAAATCTTCTGGTTTATCGGTGTAAGGTAGTACTCCTGCTGCGGGACCTAACTCGCCTGTTTTGACAGAAAGTTGCCCGGCTTTCTGCTGCAATGTGAGGGAAATGATCTCAACTGCGCTATCCAGGTTGAGAAAGGATGTGTTCAAGACGATGTCGTAAAGGTGTACATCTGCCGATTTTCGATGGTACGCCGTCTCAAGATGTTTCATCCGATCATGGTCTTTCATTTTGATGCGTGATTCGGCTGCGGCTTGATCTACCCCTTCACGCTGCATCACGTAGGCAACGCGTTTCTCAAAGGGCGCGATGATGCGAACATGCAAGACATCCCGCTGTTGCGCCAGGAGGACCTGGGAGCCTCGGCCTACAATTACGACGTGTCCTTGCGCAGCAGCTGCTGTGACGATCCTGCTCACGGTCTCAAGATACGTTTCTTCGTTTGAGAGCAACGCTTCTGGCGAAGCACCTGCCATGAAAGCTGGATCGAGAAATTGCATGTTGTTGAATGCTCGTGCGAGAAATCCTTCGCTACGCTCGTCACGCGCTTCTGCTTCCTCGATACTGGTGCCCATCTCACGTGCGACACGCTCTACAATGTCGTGGTCGATTAATTGCCATCCCAGGTGCCTGGCAAGGCGGGTTGCAATTTCGCCTCCTCCGCTTCCATATTCGCGCGAGATGGTAAGAGCACGCATCTGATTGCTGGTTTTGTTATCCTGGTTCATGATCTCTACCTCCTGATCTAATATATACACGAATTACTGTGACCAATCAGCGACGTCTCTCTTTCTTCATTGCATGAATGAATCACATCTCAATGCATAAGCCTGTCACGGTCTCGCAAGTTGCGAGGAGAGGAGGTCAGGACAGCGCAAGCACCAATACATCCTACATGAGCACGTGTAAACCACCAGGACAGCGCAAGCCGTCAGCGCGTATAGAACCACCACGACTGGAAGCTCCCTCATTGATTCCAACATTTTGCACTCTCAGGCCATCTAGCGAAGGAAGACGAATCAGCCGCCATTGTCATTCTGAACGTCAGTGAAGAATCTACGCGTTGGGCAACGGTGAGATTCTTCACTGACGTTCAGAATGACAGGAATGTGCTTGCCATTCCATCTGCATTCTTGTCAGTCGCTCTAAGAGATCGTGCAAGCTTACGCTGTAGCTGGTCCCTGGAACGCGAGGCCTCCAGCTTTGCGCATCGCCTCCATCGTCTCCTCAACGGTGAACAACCTGGTTGTATGGGATGCTTTGAGGTGCCCAGCGCTAGCTGCAGCTATCGAGATGGCTGTGGCAGTAGCGTCATCAGGGGCTTCGTAGAGTGCGACTCCATCGTACTTTCCAAAGCAGAAGTAGAAACCGATCAGCCGTCCACCACTCTTTTCTATCAGTTCACTGCTAGGTATACTGCGATCCTGGGGATTCTTCGCCATCGTTGCCAGAGCTTCTGCGGTATAAGCAAATTGGACCATGTAAAGCGCCATGATATTTGCCTCCTTTGTGTTGCTCCCCTTCTCGGATGGAGTAAGTCCGCATGAAAAACAAATATGATGTGATTTGAGAGTATAGAGTTGCCAGCATTCTTCGTTCGTCAACATCTAGTGTTCTTTTACAGGAGCCGACACTCGCCTATCTCAACGATACCATCAATCAAGCTAGACAACAAGGTTGGGGATTCGCTGACAAGTTTTGATGATGAGTTGGAAGTAAGGACTGAGAAATTCGCTAGACTTCCAGCGTCGGGAACCAGAACAAGCATTTAAGTATGTATTGATTCATGCATGCGAGTAGAGATAATTGATCTAAGGATGACTTTTATCCGTACATTTCATATGGTGAAGAAGCGATTTCCCCACAGAAAGACAAGAAGAAAAGAGGGCATCTGATGTCAGCAGAAGAGAACAAGAAGGTACAGCGACAGGTATTTGAGGCGTTGAATTGGAAGGATGCGAATGGAGCAGGCGAGTTGAGCGCACCGGAGTGCAAGTTCTACGGATTTGCTTCGCAGGCACTCGACCTGGATGACTATATACAGTTCACCAACGGGAGCTTCTCGATCTTCCCTGACTTACAGTTCACTATAGAAGACATGGTTGCTGAGGGCGACAAGGTGACTACACGCTTTACCGAGCATGGCACGCAACAGGGTGAAATGATGGGTGCTCCTGCGAGCGGCAAGCAGGTCACAGTGACAGGCATGAGTATCTCCCGTTTTGAGAACGGCAAGATTGTTGAGGTGTGGGGGGAGTTTGACCGCCTCGGCATGTTGCAGCAACTCGGACTGATTCCTAAGGTCGGATAGATTAAACTTGAATTCTAGTGTTCGTGACACTTTCGTAACGATTTTGGGACGGCAGAATGATATGATATAGTCGAGGATGAGAGAAACCATCACATGAATTGTTGAGGCGTTCTCTGTCTCAATGATTTATCTATCGCAGGCACGAGGAGCACATTGAAGTTATCGCCGCCCGACACACCCTTGCAACCCATATCCTTGCGCACGTCTTCCGGGCGTATCTCGCGCCGATGGCTACCCCTGGCACGCGGCGCATGGGTGGCGTGCGCGCTGCTGTTGCTGGCGAACTTCGTGGCCAGTATTCCCGCTTACTACCAGCTTATGCGTACCGTCTGCACCTTGCCAAACCCCTCGAATTGTGCAACCGGACAACTCACGCCCGATACCGTTCAGGCCCTTGCCTACCTGCATCTCTCCTTGAGCAGTTATACCGCCTACTTCGTCATCCTAGAAGTCGTGCTCTCGCTACTGCCCTGGGGCCTCGGACTGCTAATCTTCTGGCGAAAGTCCGATGAATGGATGGGCCTGTTCGTCTCGCTGCTGCTCGTGCTCTATGGTGGCACCGGTACCATCAACACGCTCCTAGGAGTCTGGGCTGGTACCCAGCCGCCTCAGCTGCTCTCCACCCTGTTTAACCTCATTTCGGGTGCGGAATGGATTGGTCTGGGGGTCTTTCTCTTGACGTTCCCTACGGGACGATTTGTCCCACGCTGGTCCTGGCTCGTTCTCGCGTTCTGGATTATATCATTTGTATGGAACTCGCCCCCATCTTCCTTGACCCTGATCCAGGTACTGCAAGTCGTGGTATCTCTGGGGCTTTTGGGGGAACGCTTTTCATCATGATCTACCGCTATGTGCGCGTCTTTGACGCTACCCAACGCCAGCAAGCCAAGTGGTTCGTCTATGCCGCTGTCATTTCCCTCTGCCTGCTGTTTATTGGAACAGGACTTCCAGGCAGCATACCTGCTGACTTGCCGTACCAGTTGCTCTTTTCAATCATTATCCTGTTCTCATCAGTGATCTTTTACTTTGGTCTTGGGTTTGCGATTCTGCGCTACCGCTTATGGGACATCGATGTACTGATCAACCGTACACTGGTTTATCTCATGCTGACGATTTCGCTGGCTTTGATCTATATCGGTCTGGTGATCGGTCTCGGAGCACTGGTACGCCTGTTCACAGGGCAGCTTGCGCAATCTCCCATAGTCATTGTGATCTCGACCCTCGTCATTGCTGCGCTCTTCCAACCCTTACGTAAGCGCATCCAGGCCCTCATTGATCGGCGTTTCTACCGACGCAAGTATGATGCGGCCAAGACATTGGAAGCCTTTAGTGCCACCCTTCGGAATGAGGTGGATCTGGATCAGTTACGCGAAAACCTGCTCACGGTCGTCGAGGACACGATGGAGCCAGCACATGTGTCTTTGTGGTTGTGTCCAACTAGAACCGTCAGAAAGCCGCTGGAGGCCTGGAGCTGCAGGAGTGCTGCTCCAGAAGGTGACACAAAGGCGTAACCGGTATGTACGAGAGTGCATGGTTGAAGCAAGCGGACCTTTCTGGATGCAGAAGCCTAGAAGGGAACAGTTAGCGTATTTTTTCAGGAGCGATCTTTAGCAAGATACGCACCTGACCAGGCTTCCCATAGGGATACTCCTCCTGTCCAAGGTTGCGCTGAATGAGTTGCTTGAAGTGAACGTCGGCTCCTTCTTTTGTGATTTCTACAACGCGTCCACGAATACTCGTTGCATGCTCCCAATGGGCCGGGTCTATGACACTGATCATGACCCGTGGATCGCGCTGGACATTGCGATGCTTTTGATGGCCTTCGACGGTGTTGATCAGAATGTACGTTCCATCGGTATCTATCCAGGTCTGCGTCATCTGCGGTGAGCCATCAGGCATGGTGGTCGCGAAAAAGCATATTACGCGCTTCTTCAGGAGTTGCTGGAGTTCGGCCGAAAGTTCAATCATGGATTACCCTTCTCTTTTTCTATAATATTTAGATGATATCTAGGACTTCATCGCCATCATCCGCCTGAAAAAAGGAACATAACTTCCTTCCATCTCGTTCAAGAGTATATCATGTAACAACAAGCAAGCGGTATTCTCAACATGATGGACCTGGTGAATTTTGTACTACAAAAATGAGAGGATTGGAAGTTCCAACCCTCTCATGTGATATGTCAGATACCCCCGCTCGAAATCAGGGGGCTTGTGTCTAGTCTCGACCGCAACTCTGGTACCCCGCGAGGAGTGCCAGCTTTGGCTTCATCGACTGACACATCGGGCACTTCTGACAAGAGGCCCGTCCTTCTCCAGCATGCCGGACAAGGAGCGTTCTTCGTCGACCACGAGGGTTTTACCCAGGCATGGACGCGCTACGCCTGGAACCCGGCCACTCAGTTGTGAAGGAACCCGTAGGCAAACCGTCTCGCGTCTTCCGAACCAGAGTGCCTAAGCCTACATGGATCTCTTCTTTTTGTACGTACAAAAAACGGAAATGGAAGAAAGGAGAACGGAGATGTGCTTGCGCACACAAGTCGCTTGTGCCTACGCACAACTGCTTGTCCCCATGTCCCCATGCGGACAAGAGGCCATTCCTCCCCCGCCTCTGCGTCGGGGGTTTCCTGGCCAACTGTTATGAAACGAAGACGAAGCTTATCCTTGCTCTGCTAACATTGTATTCTGCTCACGCAACTCTTGCAGCATTGCCAGGCGCTCTTTCGCAACGGTCCCGTTGGGGTTCGCTTTGGCAAGGTTTTTGTAGACACGACTGGCCTGTTCGAACTCGCCCACGGACTGGTAGGTCTGGCCAAGCATATCGTATGCTTCGTAGTTGGTGCGATCAAGCGCAATCAATTGTTGCAGCGCGGCAACCAATTCCTTGACCTGGTTCGTTTCAAAGTAGTGGCGCGCAATGATGGATTGATACTGCGTTGCCTCTTGAGAGCGACCTATCTGGTAGCAGTAACCTACGACCTCGCGCAAGAGATCCATATCGTTGGGCTTGAGATCGACAGCACGACGGAAGTTCATGAATGCTTTTTCGGAGTCATCCGTTTCGGCATAGATATCACCAATGCGCCGTAAGGTATCACCAGCATCTTCGAAGCGATTGCTGCGCAGGTAGATATCTACAAGTAAACTCAATTCCGCTATGCCATCTTCCAAATGGCCGCGTACTATGTAGATATCGCCTAACTCTGCATGAGCACGAGGATCTTGTGGATCAAGACGTATCATCTCTTTCAGAACGCTTAATGCATTATCTACCTGGCGCTTCTCACGGTACGAACGGACCAGCTCGAGATATTCTTCGAGCGCGCTATCGATATTTCCTTGTCGAGCGGAGATTTCTGCCAGCGCTGTTGAGACTTCATCCCGTTGAGGTGTCGTCTGCTTTAACTGGCGTAAGATAGCCTGCATTTGCTCCTGCTTCCCGACACGCCCATAGGCTTTAGCCAGTAACAACGAAATCTCAACCTCTGGCGCCTGGTGTTCCTCACCATCTTCGCGCGGACGCGCAGCCCATTCAGCAGGATCGATGGAACCGCGTTGACCGTCGCGCACGAGTTGTAAAGCCTGCTCTAACTGTTGAATGGCAGCTTCAGGCTTGCCTTGAGACAACAGGCAGTGCGCAGAACTCAAGCGGGCCATGACCTCGTAGGAGCTATCTCGAGTGGCATATTGATACGCATCAAGTGCCTTGTCAAAGTACCCGGCCTGCTGGTGGATCTGGCCAAGCGCATAGCGAACGTCAGCATTATTGGGATAGGTTTCCGCGGCCTGAGTGTACTCCCGCACGACCACTTCATAGTTTTTCTGTCCCTCGCCACGCAAATGCCAGCGGATACGCGTCAAGACCTCTAACAAGGTAGCACGAGCGGTGCCCACACTGGTAATCATGGCGATATGCCAGCGCACCAGAGCGGTAATATTGCGTGGATCCACCTGTAACACTCGCTGGTATTCTGCAACAGCCTGCTGGGAGCGTCCCAACTTTTGTAAGGCCAGGGCATAATTCAAACGAGTTGACACGCTGGTCGGATTCTCTTGCAACGCCTGCTCAAGCTCGGTCAAAGCACGATCCATATAACCGAGACGCAGGTAAGATTCCGCTGCCAGACTGCGCTCGCGCAACAAATCTTCTTTATAGCCCTGGGAAGCAAGGAGATTGATCAAGCGGACGCGATACGTCAGATTATTAGGTTCTAATTGCAGGATACGACGATATGTGGCTATGGCATCATCTATACGGCCATTGGCCATATAGGTGTCGATCAGGATGGCATACTTCGTAATCGCCTGGTCGTTCTTGCCCTGGCGTATGTAGATTTCGCACAAAACCAGATGAATATCGAGATACTGGGGAGCAAGGTCTATGACACGCAAGCACTCTTCGGTAGCTGGTGTATAGAGACCGTGATCGATATAGCGCTGGATATCTTTGATGGATTGCACAACCTGCAAACGTACATTTGCAGGAAGATTCGCTGTGCTGTCCAACACCGATTCGCTTACCTGCTGTAGTACATTCTCTTTTCCGTCAGTGCCAGTTATCTCATTCAACAAGTCTTCGAGCTTACCTGTCGTCGCTTTGGTTGAAGGCACCGATGAAGCTACTACTGGTTGCTCCTGAACGGGCACTTCTTGTTCTACAGGCAACGATGGCTGCTCTTGCGTGGGAACACTTTGTAATGCCGGTTCTGCAACAGGTGGTAGATTTGTCGAAGTACTTGCTACAGAGACTTCGGGCGCTACGGGAGTTTCTACTACTGGATCTGGCTGAACAGGCTCAACTGGTGGTTGAACTTGAGACACCTGCGCCACAGTTGGTTGCTCGGGAACTACGGGAGGCTTTTCAGATGGCAGAGCAGTCGCGTTATTTTCAGGTTTCACATCATCGGTCAGCCAGGAAGTCGACGTGGTCAAAACTGGAGCAACAGGCTGCTCAATGGTAGGCTGATTGACCAACATTTCATTTGACTGCGATGGCGCAGGAGCGGCCTGTGGCTGCGCCGCTTTCGCTTGTTTATTGATCAGCTCTGTCTTATCGGCATCATTCAGAATACCGGTTAACCACTCAGGCAATTCACCAAGAGAGCCAGAATTTGTTGGCGGCACGGGAGGCTTGCTCTGAGTTGGCGTTGCACCCGCGGGAGAACCACTTGCATTCATTGCTGCTGGCGCTGCACCAGGTATGCTCTGGGGTGTTTGCATCGCAGGAGCCTGCTGCATCATGGTTACCTGTTCAGGTGGCAAAACCCGGGTCGTATTCGGCTGTGGTTGCATCGTCTCGGGTGGTGGAGTTGACACGGGTCTTCCGGGTGGTGGAGTATTTTGCAGTTGCTGAAGCATAAACTCGACCTGGGCAACTTTGTCATTCCACTGCCTGCTGCGCAAGAAACCGAGCAAGGCATTGTACACCGTTAATGCTTGTTCCTGCTCTCCCAACATACGATGCGCTTCAGCCGCTTCCTGGCAAAGCTGCACGAGTTGATCAGATTCCTCAAAGGTCAACGCATCAAGATTCACACGATCGACGGCTTCATCAAAATGCTGAGTGGCCGAGCGCATATCACCTTTTGCGCGATAGCATTGCCCCAGAGCATAGTAACACGAAAGCGCATAATCTGGATCGTTCAGCAATGTCTGAAACTGACGAATCGCCTCATCCCAACGACGCTGCTCTTGATACAGCCACCCCAAAAAGTAGCGAGCATCAGGCCGATCAAAGCCATTAGCAAGAATTTGCTCACAGAGATCGATAGCATCGGCGAAACGACCCTGGGTTTGAAAAGTTTGAGCCTGTCTAAGCACGCCAGTAACCTGACTTGCTGTTATTCGAGCACGAGAACCAGAACCCGTTCCTCCTCCGGACATGCCTGTCTGAGCAAGTGCAGGTCCAGAATTTCCTGCTGCGCCAAAATTGCTCGCGCTACCCATATTACCCATCATGCCAGTATTACCTCCGCTTGTGTTGCTGACAGAAACCGTGCCAGCAACATTTCCAATGTTTGCTAAAGGGCCTGAAGACAGATCGCCTGTAGCAGATCTGCCCCTTTCTCCGGGAATTGGTGGTGAATCCGCCCCGCCAGCCCCGTGTGGAAGCGGCCCAGAAGGCTGCATTTGTCCTCTAATCTGTGAGAGTACAAGCTGTGCCTGTGTATTGGCAGAATCGACACGTAATACTTCTTCGCATTGCATGGTCGCTGCCACATTCTCATTGCGTTGAAAATAGCCCTGAGCGGCAGCTAAGCGCTCCTGAACCATCAACACAAAATCTTTCTTACCCAGATAGTATGTTGCGAGACGTTCGTGAGGCTCAGGACTGGCGGGGGACAATTGCACAGCCTTTTGCCATGCAGCTTCCGCCCTGGCGCCTTGTCCTGCTTGCGAATACAATTCCGCAAGATGCATATATGCTTTGTATGCCTCGTCCCGCCTGTTTAAGATTACATATAACTCGGCAGTTTTACTCAACGCGATGACGTTGCTCGGATCGCGATCGAGAATAGTTTCGTACTCTACGAGCGCTTTTGGCCACTGCTTTGTTTGCATGTAGCAAAAACCCAGGCCGCCACGCGCAGCCGCATCGTCTGGGAACTCCGCCAATGCTCGCTGATACTCACTCGCTGCATCCGTCCACTGGCTATCCCAACGAAATCGATCGGCAGCATTCATTGCTGTACTGAAAACTTGTCTGTTCCCAGGCATAAAAGGTCGCTTCCTGTATATAGAAAAGTGCAGAGACTTCGCTCAAAACACCTGTAAAAGGTTTCCGCAATTAAAACTAGGGTACTACAAATTTGAATTACTTGAGAGAACAGACTCATTTTTTGGTACTAAAGTACCCTGAGAGTCCTAACCTCTGTAGTTAATGTATTGTAGAGCCACAGGATAGTCTTTTTGCTTCAGAAGAGCGATAACTGCTTGCAATTCGTCACGGCTCTTGGCTACAACGCGCACAGCATCTCCCTGGATTTGCGGCCGCACTTTGGGATATTGATCGCGAATATGCTTGCTGATCTGTTTTGCCAGATCCTGAGAAAGGCCTTGCCGCAACTGAATGACCTGGCGCACTTTACTGCCAGCTGCATTTTCTTCTTTGCCAACATCAAAAATTTTTAGTGACAATCCGCGACGAACCGCTTTTGTTTCCAGGATATCCCGCACGCTTTTGAGTGTTAGAGAACTATCGGTCACAATGGTTATAGTATCTTTAGCGTGAACGATTTCGGTTTTTGTGTCTTTCAGGTCAAAGCGGGTGGAAACTTCGCGCCTTGTCTGGTCGATCGCATTCACCAATTCTTGTTCGTCAAATTGCGATACTATATCAAATGAACAATCACTAGCCATGAAAATCCTCTCTTTTTGGTAATTTTGGTACCGAAGGGCTACTTGCAAGTAGGGCTTTTCAAATCCTTAAACTCCCATGCCACCTCCGGTGGCAGAATAGGGAGATGTGCGGGGACATCCCTGATTACCTGTCCCGGGGACAGGGTGCCCGCCAAAGGGCCTCACTAGGCCCTTGGAACCCCAGCTGTAAAGTTACAAAGGTAAAGAATTTGGTAACAGAACGCATTGTAACGTATTTGGCAGGTATTTACCAATGAGTTACCAAAGTGGCGTAAGGAGTATGATATGATGAAGAACATCGAACACCCTTATACACATTTGGAGTACATATAGCTATGGCAGCAACCATTTTTGATAGCAAACCACTTGTGGCACGCATGACCGCTGAACTACAAAGCGAAGCAGCCCAGTTTCGCAAACAGCACCACCGTTCCGCTCGCCTGGCACAGATCATAGCGGGGCATGATGGGGCCGCGGAAGTTTATAGCAGGCAGTTGGTGAAAGCGTGCGGCAAAATCGGCCTGGGCTGCTCGACGCTAGCGTATCCCTTCGAGGTTGAAGAGGAAGAACTTCGCGACGAGGTTGCCGCGTTGAGCAGAGATGAAAACAATGATGGTGTTTTGCTTTTGTTGCCACTCCCTTCACATATACGACAGCAGGTTGTCACCGAGGTATTGCAGCCTGAAAAAGATGTTGATGGTCTTGGGCCTCACAACGCAGGTAATCTGTTGCTTGGCTTTCCCAGTTTCATTCCCTCGACTGCCGATGTGATCCTCACAGTATTAGAAGACGCTGGTATTCCGATCGCTGGCCGCAATGCTGTCGTTGTAGGAAGAAGTAATATCGGTGGTAAACCAACCGCCCTTGTACTCATACGTCAGGATGCAACGGTGACTATCTGCCATTCGCATACACACGACCTTGCGAACATCACCCGAAGCGCTGATATTCTGGTGGTAAGTATTGGACGTCCAGCAAGTATTACCGCCGATATGGTAAAGCCAGGAGCGGTAGTGTTAGATGCGGGCATCAATCCTGGCGATGGAAAAGTAGTTGGCGATGTTGATTTTGAGGGCGTGAAAGAGGTTGCTTCATTTATAACACCTGTGCCTGGAGGGCTAGGCCCCCTGACCCATTTGATGCTGATACGGCACACGTTGATGGGACCACAGTAGATTTTAATATCTTCCGCGGTATGTCGTTTTCGCAGCCGATTTAGTAATGATGTCGCCGTTGATTCTGACAACAATGCCCTCTTTATCGAAGGCGCGCCGCACATTTGCCAGAGTGGTATCGCTATCCACAGCGATGGCGCATGGGCCAATTCTGCGCAGGCCCAAGGCGCTGAACTTTGACGAGGAACAGATTTCATTTGCTATTGCCTCGTCAGGCACTTCGATAAGCAGGAACTGGGAGATGGTAACTTCCTTATATGATTTCGTCCAGTCGCGCAGGGTATAGACAACATTCTGGGGTAATTCTTTCTGGCTATGGTCTTCAAGGATTTTGATAATTTGCCCAATGTTGCGGCCAGCTTCTAAACCACGCAAAACCGATAGTCTCGTCAGGGTCAGGCGGCTTACAATACCTACTTGATTGATCAGTGCAAAGGGCAAAAGACTGTACACGGTTTGCAGATCGGGTTGTAGTAGAAGCAATTCAAAACTTGGTTGCACTATCAATGAGCGTTCGTTGGTAGGAATGGCTGTATTAGTAGTTTCCCCTTTCGTTTGGAGGACAGCCGCTGCAAGGTCGGTAAGCATAAAGGCATCAGGATTGACCGGCTCATCGTCTTCTGGTACTTGAGGTCGTTGATACCCCAGCGTTATCATGCCTAATTCATGAAGGGTAGAACTGAGCATGCCAAGAATAATTTGTCCATCTAATTTGTACCAATTCGCCAGCATATTCCTGTTACTACGATAGCCAGATACACCCATTGCCGCATAGCGCGGGCGCAGTACATATGGATCGTGATCTTTCATCGTACGCAACAGAGAAGACATTGAGTACCATTGGCCGGGAGTGCATGTATTTAAATATGACATGACAGCTTTGCGGCCAGCTAAGATATCAAGATAGTAGCTATCATAGTAATTATCGTTCTGGTCTACGTCCACACCCGCAACATCAATCCAGGGGTGCCCCTCAAGCCAATAATTCAGCAAACTATGCGTCTGGTCAACAACATTCATAAGTGACCACTTATCGAATTGCGGTCCCTGTATAAATCGTGGCTTAATACTATCTGCCGTTGACTTGCTGAGTTTCACAAAACCAAGTTCTTGCGCTACGCTAAACAGCATATCAACAGTATCGTCGCCTTCATAATACGGCTGAGTGCGTATCTTGACTTGCATTGCAGGTAGAAGCTTGTTCACGATACGCTTGGGCACTCTACTGGATTGTGTAGGCTCGATATTTTGCTGGAACATAGCCCCTAAGATGGTTGCCAGATCATACAAGACCAATGTATCGCCTTTTTGCGTTGATTGGGGTGGCGTATCGAGGGTAACCATGCCAGGAGCCAGCGCATCTTCTTCGATCTCGGGTTGAGCAGCAGCCTTTTTTAAATTTTTGAGTAATTCACGAGGTACGAACAGTTGTCGTTCGGGACCCGAAAAAGCATCAAAGGCAATCGCGAACTTTTCAAGCTCATGAATAGCTACGGATAATTCACTGTTGTCAAAGCCGGTGAATTCACGTACTGCCTGCATAGTAGCAACACCATCGTTGTCACATAACCATTTGAGAAGCCTGCGTGTTTTGGCGTCGAGATGTTCCCAGACGTAAAGGGCTACATCAGGCTGAACCATTTGCCCGACAAGTCGAACGCTCGGTAGCGTTCGTGAATAGTAGTCATGCAGCATGAACCCATAGAGACGACCTATTTCATACAGCCTGTCCTGATTGAATCTCGCCAAAATGTTTTCAAGTTTCATTTGCGAACGATCGATGTTGGTAGAATAAATCTCGTTTGCAATGGAAAGCAGAGGCGTGAGCATCTCTTTCGCAACAGAAAGTTTCGTCGTTTTAACACCGGCAGAATTTTTTTGCTTCGATGAAGAGCCTGTCGTTGCACCTGCATATTTTACAGTGGTCTGTTCCTCTATAACCAGCATGTATTGTTTAAGAGTGGCCAGCGCTTGCTCAAACTTATCCTCGGGCAAACGGGTTATTTTGTGGATCACATCGTGTAAGACACTGTTAGAGGCTGAAAAGTTGAGCATATTGTGCAATAGTTTACGCTCATCTTCGTTGATCTGTTCCCAGGCAAAACGCACAGCAATCGGGTCCTGCATACGCTGGATCATTAAGCCGTAGTGGAGTCGCCAACCTTCTTCTGGCGCATCGCCAATTCCCCACCAACGGGCAAGTTGCTTAAGCTGTTCTTCGGAATATTCAGCCAGTGCTTGCTTCAATGTCTTCATACGAATACTCTCTTAAGGGATCTCTTTGTATTTACATTCTGCATTGAAAACTGCGGACGACCATAAAGGCCCACCCAGCCACTCCTCAACTTCCCTCGCCCCTACGAGAGGGAAGGTGTTTATTCCACCGATTCGGGTTGATACTGCTCGATGAAGCGAATGACTTCTCGCGTCAACTGGCTGGGGGTAGAGGCGCCAGCAGTAACGGCAATACGTTTTTTGCCCTGTAACCAATCGGTGTTGAGTTGAGATAGATCTTCGATGCGTACTGCTGGAACGCCAGCCAGCTCTTCGGATACCTGCACGAGACGATTAGTATTATTGCTGCGCGGATCACCTACGACGACTGTCAAATCTGCACCCTTTGCCTGGGCTACCACCGCTTCCTGACGTGTCTGCGTTGCAGCGCAGATGTCGATATGCACCTGAGCATGGGGATACTTCACTTTAATATACTCGATAACACGCCGAGTATCCCATTGTGAGAGCGTTGTCTGGGTAGAAACGGCTATTTTTTGTTCTTGCTCTGGGGTCAGGACAAGCGCATCAACATCGGCTTCATTCTCAACCAGGCTGATGTAACCCGGGACTTCGCCAAGCACACCCTCGGGTTCTGGATGCCCCTTCTTACCAATGTAAAAGATATAGTAACCATCAGCCGCTAATTCGCGCACGAGGTCGTGAGTAACGGTTACGTCTGGACAGGTGGCATCGATGCAATGCAAGCCATGCTCACGTGCTCTACGTTTGACAAGCGGAGAAACGCCATGCGCGGTGAATATGACTGTGCCCTCTTTCACCTGATCCAGGATACTTACTCGATCCGGGCCATCGAGAGTGATGACTCCAAGGTTCGTGAGTTCTTCTATGGCGTGACGGTTATGAACAATTTGCCCGATGATATAGATGGGTCGCGGGTGAGTAGGATCTTTCGCCACCTGACGGACTGTTTGTAATGCATCAACTACCCCATAGCAGTAGCCACGGGGAGAGATTTTAATGACTTCCATATATTTCCTTGTATGAGGGATACTCCAATTAATAGTAGGACGCAGCAGTCCTATTCATTGTACCATCTCGCTCCTAGATATGCACTTGATCCTTGTTCAATATCTCTCGAAGATCATCGGGTGTATAAAGGCAGACAGCGGGCAATAGACCTGCCAGTTCTTCAACAGAGGTAGATTCTGCAAGATCAAAGATGAGCAGTGGAGAGCGACGTCCGATACATCCCTGAGCTATAGCCGAAGCAGTAAGTTGAGGAATTGGATGTGAGGGTAGAGAGCTTACTGGAAGATTCATGAGTAATTGCACGTGCGGTATGATGGATGGGACCAGGAAATCAGTATCTTCCTGGTAGATGTACTTCATGCCTGCATGTTGCAGCAGAACACTGTAAGGGTTTCGTTGTTCCTCAGGTCCAATTAGGAGAGCCGAGCGGCCCCGCAGGCCACCAAGGCTGGCTTCTGCAATAGAGACGACCTCTTCAACAAAACGATGCATCAATTACTCACTCTTTTCTTATGGGATGATACGGTCAATCGAAGCTATAGAATACTATAGCAAACTCATACCCTGATTTAACATCGGGTAATTACCTTATTTTTGGTGAGGTTATGTATAAGGTATATGTACTTTTACCCTACCTGCGTTGGCACCTCGGCACGGGTCGCCTCTAAAATCATGCGCATGCCATATCTGGGGCGCAACGTGATGCGTGGTTGAGGAACAACCGTGAATCCAGGCACAAGGCGAGGCGTGTAATGCTGGAGGATGGTAGCGAGCAATAAACGTGTCTCGAGTTCTGCAAAGGGCATGCCAATGCAGATACGCGGTCCTCCTCCGAAGGGGAAGTAGGCCCATTGGGGCACCTGCTGCCCATTGACAGGATCCCAGCGCTCAGGGCGGAATACATCTGGATCACCCCAGATGTCGGGCAGGTGATGCAGAACCCACTGACTAAAAATGGCAATGGTACCAGCCTCAAAGTGATAGCCATCCAGATCAAAGGAATCAACAGCCCTGCGAGTGAGCGTCCACGCGGGAGGATATACCCGCCACGATTCATTGATAACCCATTCAAGGTAGGGTAAGTTTGACAGATCAGCAACGCTGGGAGAACGGCCTTGAAGAACGGTATGTAATTCAGAGAGCAGCTTTTCAAGCACATGAGGATTCTGTGAAAGCAGGTAGAACGTCCAGCTCAAGGTGTTCTGAGCAGTCTCATGTCCGGCTGCTATAAAGGTCAACACCTGGTCATGAATCTGCTTATCCGTCATGGTGTTTCCCTCGTCTTGCGCCTCAAGCAACATCGAGAGTACATCGCCCACATCACGTCCATCCGCACGGCGCTGCTGAATCAAGTCATACACGAACGTATCCAGCGCTCGCTTGCCCTCCATCATCCTCCCAAAGCGTGTAAAAGGAAGATCGATTCGCACCCTTCTGACCGAACCAACTGTTCTGGTGGAATTTGTCATCACAGTAGTAAATGCCTGCCCTAAACTCGCACTTTGAGTGGGCGAGTCCAGGTTAAACAGGGCCTTCATGATAATACGCAGGGTTAACTGTTGCATTTCCTGCGGCATATCAACCTCAGACCCGGGTTGCCATTGCGCAAGCATCTCCTCGGTAAGATGTACCATCGTATCGGCATAGCCTTCAACACGACGCTTGTGGAACGCAGGCTGCACAAGGCGGCGCTGCTGGCGATGGAAATCCCCATCAGTCGTCAGCAAGCCATCACCAAGCAGAAAACGCAAATTTCCCAGACCGGGCTTTACAAAGTTACGGGGTTTCTCAACCAGGAAGAAGCGCACATGTTCAGGACGGAAGAACATCACAATTTGCTGTTTGCCAAAGTGAACTGTAGCCATACGACCGTACGTCTCTTGCATCTCGCGCACAAAATGCAGTGGGTCGCGTCTAAATTGAAATGTATTGCCTACGATTGGAAGTCCCTTTGGACCGGGTGGAAGTGTATCATTGTTTGCCATGTGTCTATTTGTCTTTCCTGGTTGTCTCTTGCATAAGGAATGAGCGTGCACGCTCGGATATAATCATTGTATAACCTGTACAGGCTCTTCGCCATATTCTGATAATTGATATACGAACTAGAAGGGCTTGTGTTGCAGCTTTATGGCATTACAGAACCCATGAAGCACGTTCCAGGGCTTGTCAGTGTGAACACTCACACGGTGTCATACTGAGCGCCAGCGAAGGATCTCACGCGATGGGTAACGAGATTCTTCGCTTCGCTCAGAATGACACGAGGAGGCACAGAACGACAAAGGGGCGATTAGAATGACAAGGCTAGACCTAACTGTTGAAGAAGAACTTTCAACTGGATTTGAACAATGCCTCAGAGCAACAAATAGATTCAAGAAGGGAGTCAGCTTATGAACACATTTCGGTTGGGACCAGATGGCTTACTGGTGGGATGAAAAGCAAGGTGATGAAGGTGATCTTTGGCACAGGGCGTTGATTGATCCTCCATTGCTTCGCCTGGCTGGTGATGTACGTGGATTGCATGTACTGGACCTCGCATGTGGAAACGGCTACCTTAGTCGCCGTTTCGCGCGTCAAGGAGCCATAGTCACCGCTGTTGATGCCAATGCGCCACTTATTGAGCTTATTCGCACACGAGAGGAACAGGAGTCTATCAGCCATTACCTATCATGTAGCTGATGCCGCTCAACTGGATATGCTTGAAGATGGCATAGTTGACCTCGTCATCTGCAATATGGCTTTGATGGATATCGAGGATGCAGCAGGAGCTATCCAGGAAGTTTCCCGCGTGCTCAAGTCAAGAGGACGCTTCGTTGCGAGCATTTCCCATCCTTGTTTTGATAAAGTGAACACATCCGGTTGGGAGATCGAATATATCTACCCTACCACCACGATCTGGCGAAAAATGAGCCATTATCGCGAGATAGCAGTAGACGACCTACCCTGGCTAAAAGTACCTGGCAATGTCGTCAACACACGCTCGTACCATCGTCCACTATCATGGTATTTTCGCATCTTACGAGCCTCTGGCCTGCTTGTTGCAGCGTTGGAAGAACCCGAACCAACGGAGGAACTACTGGCAAATTCAGAGCAGGGGTCATGGATTGCTGAGATTCCACTTCATTGTGTGATTGAAGCATGGAAGATCGAGTGAGGCTGAAATAAGGAGTACAAACTGTGCGCTATATGCTATTAATTTACGCCAGTGAGGCAGACTACTTGCACATGACAAACGAGGAGCGCGCTGCTATCATGCAGGGGCATGGCACATTTGCTCAAGAGGCGTTGCAGCGCGGCATACTGATGGGAGGAGCACCTTTGCAACCAACGAGCACAGCCAGGACTGTTCAAGTGCGTAAAGGTAAAACTTTAGTTACCGATGGTCCATTCGCCGAAACGAAGGAACAGCTTGCAGGTACGTATATTCTTGATTGCTGCGAGCTGTTCGGCGTCAGCCGCAGTTGGTATTACGAGCGCACTAGCCAGCCAGAGAGCGATGCAGAGGAGATCGCTTTACGCGATCAGATCGAGCGGATCATCCTCGAATTTTCCGGCTATGGTTATCGGCGCGTGACCCATGCCGAAGCAAGGCTCGGCTGGAAAGTCAATCACAAGCGGGTGCTACGCATCATGCGCGAGGAGTTCTTGCTCTGCCACTTGAAGAAACGCTTTGTGGTTATGAAGACCGATGCGCGGCACGGCTTGCCAGTCTATCCGAATCGGCTGGCTGGTATGGTGTTGATGGTACCCAACCAGGCTTGGGTGGCTGATTTGACCTATATTCGCTTACGAAGTTCCTTTGTGTATCTGGATGCATTTAAATGCGTTCTCGCGCCGCTGTGTAGGCTGGCATCTCGCGCGAGACATGAGCACACAGCTCACGCTCGCCGCGCTGCAGCAGGCCATTGTCGAGCGCCAGCCGCAGCCGGGCTTGATCCACCATTCTGATCGCGGGGTGCAGTATGCCAGTCATGACTATATCGAACAGTGAGACAGATCGATTTACAGATCAGCAGGTTTCGGTGAGTAATCCGTATGACAATGCGAAGGGCGAGAGCTTTTTCAAGACCTAAAAGCAAGAGGAGGTGTATCTCAAAAAGTATGAGTCGTTTGCCGACGCCGAGGCCAATGTGGAGGAGTTCATTGAGCAGGTGTATACTACCAAGCGATTACATTCCAGTTTGGGCTATGTGCCACCTGTGGAGTTCGAGGCTGCGTGTGCTGCACTGCCAAGCAGATGACAGACCGATGGCGCAGAGCGCTGAGACCTCGTCATTCAGACCAGCAAAACCCTGCTGTTTTTTTGCTTTCAATCAAGCCTACCAACCCGTACCGCGCAAGTGCACAGAAGTCAAGCGCATTGCGAGGTACGAGTAACTTGGCTTGACTCCTGGAAGCGGCGAGGTACACTCATCCTGGCCTGATTGGCCTGCTATCCGACTCCACAGGGCGGACTGCGCTTTCTTGTATATTGGCCTGAATGGCATTAAGTTTTGCAGTTGGTATGAGGCTGATGGGGGATTCAAGCTTCATCGTCGGCATCAGGCTGATGGGGGATTCAAGTTTCATTTTAGTACTAGGGTTTTCCATTGCCCAACCCATAATACCAATGAAGACAAAGAGGAGGGAAACGAGAGCAACCCAGGGAAAATTGGAAATGAACAGCAACATCAAGCCAACGACGAAGACAATGATCGCTATACTCAACAGAAGCGGCCATAGACTTGGACCAGGAAGTCGAATATGTTGCACTCCTTCCTGTATTTCCCCTGGACCCAGCGTACGGGACACATTGACCTGGACACGTTGCAGTGATGGTTCCATACGCATCCTCAAACCTACTTCACTGTAATTGTCCCTACCATATAGGGGTGGTAAGAACAAATATAGTTATAAGTGCCAGGAGTTGTAAACGTGTACTGATAGGTAGCACCAACAATAAGTTCCCCACTATCAAACTTCCCACTGTCGGTGGCCGTATGCGGGATGCCACCATTATTCGTCCATACTACAGTCGAACCCACCCCAATCGTAATGTTGGCAGGACTGAAGCCGGAGTTTGTGACGGAGACCTGGACGGTCGTTGGTTGTAGCTTTGGCGAAGGCGTGGGCGTGGGTTTAGGGGGCTGCGTAGGCGTTGGTGTTGGTGTGGTTGCCTGTGTAGGAACAACCGCGACTATCGTGGGTGTAGCTGTAGAACTCGCAACATGTGTTGGAGTAGCAGTGGGAGCGAGCGAAGGCGTTGCCGTGAGACTTGATGTTGTCGGCTGATCTGAAGGAGTCGGAGTAACAATCGGAGTTGATGCAGATTTATGTCCCAATACAGTTGAGACGCCGTAGCCAACGTACCAAGCACGAGAACGACTACCAGTATGGAGCATAACAAGCCAATGATTACTCCCCAATTCTTGTACCATGGCTTTTGGCCTCTTTGTTTCCTTTGTGACGATCCGTATTCCGAAGGAGGTTGAGGTTGAAATTGTCCTGGTTGGGGTTGGTCCATGCCATCCCCACTGGGGCTGCTGGGTATTCGGTGGCTGCTGTGGCATCCATTGAGTCTGTTGGGCATATGCCGGTTGCTGTGGTGCCCATTGGGATTGCTCCGTATAAGATGGCTGTTGCGTCGGCCATTGAGGCTGCTGGCCATTCGGTGACTGTTGAGACCCCATGAAGATTGCTGGCCATTCGGTGGCTGTTGACTCATAGTATTATCCCCCATTCATTGTTCAGTATTGAGAAGTTACATGTGAAGTAGCGTAAACATCTTGCTTTTGTAACTGGGTAGTACATCAGTACTGTAGATTGAACAACATTATTACTAATTGTGTCTCTCATGGGCATTCCAAAGAGAATTGTTAGTGTAACTCTTAGATGCCTTCCATGTTTTCTTATCCCATCTTACAAAACCTTCAAACAAATCTGGCTACTAGAGCATAAAATGTTATAATGAGTTCTGAACACTCGTTCTTACTTATGAAAGAGCATATGCAACCGTTTGCCCATCTGGAGTATTTTCACCATGCCGATACGTCAACTCGAGCCTGATGTCGCCGCCAAGATTGCCGCGGGAGAAGTGGTTGAGCGACCTGCATCCGTCGTCAAAGAACTGATCGAGAACAGCATCGATGCTGGAGCTACACAGATTCGTGTTGATTTGATGAGCGGCGGGCTACAGCTTATCCGTGTGACGGACAATGGCACAGGCATTCCAGGCGATGAGTTGCAACTGGCGCTTTCCAGGCATGCTACGAGCAAGGTAGCCAGGATAGATGACCTGGAACACATTCGTTCACTTGGATTTCGAGGCGAAGCTCTTGCAAGCATCGCAGCGGTGGCTGAAGTTAACTTGCTCAGTCATCATCGTGGCGCATCACAAGGGGCGCAGGTAAACGCAACCAATGGGCTGATTTCCGACGTAACGACAGCCGCTTCTCCTGATGGCACAACTGTCACGGTGCGCAATCTTTTCAGCGCGGTTCCTGCCAGGTTAAAGTTTTTGAAGAGCCGCCATACAGAGGTGAGCCATAGTCATCATTTGCTTGAACAATATGCGCTTGCCTATCCCGAAATTCGCTTCAGCGTTTTCAATGAGGGGCGGCAGATTTTCTCCACTCCGGGAGACGGCCAGCTTCCAAGTGTGCTGCTTGAAATTTACGGGTTGCAGATCACGGAGCAGATGGTGCCAATAAGCAGCCTCGACGGCAAGGATGACGATGCCGAGCGCCCGGTGGTGAGTGGTTTTACCAGCCTACCTACATGTTACAAGAGCACGCGGCAACACATGTCGTTTTTTGTAAATCGCCGCTGGGTACTCAGCCGCATGCTCAGCTACGCGGTCGAAGAGGCATATCACTCGCTTTTAATGGCTGGCAGGCATCCTCTAGCTGTCGTCAATATTAGTGTTGACCCCACACAGATCGATGTGAATGTTCACCCTGCAAAGACCGAGATTCGTTTTCTCAAAGAGCGGCGCGTTTACGCGGCGGTTCAGCGGGCCGTACGTCAGGCAATCCTGCAAGACGCTCACATGCCTGGATGGGGAAATGATACAGTAATCAGCAAGCAAGGCGCGATGAAACGTAGCCCCACATCAGATGAGAGATTACCATCCGAATCCATCGAGTTAGATCTGGATATAGAGGAGGAAGAGGAGCAATTCATTGCGCCCTCAAACGGAGAAGAATCACCTGCATTTCCTCGAGATAATCCCTGGATTACTGTTACTGAAGAGGAAACTGGCACAAAACCACCGATGCTTTCTAGATTATGGCAAAGTCATGTGCGGGGGCATGATGATCAGACAGATGATACGGCGAGCATGATATCGGCGAACGGGACACCCACAGAACAGGACACTCGACGAATACGGACACACACCAACAGGACACCCGCAAGGGGTGTCCCTACATTTCAAGATAACGATTCCCTGGATAGAGATGCAGCGGATATAGCGTCGTCTCCTCCAGAGACTGTGCCACTTGCGGGTGCCAGAGGAGAGGAGGATTTACCCGGCACATTAAACATTCCGAATGAATCAACAATGCCAGCGAAGGTAAGCCGACTACCACGATTACGTGTGGTAGGTCAACTTTCGCAAAGCTATATTGTCACTGAAGGTCCAGATGGGATGTATTTAATCGACCAGCACGCAGCGCACGAGCGCATTTTGCTGGAGAAGATGGTGGCAGCTTTACAGGAACGCGCGCCCCTCTCACAACTGCTGCTCACGCCGATAACGCTCTCACTGGCGCCCGATGAGTTAGCGGCAGTTGAAGACCGCCTACAACAGTTAGAGCAGATTGGCTTTTCACTGGAAATACTCGAAGATTCCTCGCTCCAGGTGCGAGCTGTTCCAAATGTACTTGTCAAAGAGATGAATGCGCGCTCACTGCACGATTTGTTGATTGAGTTAACTGCAACAGATCAGCAAGGTCACTCTGAAACATGGGAAGAGCATGCACTGGCAAACGTAGCCTGTAAGGCAGCGATCAAAGCTAACTATTTCCTCACGGTCAGTGAAATGCGCGAGATGATCGAACAACTGGAGCGCACCAACGCGCCATATAGCTGTTGTCATGGTCGCCCAACGATGGTTCATTTCAGCCTGTCTGCTCTTGAACGAGAGTTTGGGAG
Source organism: uncultured Chloroflexia bacterium (assembly GCA_963702765.1). Classification (GTDB taxonomy): domain Bacteria; phylum Chloroflexota; class Ktedonobacteria; order Ktedonobacterales; family Ktedonobacteraceae; genus DATMNR01. The sequence continues at coordinate 249,227 of CAVPEB010000027.1, forward strand.
ACGCTAGTGCAGGTATTTGCCAATGTACTCACCTCCGCTCACGCGTGGAATAGCGAAGAGCCGCTGCTCGTATATAGCGTTCCACCCGCTATGCAGCATGAGCTACAAACTGGACAACTGATCGCCGTTCCCTATGGAGATCGCCTCGTTGAGGGGATTGTGTGGAAGATTTGGGAGGAGGAACAGGGTAGCGATATGACAGGACACCCGCATGCAGGGCACCCGCAAGGGGTATCCCTACATTTCAGCCAGGCATCAGTGAATAACCAAAATGTAGGGACACCCCTTGCGGGTGTCCTGCCTGTGGATACCCGATCTGATGACAAACAAACTGATGGCAACCAGCACGATGACAACCGATCCGGTTTTACCCAACCCAATGATAACCAGGCGGACAACGATGTACAATCTGCAACGCAAACACTAAATCATATCCGTCCTATATCCACCATTCTCGATCCTGAACCTGCCCTCCTGGCTCACCAGCGAGCGCTGGCTGAATGGATGGCCGTCTATTATGTCACACCTCTTGCGCAGGTTGCAGTCAAGATGCTACCACCAGGGTTGATGCAGCGCTCAAAAGTTGTATTGCACCTGATAAACGACGATGACCTGGCACATCGCACAACACAGGATCAACAAGCCTTCACACGACTCCACGCACTTATCGGCTTGCTGCTGGCAGATGGAGAACTTGACGTCGAACGACTTAAAGAGATGCTCGGGCCAAAACAGGCAAAGGAAGTATTACAGGAGGCTCTAGCAAGCGGCTTGATCGAGCGTGAAGCAACGTTACATGCCCCCACTACTCGCGCGCGTCATAAGCGAGTCGTACGGCTTCTTCTACAAGGAGAGGCGTTGGAGGCATGGCGCATGCAAACACACGCGCAATTGGAACAGAGTTTACCCGCCCCGGGCAGCGTACCCATGGCTGCGGATAATGTGAGAAAGCGCCCGCAAAAAAATGTGCCTGATCCATGGGCCATTCCTGGTTCATCGGATGTCTTCTCGCTCACGCCCCAAAATCGCAAGGGTCTTTTAGCTCAGCGCCGATTAGCTGCCATCGACCTGCTAAGCCATGAAACGCACGAAGCCAACACCAGTTCATATTGGACACCAGGCACATTATGCAAGGCCAGCGGTTTATCCCCTGCACAATTGAAGAAACTCGAGCATGAAAATATTATCTCCATTGAAGAGATTGAAGTGCAGCGTAATCCCCTGCTTGGTCGTGTCATTCCAGCTACTTCGCCGCTTGAATTGACAGCAGATCAGCAAGCCGCCCTGGACGAGATAGTGGGACAGCAAGGGCAACGATACCGGGCGGGGGCAACATTTCGAGCGAGGGCACGATACCGAGCGGGAGGGTACCGGGCGGGGGCAAGCCCCGCCCCTACATTACGCGAATCACGATACTTCGCAGTATAGTAGGGGCGCACCCTTGCGGTCGCCCTGGGGATGGGATGGGGCACCCTGGGGAGGGAGAGGGGATGGATCACACCAGAACGGGGTATCAGGTACCGATCACATCGCCCCTATCCTCCTGCATGGTGTTACAGGCAGTGGAAAAACCGAAGTGTATCTTCAAGCATTGGCAGCGATCATCGCGGAGGGCAAACGCGGGATTGTGCTTGTACCAGAAATTGCGCTTACGGCGCAGGCCATTTTACGGTTTGTGGGCCGATTTCCAGACAGGGTAGCGATTATACATAGCGAATTGACGGATGGAGAGCGGTATGACGAATGGCGACGCATACGCTCAGGCAAGGTTGATGTAGTGATTGGGTCACGCTCCGCGCTTTTCTCACCACTGCCAGACCCTGGCATTATCATACTGGATGAAGAACACGAGCCGGCGTATAAACAAAACCAGCCTAAGCCGACCTATCATGCACGGGATGCAGCCATCTTCCTGGGTCAGTTATTGCATATACCGATTGTGCTTGGCAGCGCTACACCATCAGTAGAGACATTCTTTCATGCTGAACGTGGTGATTACCATTTGATCGAATTGCACCATCGCATCGGAGCTGACCTGCCACCTGTCGAGGTCATCGATCTGCGAAATGAACTCCACACTGGCAACACCAGCATTTTCAGCCGTCGTTTACAAAGCGAGCTTGAGCAGGTATTACACAAGGGTCAGCAAGCCATCCTCTACTTGAACCGTCGCGGTGCGGCAAGCTGCGTCCTGTGTCGCGAGTGCGGATTTGTAGCGATGTGTGATCACTGTGATATGCCGCTGACCTATCATTCAACTGAGCGTATTCTGCTTTGTCATTATTGCAACGGGCAAAACAGGATTCTGCACCTGTGCCCGCAGTGTAACAGTCCGAGCATTCGCTACTTCGGCCTGGGGACAGAGAAAGTGGAAGACACCATTGCGCGCCATTTTCCTACAGCGCGTTTGCTGCGCTGGGACCGCGATACAGCCAGACACCGGCGAACACATGAACAACTACTCGACCGCTTCGCTAATCGCGAGGCTGATATACTGGTTGGCACGCAGATGATTGCCAAAGGTCTGGACTTGCCTGGGGTGACGCTGGTGGGTGTCATCTCGGCAGATATTGCACTGACACTACCTGATTTCTCTGCTTCTGAACGTGCATTTACGTTGCTTACACAGGTCGCAGGTCGCGCAGGGCGTGGTGAAGAGGCTGGAAAGGTCATCATCCAGACCTTCAACCCGCAGCATTTTTGTATTGAAGCGGCTTCACAGCATGATTATCACGAATTTTATGCCGCAGAGATTGAGGCCCGACAACGCTATGGATATCCACCATTTCGCCAGTTCGTCAAGTTTACTTACAGTCATGAAAATCGTCGACGCGCTCAGAACGAGGCGCTGCTGCTACGCGAAACGTTAGATAAATGGATTGATCGGTTAGGCTTATCACAGACCGATATCGTTGGACCAGCTCCCGCTGTTATGGAACGCATACGTGGAAAGTATCGCTGGCAAATGATTGCACGCGGGCCAGATCTACATCCACTGCTCAGAGTCATCGATACCCCGGGATGGGAAGTTGACATCGATCCTGTTAGCACGATGTAAGCAGTGCTATACATAATACGGTACTCGTGCGATATAATTTGCAGTATGCCAGCAAGAAAACACTGGGCAGAACTATATTTTGAAAAGAAAAGAGTAACACTGTGGCATTTCAACTTCCAGACCCATCGACACCATTTGGAGAAAGAGTCGCCCGCCGATTGCGCGAAGATCGCTTAATCTGGTTTACCACTGTTGACGCAAAAGGCACACCACAACCAACTCCAGTCTGGTTTCTATGGGACGAAACGAATTCAACGTTTTTGATTTATAGCCTGACAGGGGCTAAGCGCCTTGAACATCTACAACACAACCCTAGAGTAGCACTCAATTTTGATGGGAATGGTAACGGAGGCGATATTATCGTCATCACTGGAGAAGCGCATATTAGCACCGATGATCCACCCGCCGATCAATTACCCATCTTCGTGGAAAAATACCGTGAATTCATCGCACGAGGCTTTAAAACAGCCGATGTGTTTGCAGCCAAGTATTCTGTGACACTGCGTATTCATCCCACAGCAATTCGTGGTCATTAAAGCAAACCATTCAGGCGTAAGAGGAGAAATCGCACATGGGTACAGTTGTAGTTCTTGGAAGCACTATAACCGATCTTGTCGCAAGAGCGCCGCGCCTGCCAGTTCCTGGCGAAGCGGTCATCGGTGACGATTTCTCCACTTTCCTGGGAGGAAAAGGGTTTAACCAGGCCGTTGCAGCAGCACGACTGGATGCACGAGTCTTTTTGATCGGGCGCGTCGGCATTGATACGTTCGGGGATGCCTTTTCTTCAACGCTTTCCAATGAAGGCATCGACAGTACACACTTGACACGCGATCCCAATAACGGCACGGGCACAGCCTGTGTGATGATTGGAGCAGAAAGCGGCCAGAACGCGATCATCGTCGTCCCACGCGCAAACCTGGCTTTAACGGCGGAAATAGTTGAGGAAGCTCTCCAATCGCTCCTGGTCGCAATCAACTTTTCAGGTGTATCGAAGCATATTTATGGCTCAATGCGAAATGCGCATGAACACTATTGCAGCGGGATTACGCTATGCGCATAAGGAGGGCATGACGACGATTTTCAACGCGGCGCCTGTTCCACGAGAAACGTTCCCCGACGATCTATTTCCCTGTGTAGATATACTCGTTGTGAATGAAAGCGAGGCGGGGGGTCTGGCAGGCTTAACAGTTGACTCGCCCCAAGGCGCAAGACGAGCTGCAACAAAACTGCTTGCTAAAGGTGTAAAGCACACTATCATCACTCTGGGTGCGCAAGGCTGCGTCTGGAGTACGAACGAGTTCGACGAGGGGCCAATTTCACACCGATGGATACGTTCAATTTCGGTCACTCAGGTGGATGCGACAGCAGCGGGAGACGCGTTCTGTGGAGGTTTAGCAGCGAAACTTGCAGACGGCGCAACGATGTCTGATGCCCTGCATTGGGCAAGCGCTGCTGGAGCTGTTGCAGTGAGACGCCTGGGAGCATTGCCGTCACTGCCAACAACAGAAGATGTGAAGGCCATTTTGCAGGAAGCTAACGCTGAATAGGAGCGAATCCCTCAACACGGGTGATACCTCGCCAGCGGATGGGTAACACGGTTGGTCAGTGATGCTGGCTGATCTGTACGGTCTCGTGTTGCTCGTGTGTGAAGACGACATCCCATCCCAACGCAGAGAAGTCAATCAGGATATGCGACATGGACGTCCAGAGGATCACCCCCGTGTCGATCGCTACCCATCCAAACAGGAGTCCAAGGAATCCCGCCTGCGCCACAAACGCGACGCTGCCGCCTCGCCACGGAGAAGGAAAGACTGACTGGGGCGCAAAGTGCCAGAGGGCAAACCCGATGGTGGGGTAGAGCAGTGACAACCAGAGCTGGCCCGGAAACAGCGTGAGGTACGCGCCTCTCCACAGGAGCTCTTCGAGAGGGCCATTGACGATGGCCAGGGCTGCGGAAACCAGCACGATCTTGACGCTGGTTTTCCGTAGCGCTTTCGGGAAAAGAAACACGTAGGCAAACAACGGAGGTCCTATCAGACAGAATGCGCCCAGCCACCAGGGCTGGCCAAAAGGCGATCCAACGTTGCGAAACAAATGGACAAGCGTTTGCGGCCCTAAGAGGGCAAGCGGGAAGAGCAGGCACCACACGATCCAGTAGAACAGGAAGCCACCGACGTAGGCTTTCTTTGCTCCAAAACGACGCATGAGGAGCTTATAGCACACGTAGGTTGTTGCCAACAGTAGCCATGGGGCAATCAAGAGGGCGATCTGTTTCCAGGAAAACATCGTTAACTTCCTCCGAGCAACGAGCTGGTTGGACGTGCAGCATGTATGGTTTCGATAATGCGCACGGCCTGTGCAACGCCATCTTCCTCTTTGAGTGTGTGTCCTACCGCCCTGGCCCTCTCTTGCATGGTTGGATCGCTTGTCGCGAGACGAATAGCGGCTGCCAGCCGTTCTGTGGTCAGGTGTTTCTGTGGGATGGGAGGTGGGCCAACACCCAGTGCGGCGACGCGTTGGCCCCAGAAAAACTGATCGCCGTAGATGGGTGTAATGATCGTCGGCACGCCAGCGCGAAGACCTGCCGCCGTTGTCCCGGCTCCCCCATGATGCACCACCGCGGCCATGCGTGGAAAGAGCCAGTCGTGGGGGGCCTCTGCCAGGGTGAAGACCTCGTCGGACATCTCTGCCTGGCTGATGCCTAAAGAACCAGTGAGCAAGATCCCGCGGTGCCCACTTTGAGCCAGTGCCTGGACCATGAGCTCGGTTGTCGCAACCGGATCGTGTGTCTTCATACTGCCAAGGCCGATAGACACAGGGGGTGGTCCGGCATCGAGAAAAGTCCGGAGCGCCTCAGGCGGTTGCCAGGTGACTGGGGCATCCAGCAACCAGTAGCCGGTCACGCGAATGCTGTCTCCCCAGTCTGTCGGTCGGGGCACGACGAGGGGACTGTAGGCGCAGAGAAAGGGGGAATGTTCGCGCAGCATCTGCCGGGCCATCCCCCATCGAGGCAGGGGTGACAAGCCGAAGCGCTGGCGTTGTCGATTCATGCTGCCCCGGTAGAGCTGCCAGAGGACTTCATTGAACAGATCGTAAGTCAGCAGATTGCCACGCCCACAAAGCTCGCGCCGCCCTGAAAAAAGGGCGGGATTAGGAAAGACTCGCGTGCGCAGATAGGGGACCAGGAGCGTCCCGATCGACGGAATTCCCAGGTGTTCGGAGAGCGAAGAGCCGGGATAGATCAGCAGATTGGAGGTAATGATCACATCGGCATCCTGTACGGCATGCCAGGCATCCTCCAGGAGGCGTTCCATCATGGCCGTGATGATGCGCCTGGTCTCTAGCAAGCGCTGCACAACGTTGCCCCCAGACGCGATGACGCGGTCGAGAAACGAGAGTGGACTCTCTTCGATCAAGGCGAAATCGAGTCTGTAGCCCCGGACCAGCGGTTCAAACATGCCAAGCGTGGCCAGCTGAACCTGATGCCCCGCTGCCTGCAAGCCCTTCCCCAGCGCAATGTACGGCTGGACGTCGCCGCGCGTGCCAACACTCAAGATGCAGATATGCATAGGAACACACTCCTTCTACAAAGGACCCTGCTAGCAGTGTATTGACCCATCAAGCTGATGGCGCCCTTGAGAGACCGAGCTCATGTACGGCTGTCGTACCGTCTCTTCAGCTTTTTTCATGCTGTACCTCGCCATCATATCCCGCCCGATATTTTCTAGTGCTGATTCCAGGTGGGTAAACGGGCGCAGCCAGGAATGCCACGTGCGCACTTTCGATAGGATCTCAAAATGCGTCACGCCGGGCGTATTGTTGACAGAACCAGGACAGACATCGAGTTCTGTGTCTCCGATCCTGACTCGCAGCCATGCATGGGCCGAGAATCCTCCAGGCCATGGGATGCCATCGATCACCCCGGCGGGAAATGCGCACCGGAAAGCTAACACGCCTCTTGATTCAATTCCCAGCCGGTCATAGATGTGTTTCAGCGCAAGGGCCTGTTGCTCGCAATAGCCCATGCCTCGTTCAAAGGCCCTGGAAGGTGTATCCCACGTATTGAGACGGGAATAGGTGAATTTTCTGGCAACGAGATGTTGCGCATATGCCACCTGCTCCCAGCCTTGCACATGGGTTCGCCGGCAAGCTTCCACCGCATCCTCGATCGTGGTGATCCCATCCATCGACACACGGCCTGGCTTGGGAAGACGATGCAGCAACGGGATGGTCAGCAGGTAGATGGCGACACCTCCTGCGGCTCCCAGACCTACGAAGGCCAGCACGAGTTTCTTGATCATCGTGCTCGTCATAGGATACAAACCTTTCCAGTATGCAGTATCATGCACGGACATTACATCGCAGGGACAAGGCCGAGTTGTTGCATCATGCCCAACCTGTCATCGATGCCCCACTCTTCCGCGATCTTGCCGCCTTCGATGCGGACGATATTGATGGTCAAAACCTCCATCTGCTTGCCAGTTGGGGGGATGCTCCCAAACGCTCCTTGCTGGGTTCCACGCATCGTCATGCGGAATGCAACCTTGTCCCCTTCCGCGATCATGTCCTCAACCGTGTAGTGCAGGTCAGGGAAAGCTGTCAGCATCATGCCGATGAGTTGTCTGGATCCCTCGGGACCGGCTGGTGAACCGGCAGCACTAGCAGCATGATCAATGTGATTGGGGGCGATGAATTCATCGATGGCAGCCAGATTTTCTTGGTGTACACTTCCTCGAAGAAACGACGTACGAGTGCCTTGTTGTCTTCGGTTGACATAGCATAGATTCCTTTCTGTGTAGTGCATCATTCTTCTCTTCAACGTCGCATCGCTAAATGGCTCTTCCTTCATGTCCCTGGAGATACGGCCTGCTCCGATTTGACCATGGGAGCGTCGAGACCATAGCCGCTCTCAATCAGCTCTTTCAGCCGTCCCGTGAAGCGTGCTGCCGGGGCCCCATCGACAATGCTGTGATCAAAACTCAGCGTCAGAGAGAGGTATTCCCGTAGAGCGATCTGCCCGCCAACGACACCCGGCTTCTGGGCGATGCCGCCCAGCGTGACATAGAGGGTATGGCCAGATGAGAGGGATGCCCCAGCCGGCCCCTTTCCCAAACATGCCCACTGCTGTGATGCCCACCGTCCCCATGTACTTCGTCCACACCTGGGGAGACGTCCTCCCTATCCTCCAGAGGACTCCCCAACCTATTCTGAAGAGGAAGGTCGGCAGGAACGGAAACGCTTTGAAACCCATACCCTCCGCGGCTTTTGCCACGTCTTCTCCCTGGGCAGCCCTGATCTCGTGATGTATCTCTCGAAAGGTCTTGCGATTGGCTGCTCTGACGGTGTAGGGAATGGCTGACTTCTGGCCAGCCATGTCACGCTCAATCTGGGTGTTCACGTCCACGTCCTCAAAGAGGATGAGCTGATGCCTGCCCTTGCGATACGCCTGCACGGCTTTGTTCTCATCGATGGCTTTTGCCAGGCAAGCAATGATGAAAGCCGTGAACGACAGGGTCTCACCGGTTTTCGCTTTGTGCTCCCTGAGGTGAGCGCGTGCCCTGGTTACATCGACTTCGAGCAAGCCATGGATCATGGGCATACGCTGGATTGAACGCAGCATGACTGCTTCAAAGCGCCGGAACTTCGGAAACGGGGCCATCTTGTAACCAGCGTGCTTTTGTTTCATGCTCTCTCTTCCTCCCTCCGATGGGACAAGACCTTCCATCTCCAATCTTCACTTCGTCGTACCCATCAGCATGTGGGATAGGCCTTTCCAGGATAAAGTCTACTGCATGAGCATCACGAGGACATCACAAAAGTAGGCCTCATACTTACAGAGCCATCACAGATGAGGAGGTCCAGGGGAGGGTGAGCAACAGAGGAAAGTCGCAAAGATACGTACTCTCTGTGTTGGCGGGGTTTCTGCCGTATTTTGCACGTTTCACTGCTGCTCGAGGTAGTCGAAGGTCACCTCATGTTCTCGCACCGGCGCCCAGCCGTTAGAGTTGATGGAGGATTGGCGATCACGAGCACGGCACATCCAGCTCGACCCCATCTCGTGCATGAGATTCGCTGGACCCTGCTCATCTGCCGGACGTGTTTGGTTCCGGCTGATCGCTGTGACGGCTTCCTTGTCCTGGAAACCACGCCTAGCTCCGTCGAGTCGCTCCCGCAAGTATCAAACAGGCTACGTGCAAGCTCCACTACTGGATGGTGAGCAGACGAGACAAGCCTGACGAAGGAGCATTGTCGACGATCCTCTTCGCTTGATAGATTCCTCAGCACAGACAGGGAAACACCATCCGGAGAGGTGTGCTTCTGCTCGAGAAATGGTTGAGCATCATCGGCCAACGTTACTGACCAACGACGTTACTTATCCACTGGCGAGGTATCCACGGGTGCTATACACTCATTGACTTGAACATATTGCTCCATCAGTTAACAGGTGAAGAGAGACGAATTAACTCACTATTGTCATCCTTCGCTGACGCTCAGGATCTCGTAGTCCAACGAGTGAGATCTTGAGCGTCAGCGAAGGATGACAACAATACACACAGGATGACACGACAAGTGGGGGTTCTCCATTCCACCCATATTCTGCCAACCCATGCGGGACTACGAAGACGTAGAGTCTGACACTGTAACCAACGCCAGTAAAGTGGTATTCAAGAATGCTCATTCAGAATGTCTGCTGCAAGTAAATCGAGCCTAGATTGCTTCTGAGTGTGATCGAGCCACGTGGCGGGTTACCAATCTCTCCATGGGCTTCACTGTTCATGTAATTCAAGCGTGTTACTTGCACGCCTGGAACATTCGTTGTGATGCTGCCAATGTCTGTCCTCGCGTCAACATGAAATGCTGTATGTGAGGGCAACACAACATGTACTGAGCCTGTATTTGTAACAAACTGGTAGACCCCCTGAGGATCAATAGCCCCATCGAACGAGACTGATCCGGCATTCGTTTGCACAATCGAGCTACCACCCAATGTACTTTGTCGCACTGTAATCGAACCAGCATTGGTATGCAGTAACATTTGACCTGTAACGGTTATGACATCGATACTTCCAGCTTTGGTCGCGAGGTTTAAATCAGAATACCAGGGGACTGTAATATTCAGGATAATCTCGGTCACCGACAAACCTGATCCTGATCGTATTACTGTAATCGTAACACTATTGTCATCGTTGTTCTGCTCATAGTGAATCTGGGCGGGCGCCGCAGTTTCTCCAAGTAGAATCCAGTTTCGTTGTGTCGTCTGAACGCTCACCTCATTACCCTGGCTCACTCCCTTTACATGAATGCTGCCAAAATCGTCGTTGACCAGAATCCGCGGATGATCCCGCATTGCGAAGCGACGTATCTCGTTATTGTCCATTGACATCTTGCACTCCCTTTAATGAAGCATATTCATAGCCTGCACTGCGCTGTACCTATGCTAAATATCTGCTAGGATATTTCCCAGGTAAACAATAGCATTCTGAGGTCACACTCTTATCACAGAAACGCTGCTTCAAAACACATTCATGACACATTTCAGAGCCTGTTTGGCTCGTTGGCAATAGTTGTCTGAACATGATATTCTAGAAATCTACCATTGAATGCGAACGTACAAACTTAAAGAACACAAGCATGCCAGATCAATCATCACTTTTCGGATCAGACACCTCTGTAGCGGCAAAAAAGAATCTATCGACCGGGGAGCCACTTGCAGCACGCATGCGGCCCCACACACTGGACGAAATTCTCGGGCAAGAACACCTTTTAGCGCCTGGACGGGTGCTACGACGCAGTATCGAGGAGGATCGCATTCCTTCAATGATCTTATGGGGTCCTCCTGGCAGCGGTAAAACGACATTGGCTGAGGTAATTGCTCGCCTGACACATACTCATTTCGTGACGCTCAGCGCTGTGTCGGCAGGTGTGGCTGATTTGCGAAAAGTGGTGGAGGATGCAAAAAAGCTCAAACAGTTCTCCGGGCAACGCACTATCCTGTTCATCGACGAAATACATCGCTTCAACAAGGCGCAACAAGATGCCGTTCTGCCACATGTTGAGCGCGGCGTTGTCACATTGATTGGAGCAACGACCGAAAATCCAAGTTTCGAGGTGAACTCGGCTCTCCTATCACGTTCGCGCACTTTCGTATTGAAGGGGCTGACTGAAGAACAAATAGTCATCATCCTCCGTCGCGCCCTAGAAAATAAAGAGCGCGGTTTAGGTCGCCTTGATATTGCTATCGACGAGGATGCGCTACAACAGATGGCCATTTTTGCGAATGGCGATGCTCGTACTGCGCTCAACGTACTGGAACTGGCCTCTCAGGCAGGCGTAGATGCACCTAAAGGACATGCTCCTATACATATCACGACTTTCTACGGTTGAGGAGGTAATGCAACATCGTGCATTGCTCTATGACAAAGGAGGCGACCAGCATTACGATACCATCTCCGCACTTGCATAAGTCGCTGCGTGGCTCTGACCCGGATGCAGGACTGTACTGGTTAGCGCGCATGCTTGAAGCAGGGGAGGACCCGCTGTATATCGTACGTCGACTGATTCGCTTCGCATCTGAAGATGTCGGTATGGCTGATCCCCAGGCGCTCCTGGTGTGTGTCGCTGCACAACAGGCGGTGCATTTTGTGGGATTACCAGAAGCAAACCTCGCACTCGCGCAAGCAGTCGTACACCTGGCAACTGCACCTAAAAGCAATGCACTCTACGAGGCATACAGCCGCGTGCAGGAAGATGTACAGCAGACCCGCAATGACCCGGTCCCTCTCTGGATACGCAATGCGCCTACACAGCTTATGAAGGACCTCGATTATGGCAAAGATTACAAGTACGCGCATGATTACTACAAAGAGATGCAGATCGAGGACCCTGATAGGCCACCTGCTAAACAGCTTCAGGAGTATTTGCCTGAGAGTATCAAAGGACGCCGTTATTACAAGCCTGGCCACCAGGGAAAAGAGGCCAGCATCAAGGAGTGGCTAGAGAAGCGGCGTGAAAACATGAATCCTGAGTAGACAATTACGTCTTTAAAGTTCTTCTACCCATTCAGGCCAAGTCTTTTATAGGTCTCGCGCGCGCTTTCGAGTAATGCCTGACCTCGTTCTACATCTCCATCTTGTTTACGGGCAAGGTAGTAAAGTCCATACGCCTCTTCACTACGCGCAAACTCTACCACATCGTCAATTGCACGCAGGCTGGCAAGGGAGCGCTCTAAACATGGCTGTGCTTCATCAAATCTACCCTGTGCCTGCCAGATACGGCCCTGCAATCGCTCGCCTATAGCCGGCAACTGGTAATAGTGACGATCGAGCGCGAGTTGGACCGCTTGATCAAGATACGCTTGCGCTTCCTCTGGCTCATCTGCATAAAAATAGGACTTAGCTGCCTGTACAAGCAGGTAAGGATAGACCATAGAGATTTCGCCTTCAATTTTTGCTAACTGCAACGCTTCAAGAATAGCCGAAACGGCTTGCTCCCAATTGTTTTGCCAGCCAGCACATACACTACGGCTCCATAGCACCCTGGCTTGTAAATCGGCATCGTGCAGCATGCTCCCTATAGCATAAGCTTTGTCACCCATCTGTTGTGCGTCATCCCAGCGTCCCTCCTGGATTGCCAGGAATGCCAGAACAAGATTCGCCCAACCCTGAGCGCCCACGACGCCGTGTAATTCCGCGTTCTTGAGAGCCGCATGTGCAGCTTCCTGTCCCCGAGAGATTTGGCCAAGTAACATGTAGGCCCAGGCAGCGGAATAATTCATCATCGGTTCCCAATCGGGTTTATTTGAAGTGCGACAGAATTCAACTCCCTGCAAAGCATAGTCAAGCATGCGCTGTGGAGAATTGGTGAGAAATGCACACCACGACTTCGACCAAAACGTGACAACCGAGATAAAAGGATCATTTCCTCCAATCTCCTCATGCAGTTCATCGGCACGCTGTAATTTTTCGAGCGCTTCTGGAGCTGCCCCCATAACAGTCGCTGCCAGACCCCATTCAGCATAGGCTTTTGCAAATATAGCAGTCTGATCAGGCTGTGTTGCAATGCTTTCAAGAGCAAATTGGATATATTTGATGGACTCCAACTCTCGTCCCTGCCAGTGGCAAATGAACGACAGATCAAGGTACGTCTCGGCTTGTTTTACATCGTCTCCAAGATCTCGCCATAAAGCGCACGCTGCCAGACCCGCCTGCATAGCGCTCTCCAATTGTCCGGTATAGAGATAAATGTTGGCTAACTGTCCTAACAAAGTGGCGCGACGGGGGCGCTCTTCATCGCCAATTAAGAGATCAAGCGCGGTTTTAACATAATTTCCAGCGTCTACAAAAGCATAGACGTTTCTCGCGTGAAGCGCTGCCTTCAACAAGTAATCAACCGCCTTTGTAAAATCCTCAGCCATCTGGTAGTGGTATCCCAACTGGCTGTAGTAAGGTTGAAGCTGGGAAGTATAATACGATTCGATTGCCTGGGCCGCCTGGCGGTGTAATGTGCGCCGGCGGAGAGGATTTAACCACTGGTACAGAACTTCACGAATTTTGTCATGCGTAAATGCAAGATCTATATCCTGTCCATAATATCCAACTGCATCAATTCCAATAGCATTAGTGCTATTCAACGAAGAAAGGATTTGAATCTGAATTGCGTTATCAATATGTTCAGCAATGACTTCCTCTGAAAGATTGCGCGCCTTACAGAGCAGAGCAGAGCTAAATTGACGTCCCAGTACAGCAGCGAGAGTGAGCGTGGCACGACATTCAGGCGAGAGATTGACGAGGCGACGTTCAATCAACAGTCGCACACTCTGGGGTATCTCTAACTCGGTTATCTTGACAGTACTTTGCCAGCGCTCCCCTGTCCAAACGATCTTACCCTCGATGACGAGCGATCTGACAGCTTCACCTATGAAAAAGGGATTTCCCTCTGTATGCCGATATATCTCTGCAGCAAAAATAGGGGTGACAGGTTGCCTTGCCATATTAATCAAGAGTTGCTGTACCTCTTCTTCTGAGAGGCGTTGTAAACGTAATTCCTCGCCCACTCCGTTCCGTTGCAAAGAAGCAATCAAACCACGCAAAGGATGAGTCTCATATACTTCACCTGCACGGTAGAGAAGCATATAAAACGGCAGCGAATTGTTTTTAGCAGTCCCGCTAACGCTCTCGAAAGGACTGACTCCTCCCTGTACCGTCAAAAAGTTCAGTAACTGCAATGTAGCGGCATCAGCCCACTGCAGATCATCCAGCACCAGAATAAATGGACGTTCAACCGCCAGCATGTTGAAATAGCGGGCAACAGCATTATAGAGATTTCGGCGTTCAGGTTCTGGTCCAAGTGGTTCTGGTTCTGGTAATTCTGGCAACTTGAGGCGAATTTCTGGAACAATCTTCGCCAGATCGGATGCACTGGTTCCCAACATGGAGCGCAACTTCTCAGGACTGCACGTCCGCGCGTGAGTATTGATAGCATCAACAATTGGTTGATAGGGAAGCTGCCCGCTCATTTCGTAGCAATAACCCCAGAGAATGGTTGCTTGCTGCGATTCTTCGCACCAATGAGTAAAATCTTGAGCAATGCGCGTTTTACCAATACCTGGTTCTCCGCTGATAAACACAACTCGACGCTGCCCATTCTGTACCTGTTTAAAGGCACGCCGCATCAAAGAGATTTCCTCTTCGCGTCCTACCAATTCAGCCTGTAAGATACGCTCGGGATCCAATGGGGATGGAACTATCAACTCGTCGATTTTCTCGTCTAAACGAAGCTCACCTGTACTCTCCTCCAGCAGTTTGTCATTGGCTATCTCTGTTGCCAAAGCCGTTTTCTCATGAGTTATGGTCATTATTGCGGCATGCTTCTCTTCAAGCCTCGATTCCCACAGATCAATAGAAACCTGACCTGTCTGGATCTGGCGATACAGTTCATTGGTTTCAGGCAACGGAGAGGCGTGAAGCTCTTCCTTTAATGTTCTACGTAACAACACATACTGATTGAGCGCTTCGCTGCGTCGACCCATGCGCGCATACACGAGCATCAGTTGACGATGTGTTTGCTCATCGGCAGGGTTACTTTCGAGTAATTCAAGCAAGTATTCAGATGCTCGAACGCCGTTGCCAATCATCAGAGCCAGATTCAGCGCCGTTCTCCAATAACCAGCATATGGACACGACGCAGGCGATCGCGCCTGCGTTGTGTCCAATCTTCATACAGATCCTCAGGTAAAAAGTCTCCATGGTAGAGAGCTAACACAGCATCAAACTCTTCGAGTAATGTTTGAATGTTATTTTCTGATTCTTTGTCCTTGCGACTTCGCATCTGAGCCTGTAGCTTTTTGGTAGAAGATTCAAAAATGTCGGCGTCGATTTTCAAACTTTCTGGGATGAGCAAGAGGGTATCATGTTCGAGCTGGATATAGCCCGAAGAGCTTCCTTTGCCTGATGGTAGATCAGGTTCTAAAGCTCTGCGTAATAAATAGAGCGTTTTACCAAAGGAATTAGCAGCCTGTTCAAGGGAAGACATCGGCCAGAGGATTTCCTGCACTTGCTCACGATGAAGGCGGTGTTGTTCTACTGAAAGTAAGAGTTTGAAGAGTTCGACAACTTTACGACGATTCCAATACCCACCCGTGAGTTGCTCTTGATTGCGGCGTATCTCAAACCGACCAAGTGTAGATACCTCTAGAGTTGTGGTTATGTTTAGCATGCCCGACTCCTCTCCATTGAAGAGTCGCTTACGTTCACAATTTTTGCATAATCCATCACGGTAACCCTCCTTCATCCAACAGCTACACCAAAAACAACGCATCTACATATTCTTTTTGATCTCCAAAGAATGTCGTCCATTTGTCTATCAAATGTGCTCATTTTATCAATACATATAATTATCAGACTCAGCAACTTATGTGTCAATAGTGTCGGTAGAATTGCGGTAATCCAGCGGTAATCGATGGGCAATGTACAGGTAATACTCTCCAAATATACTTACAAATAAAGAGATGTAAAAAAGATTCATCTAAATTGCAAGGAGAAAATTGACATGACGGTTATGACGCTTGAAGCCCCATCGGTATTTGTATTGACGCCTAAAACCACAACTTCGGAGGATGAAATAACTCCTTTCTCCCAGAATCCTTTCAAAAGTTGGGGAGCCTCCTTGCAGAACACGTTGCGTACAGCAACAACGCAAGCAGCAGAAGCGCAGGTTTTGGTAAAGCCTGTACCAACGGATGAACAACTTATTTCAGCAATTTGCTAAAGGTGAGGAATCAGCTATTGAAACACTCTACGAACGGTATCATCACTATGCTTATGCCCTTGCTTACCGTATTCTGCATGATCCATTAGCCTCAGAAGATATCGTGCAAGATGCATTCCTCTCCATCTGGCGCAAAGCATCCTCGTATCAGGCGCAAAATGGAAGTGTGCAAAGCTGGATTCAGGCGATTGTCCGTCATAGGGCAATTGATAAAATACGTGCCTCGGCTCATCGCGATTACCAATGGACACCATTACAAGCCGATAATGAGCAAGATCCTCCAAGTGAAGAGCCTGATGTATGGGAACTGGCCTGGCAGAGCGAGCAGCATAGAATCATTCACGAGGTTATGGAACAAATCCCGGGCGAACAGCGCATGGTGATAGAACTTGCTTACTTTGGTGGTTTAACTCACGTAGAAATTTCGGAGCAATACCAAATTCCGCTGGGTACTGTGAAAGGCCGCATGCGTCTGGGTCTGCAAAAAATGAAAGCTCTCCTTGCAGAACGAGGGTTAGGAGTCATATGATATAGCTGGGATTTCGCATTGACTGCATAAAAGCAAATATGAGAATAAGGTAACCGATTGTCCTATTTTAACGCGAAATTAAACATATTGACCCGTTATGATATGATATGACAACGGTATTTTAAGGGCGCCGCCGTTGCGCCCATTTTGTCGTGATCGCTCTCTATTTTAATTTCGAAGAGAATGCCTAGTCAATCAGACAACTACAGTCAAGAGCCGAGAAATTGCGGACTCTTTGTACTCCATGTAGCTCCACTAGAAAGGGAGAGTGAATGACCGGCAACAGCAGGCAATTTCAACCAAGGAAATTGAACGAGACAAACAACAGTGATCATTCTCCACTTATCTTCTCACCTTCGTCCAGCAGGCGTGATGATGAATGGGTAGAGGATGAATTACTCGCCGAGGATGATCCCCTGGCTTCGAATCCTCCGCGCACACCGACCAGCGCCTTGCGTTGGAATACAACCTCTACCGGGCGACGAGCCACAGGATCACGCGATGTCTCTATTGATACGACGCGCCAGCAAGTTCCAGTGCCATCACGTAGAACTACTGATTTCTATTATCCAACAACCGACCCGGTTCACGCTCGTTATGGACGCAATAAGGTATACAATTCAGGTTCGCCCTCTTTACCAGCACAAAAAGGGGAGCACAAAAAGGTTCACTGGTTGCTCTATGTTGGTGTAGGCATGATTGCAGCGCTCGCATTGTGGGTAACTGCCTCCACATTGCTTGCCTGGGGAACTGAAAAATATAACGATCTGATATATGGCAACCCACGTATTTTTCAAACAGACTATGCAGTCGGCCATAATCACGATAGCCTGGCTCATCCAAGCCATTTTATCGCCCTCAATTTGCACGGGCAGGTCATTATTGTCGAATTACCCGCAGGTGATCCTACAAAATCGATCGATTATATTGGACCTGCGCTGATAGCGGTAGGTGACGAGAAGATACCGATCACGCTTACTTTCAGCGACGTCAACAATGATCACAAGGTGGATATGATCGTTCATATTCAGGACAAAGAGGTACACTTCTGTAACAATGGCACCAAGTTTACTGCCTGCCATTGATTTACCTGTGCAAGAGAACCGGTAAAAGCAACTGACCTGCATACACAAGATGCCAGATGGTGAGACCAAGCGTCAGCACAGCAAGCAAAATATGGAATTTTCGCCAGTAACGGATGATATAGCGATAAAAGAGTTCTCGCTGCATTGCTTGCTCAACTTCCTGTAGCTCGGAGATGTGTTCTTGCGCACCAGGCATAAGCGCTCCTGGACGCGCAAGTTCGCTCTTCCTATCGGGGACGAAGCGGTAATGATTAGCTTCGAGGCTCAGTTCCTGGGGAGTTGCTTCAAGTGAGATGTAGGCTAAATCCCATGGAGTTTGTAATGCCTGATCTTTGTGTATAAAAGAGAAATCGCTTGAAACCGGGCCGGATAATGAAACCAACGACGTAGAGGCATCCTGCGATTTTCCATCGGGCACAACGGCAAAGCTATGCAAATCCTGAGTGTTATGCACCACAATGGCCTGGAGCTTTTGGGAAATCGTCTCAATGCGGTCGTCACCCATTACCGTCAAAGCTTTATGAACCTCGCCCGTAATCATTCGTGGAGCCATGCGATCCAGGAAACGCCCGATTATGCCGCTGAGAGCAAGAGCAATCATGCCATACAATGCATACGTGCCAGTGCGCGGATTAAAATTACCGAACGAGTGAAGGAAGAGGAACACCAGCCCCAGCACACCAAAACAAATATGCCAGTTTAAGGACCTGTGAAGCTGGCCTACGATTTTCTTCTTATGAGAACGACGTTTAAGGCTATAGAGACAGGCAGCCATGAGCAGGAAGAGCGTGCCAATGATAGCATATGAATATCCAGCAATGCTATCGGGAGAAGCGTCGTTACTATGTTGAATGTACCAGACATAGGAAACTACACCAACCGCAATGCCAAGAAAGATAACCACAAAACGCATATACCACGAGTCTCCTCCAACAAAGAAGAGCCAGTTATAGCCTGTTTCGCCGTTGTTTCGTTCACGTTGATTGATTGCAGCCACTATTCTCCCCATCCAGAGCGCAACATGCGCACTTTGAGCCACATCATCATAGCGTCGCGATGCAATCCCACCGGACATGGAGCAACACACGCGCCGCACTGGTAGCAAGCTCGAGCAAACCGAGCCACCGGTACAGAAATGGGGCCTGAGAGCGTTTCACGGTTCAGTACATCGATAGTGATTGAGTCAGTAACAGCAGGACAGGCAAGAAGACATTCATTGCAACCAATGCAGGCATGAAGCTCTTGCGCTACCTGAGGCACAGTTTTATGTAGCATCACCGTGCTACTTGCTCGTGTCCTGAAACCCGTTTTCAGCATTTAATGACCTTTCTTGACCGCAACATGTTTGTCGGTATAGGACCAGAGGCTACTCGAAGGATATTTCCTCACTTGAGTGCCTTCAGTTTTTACTTTCTCGGATCGTGGGTATATGATGAACTGACCATTTCCAGGCCTGGCTTTTACGGCAGGCAATTTATCGCTATACGACCACAAGTTGCCGGAATTGCGCCGTGAGGTATTCGACGTATTCGACGGTAATGCAACAAGGGTTGAATCGATGACACATGGCATATCGGATTGTTGCCCCGGAGCCAGACCTCCTTCAAAGAACAAAGAATCATTCTGCTCAAAGAAGACAAGCGTCTTCTGTTGAATAAGATCATCATGAACACGCGCATTGTATACATGGTGGGCATTTACTCTGTCCATTGTTCTGTTCTGTGGCACGACCTGTTGTGTGGCGACTAAGGGACCAGTTTCAGGCAATGTATGCTCTAGCGGTTGTGTTCTGAGCGGCGATTCCATAGCGTCGGGTGCAGGAAGCGTGCCAGTATGCACCATGTAGTGTGCCGCATACGTGCGTTGGTGCGAAAAATATTTTCGCGCATCGAAATTTCCTTTGAGCAAGGCCTTCTTGATATTGCGTATTGAGTGCCCTTCATCGATTAATCTTTTGATGGCAAGCCCATCGGGCTGCGCTGGACCGAGAGAAAGATAGCCAACAAGCCTGTCATCTACAATTGATAGCCGCCGGTAACTACCTTTGCTACTGTCAGTTAAAGTTGTGGCCATATCACGCCACTGGAGCGCATTACCGACGGTGAGCATTGAAAGCTCGCCTAGACGCGTCGCGTGCCAGGGGATACCAAAGCATTCTTCATGCGTTGCTGATCCCGTCATCGCAGCCGCGGCTATGCGTCCCTGCTGAACAGCGGCATACCACTGCGCGCGGGGAGCATACTCTCCACTTTGCGGGTCCTTTAGCGCAGCAACATCCCCAGCTGCATAAATATCCCGCACGCTTGAGCGGAGTTGATCATCCACCAGAATGCCGCGCTCACTTTTCATCGGAAGATCGCAATTCGTTGCCAACGTGGTGACAGGGGTTGTTCCTGTGCAAACTAAAACCAACTGGCAGGGAAGGAACTGGTGCTGATTAGTAACGACCCCGTTCACTGAGCCAACTCTTCCAACGATACCAATAACTTCCGTTTGCGTGTACACTTTAGCTCCAGCACGCCTTATGCGTTCCAGCACCATGTCAGATGCGGGACGATCAAGCATGCGCGGGAGGAATGTGTCACTGCGAATGAGCCAGTGGACGCGAATACCCCAATATAACAAGCTCACAACCGTTTCAATGGCATGCGAGCCACCACCAACTACGACAGCATCCTCAATTTCGCTAAGACGGCGACGCATATCGAGATAGTCATTGAGACGATGGAGTGTAAGTACACCATCAAAATCTCTCCCAGGCAAGTTCTGCGGCAAACCTGTAGCCACACTACCTGTAGCAATGAGTAATGACTCATAGCCGAAGCCTCGTCCACCCGTAAGACAGACATATTTTTTCTGAGCCTGTATTTCCTCAACTCGAGCATTAATAACATGAATGCGTTGAGTGCGCTCAGTCCCGGCTGGATAGGCCAGCAATTGTTCGCGCGTGAGTTTGCCAATCGCAAATTGTTTGAGCGCGGGCGTATTGATAGTGGGATGATTTTGATCGGTAATCACGACAATTCGCTTATCAGGCGCAAGTTTGCGTGCCTCGATGGCAGCAGTCAAACCAGCGATGCCATTGCCGACAATCACGATTTCAGCGTTATCAACAGTATTCATTTTGACGTGTCTTGTCATTCCGCTACTCATTCTAGTGAAGTTCTCTCGAGTTGAGTTTTTCGCTGCTCATGGTGTGCTTACAAACTGGTCCTGTTAGTCCACATTCAAAGCCATTAAACTGTCATTGGGGCCTTGCACAAAGTAGACATCAGTGTGAGCATGTTCGCGTAAGTGACGCTGCATATGCCCCAATGAGGCACGGCATTGAACTGAGCATTCGAAAACAAGATGTTGCCCGCTTGCTGTCTCCAATACAAAATCCTTATCAGGACCAAGCGAAACGATTTTGCCATCAGCATGCACTACATTATCCCCATGTGTAACTATAGGGCCAATGAGCGCAACTGCTCCCACACAGACCAACGAAATGCTGCCGATCAGCAGACATACAAAGATAGCGGCTGCAATTCTAGGGAAAATAGACGACCTGAACTGCGTTTCTGCGTCTTTCAAATAACCCCCACGTGTTTTTGTCAGAAACTGAAATGTAATGATACCTACTCATTGTATATCGACCTGTTTCAGGCTGTGCTTAGGAATATCGTTATTAGCCAGAATGTCTCAGTATTGCGGTTAAGAAATCTTAACCTCGAAAAAGGAGGAATTCAAAGCGTAATTGAAAAATAGAGAAGGCCGGTTAGCTTTAGCTATACTAGCCCTCTCTATTTGACGGGGAGAGACGGAAGTAGTCTTGTCACTGTACTCCCCAGTAGATGGTCAATTTAGATTAATTGTTATTAAGTTTGAGTTGTTTGCCAAAATGCCCGTTCAAAAGGCGATTGAAAGCTCCCGGGTTCTTTTGCAACATCTGCATGATATTCGTGGCCTGTTGTTGTGTCAGATTGCCATCGCTCACAGCCTTATTGACTGCACTCTGAATTGCGTTGGTTACTATGGTTTGCAATTGAGCTGCTGAGACACCCTGTGCTGTTGCGATATCGCTCAAACTCTTCCCGGACTGCAACTGGGACATGAGCTGGGTAGAGGTCATATGTAAACCCTGTGCAACCTGGGTAGCGACAGTGGGTAAGTACTGTTTGAGTGATTGCATCATTACGCCACGGCCCCACAAACCTTTCCCTTTACCTGTGCATGCCTGGTGTGATGCCAGACGCTGCTTAAGCTGGTTGGCCTGATTCTGAGTCAGTTTTCCATCTTTCACGAGCTGAGCAATCACATCGTCTGCCGAGGCAAGTTTATCCTGCTGCAAGGTACTCACTGAGACACCAAGACGGTTTGCCAGGTCTTGCAGGTACTGCTGGCAGTATGGATTCGAGGTTGTTGGTGTAGAGGCAGCCGTAGCTGTAGACTGACCACTTCTTGCTGATGCGATTAGAGGACCAGCGAAGAATGCGCCAAAGAGTATACAAAGTAGCAGCAGAGCAGAGCCACCACCAATCAAGAGAATTTTTTTCATACTATTTTGAAATCCCTTTCAAAAGAAAGCTTTTCAATGCTTTTCATTTTCATATTGCCACTTCTATTGGGTGACAGTCCTATCATATTCCTAAAAAATCAATAATGTGTAAGCTAAAGTTCAAGATTTGCTCAAGATTTATGAAAATATGCCTGAAGCAGTTATTAGTTGAATGATTTCAGCAAATTGGTATGATACTATATCATCTGGATGAACCTTGTTCCTGAGCACAGAACTCCTGATTCTTAACCAGAGGGTGTCATGAGCATAGGTGACAAGAATTGTTGGAGGACTATAGATGTCCCAGAAGATTCTGATTATCGAAGATGAAGAAGGCATCATTCACCTGCTCAACCTGTATCTTAAAGACGCAGGTTATGACGTCTCTATTGCTAAAGACGGCGCAGATGGATTGGCATTGCATGCTCGAACACATCCCGATCTCGTAATCTTAGATATAATGCTACCAACTCTTGATGGCTTTGAAGTTTGCCGCAGAATTCGTGCCTGGTCGAAAACACCAATTTTAATGCTGACAGCGCGTGGGGATGAAGAAGATCGTATCCAGGGATTCGATCTTGGAGCTGATGACTATCTCGTAAAGCCATTTAGTCCTCGCGAGTTGGTAAGTCGAGTACGGGCTATCTTACGACGAGTCGATAACCAAACAGAAGCTCATAGTTCCAGTGATTCTCAAACGAATACATCCAGATCAGTGCTACAATTTCCAGACCTCACTATTGATTTGTTAGCACGTCGCGTTGAGGTCAACAAGGTTGAAGTCACCCTGACGCCAACAGAATTTGATCTCCTGGCGCTGATGGCACAATCACCTGACCGTGTATACACTCGTGAGATCTTAATGAACAAGATATGGGGCTACGATTACTACGGCGATGGTCATATCATCGACGTCCATATCAGCGCCCTGCGTAAGAAAATTGAGGCAAATTCGGAGTATCGCTACATTAAAACTGTGTGGCGCGTAGGATATAAATTTGAAGTCGGAGCGCTTACTAACACCGCGTAGGGATAATAGGATTCTCATTCACAGGAAACAGCAAAAATCATGATGAGCCAGTACACTCCACCAAACTTATCATTGCCAACAGTCAGGGTGCGTTGGTGGCAGAGTATACGCTGGCGATTTGCGCTGGTATCGATCATGATAGCACTGCTGGCGACAGCATTATTAGCCGTAATTATGTTAGTAGCTATAAACTACTATTATGGCGTCGACCTGCGCCAACGACTAACAGTTATTGCTGATACCACTGCTCAGCGTATAGGTGTAAACTATGCACAATATGGCAGTCTTCCAAAGGCGGTTAATACTGTGCTGCCCAACACTCCAACACAGAACTCCCAGAATTCAGATTATCTAGTGATCATCTTAAATACAACTACTCGTCCTCCACAACTCATTTACCCACGTTTAGGTGTTCCACGTCGAGGCGCTAACTTTGCAGCACTTCTACTTGCAATAACTGACCCCTCTGTGCAGAAAGGAGACTATGCCAAGATCATTACTGCCATAACGAATGCGCGGAATGGAGTCCCAACAGTCGATGATATCGGTACGAGAAGCCCCGGCTCTGCTCCACGTCCTTTCGTAGTACAACCGATTGTTTACGGGGGTCAAAGTGGCAATAGTGTAGTTGGTGTACTGCTTGTAATACCACGATCAATAGCAGATAATACTGTTCCGCCCTTTTTAATGACAATACGCCTCGCTATCTTACTGGTGTCAGCAATCATAGCAGTTCTGGCAGCCATTGTATCCATACTCTTCTCGCGCACAATTACTCGACCACTGGCAAAGCTAACCGGCGCGGCTCACGTGCTCGCTTCTGGCGACTACAGCGCTCGTGTCACAACACACTCGCAAAGCGAAGTAGGAGAGCTTGCTACGACATTCAACGAAATGGCTACACGACTTGAAAAAGATGTGGATGAACTGCGCAAACAGGAATTCTGGCGTCGCGAATTGATCATGAATATTACCCATGATCTCGCCACCCCATTAACAGCCATTGCCGGGTTAGGTGAATCGCTGGTCGACGGCGTAAATCAGGATCGCGAAGACTTTGAAGCAACAGGGCGCATCATTGTTCGCGAGACCTTGCGCCTGCGTCGCCTGGTTCAAGATCTGCATCTAATGGCAAAAGTAGAGGCAGGGGCTATGCAACCACAGCCTAAAGTATTGCGCCTTGCGGCTGTGATTGACGAGGCTCTAGCAGTACTGGCGCCAGAGTTCGAGCGTGCCAATGTAGAACCACTCAATAATGTAGCCTTCGATCTTCCACCGGCATGGGCTGACCCTGATATGTTGATGCGCGTCTTCTCGAATCTGTGCGATAATGCGCTACGGCACACTCCATCAGGTGGAACCGTGGTCGTTGAAGCCAGGCAGCAAGGAAATATGCTCGAAGTAGCTGTCACCGATTCTGGTAAAGGCATTCCACCAGAGGCTTTAGCACGAGTGTTTGATCGCTTTTATCGCGCCGACACTTCCCGCCAGGTCAGAACAGGGGGAAGTGGTCTGGGACTCACAATAGTACGGGCAATCGTAGAGGCGCATGGCGGCACAATCAGAGCCGAAAACGCTTCCCAGGGAGGAGCCCGCTTCATATTTTCGCTTCCAATAGCTGAGCAAGCGCCTCTTTGGAGCTATAATACGACTCCCATTAAATAAATGCTTTTTGTAGCCAATCTTACTTACTCCTATGACCTGCATGAATGAAACAATGGTATATTACTACCAATAAACTACTCAAGTATTTACCCCAAAAGGTTGAAGGGATGTTTATGACAGAGCTAGATGAGATAGAGCGTTTAAAAGCCCAATTTATTTCAATGATTACACACGAACTCCGTTCTCCAATCAATACTATCAACGGCTATCTTGACCTGGCCCTGGAAGGCATAGGAGGGGAGCTTAACCAACAACAACGCGAATTTGTGCAGCGAGCGCGAGCTGGTAGCGAACATCTCTATACGCTTATAGAAGACCTGTTGCTCATTTCACGTGCAGATGCAGGCCAATTGCGTTTGAACCGCGAACTCATCCGACTACCTGAGATCATCGATCAAGCCATTGAAGAACTCGAACTTGTCGCAATGGATAACGAAGTCACAATTCATGTTGAAATCGCAAGCGATTTTCCCCAGATATATGCTGATGCAATACGCATGCACCACGTAATGCGCAATCTTCTCAATAATGCACTTCACTTTACACCACAGGGTGGGGATATAGTTATATCCTCTTGTGTAAACGATACTCCCACAGAAACTGCAACCAGTGGTGATCAACAACACCTGGAGATTCAAATTCGCGATACTGGATGTGGAATTGCGCCTGAGTATCAGCAGCGTATTTTTGAACGCTTCTATCAAATTCCAATTGATCGTTCCGGAAGAGCAGGTGGTCAAGGTTTAGGTTTGACCGTCGCGAAGATGATTGTAGAACTGCACGGGGGGCAGATTTCGGTCGAAAGTATACCCGGCAAAGGTAGCAATTTCACGCTCACGCTCCCTCTCTTAACAGACAAAAATAAGAAAAATTGCCCTTGACGCCTGTCACAAAATCATGCTATGCTCATTCTATACCCCCAAATTTCGGGGAGATGAACGGAGGATGAATAGATAGCGACCAGACTTGGTATGTGAGCTTGTACAGAAAAGGAGACAGACCATGGGTATGCTGCGGATTATGTCCCGTCGCGGTGACGAGCGAGTCGTTTGGGATAATGAGAAGTTAGGATCCAACGACCTCGATGCTGTAGCGGCAATCCAAGAAGCCGAGCGCATCTTCAACCAGGAGCGCGCTCGAGGCGCAACCGCTTTTAAAGTTGAGTCTGGAAAACCTGTAGAGCGTATTGAGCAGTTTGACCGCACAGCAGAGCAGATTGTGATGGTGCCTCGCGTAGTAGGAGGCTGAGGGGAGAGTAAGCGGCAATGTTGCAAACCCTTAGTTTATTTCTAGGTATCTGGTTGCTGTTCTTACTCCTGGCTATCTACTATCTCTCACAGGCCCCGGATGGTCGCATGGGACGTTTCCGCGAGTCGATGAGTGAACACCTCTCTGCGGAGAGTCGAGCCAAGGTATTACTCAGGGAAATGCTGTCTGAGTATCAATACCAGCAACTTATCAAGTTCGGTTACCTGGAAGTATCTAGCCCAACGATAGACAATCGTATCTATCGCATTCCAGGCTCAGGGGGACTCGTTAAGGTCTATGAGAGGGGTTGTGCTGTCATGGAGCTTTGCCTGCAACCGGCAGAACCTTTGCCGGACGGCGATGTTGTAGTGATGCACAAATTGATGATCGAGGCCAATGAAGAAGAATATTTGCAAAAAGCAAATCATTTTGCGCCTGGCATCATCTCCCTTCGCTGCCAACATCTTTAAGAGTCCAGTAAGTAAATACAATTCTTAAGAAGAGAACACTTCTGAGACAGTTCGTTCTCTATCAGGCTGTGTCATGTCGTCATCCTTCCTTTTGCATCCGTTGTCTAAGACAACGGATGTTTTTGCATGCAAAAAAGTCGGCATTGCTGAACTTTTGTGAAATGATTACGTATATATATTTATAAGAATAGGGTTTTCCTTTGCTCTCGACTCTGGAGCAGAAAAACAGTATAATCTGCCTAATGGATGGCTCTCGCAGCCCCATGCTGGAGACCCCAACTAATATCCCATGATTGGAGAAAGTAGGTACGAAGAATGGAATGTCCCTACTGTAAATATGAAAATCGCGATGGCGTGCGCTACTGTAGCAATTGTGGTAGAGCTTTAAGTCCTGCAACCACTGGCAATACATCTACCAGTACAACCATAGGTGGCACATCTCGTTCATTGGCCGTTGGCACTTCTTTACAAGGGGGACGATATGTCATCACAAAAACACTTGGCGAAGGTGGCATGGGAACTGCTTTGCTGGCATCTGACAAACGGACGGATAATAAACTGGTCGTTATCAAGGAATTAGTCTCGGATAATAACGATCCTGCCAAGTATCAGGAAGATGTGCGCAATTTTAAGCGAGAAGTCGCAACTCTGGCTCACCTCGATCACCCCTTGATCTCTTATGTGACTGATAGCTTCGAAGAGAATTCCCGATATTTTATGGTACAGAAATACATCGAGGGAGAAAATCTCGAAGAGCGTATGGATCGTACGAATCAGCCTATGAAGGAACGGGATGTGCTTGGAATTGCCTCGGAGATGTTGGATATTCTAGACTACCTGGCGCAACAGACACCACCCATCGTACATCGCGACATTAAACCTGCCAATATCATCATCGGCGCTAAGGATAAACGCGCGCACCTGGTGGACTTTGGTATCGCGCGTGCAGACGAGGCGAAAAATATCAAGCGCAAACAAACTTCAGCGTTGGGAACGCCAGGGTATGCTCCTCCTGAACAATATCAAGGTAATGCAGATCCGCGCTCTGACCTGTATGCCCTAGGCGCAACCATGCACAATCTATTGACAAATCGCGATCCACGAAATTATGCGCCGTTTTCATATCCTCCAGTGCGCACACTGAACCCACAGGTCTCGCCCGAAACTGATAGTCTGGTCGCCAAGGCCGTCAATAACGATAGTTCGCAGCGTTACCAAAGTGCGATGGCCATGAAAAACGATGTGGATACCATTTTACTCAAACGCTTCGGAGTTACCGGGAATACAGGTAGCTACACTCTGGGCACATCCGGACCAATGGCGGCTACAGCAGTCGGAGTTGCAAGCACTATTCCTTATGCAAACCCGAACATGTATACAAACCAACCTACCCCAGTTCAGCAAACACCTTATACACCAGTGCCACCACCGCCGCCTTACCAGCAAGGGAATGTTTATGCGCCTCCGCCCAAACGACAGGGCGGGAGCAATGTAGGACGAAATTTTCTTTTGTTTGTGATCGTTATTATCCTACTAGGGTTGCTAGCTTACCTTTTATTCGGATTCTTACTCAATCGGGGGACAGGTTCAAACAGCAATAATAGCAATACGACACCAACGGTAACATTACCCTCCTCCAACGGCATAGGTGTTATCAAAGCATCAAATGGCGAAATGATTGGCATTAGCGATGGCACCTATTCTTTTGATACTGCTGGTCGGCAAGATGGAATTCTCAAGCAGCAGGCATCTCAAAAACTTAAGGCAGGTGACTCAACTGGTGCTGTTGCATTATGGAATCAAGCGGTTGCGAAAGAGACGAATGATGCTGAGGCACTCATTTACCTCGAAGATCAACAAGTATTGGCTTCAGGCAATCCATATATTACAATTGTTGTAGGAACCATGCTTACCGGTGATAATTCAACTGTAAGTGTTGGTCGCGATGACTTGCAAGGGGCATATGTCGCGCAAAAATCGTTCAATGACGCTTCAAAACTCAACAATAGTGTACTGATTCGTTTACTTATAGCAAATGCTGGCAGTAATTCTCAAGATACAACAACGGTAGCGCAGCAAATCGTGCAACTATCATCGGTGGACAAACATTTCGTGGGTGTGATGGGCTGGCCATTTAGTGGATATGCCAGTATAGCCAGTAGTGTTCTGCGCACAGCGCAAATTCCAATGATTTCGCAGACTGCATCAAGTGATACATTGACTGGTACACCCTACTTTTTCAGGGTAGCTCCAGCCAATGAGAGACAGGGAGTTGAAGGCGCAAATTATACAGTACAGACATTGCATGCAACAAGGGCAGTGTTGTTCTATGATCCTTCTAATCTCTATACACAAAGCCTGGCTAATGCTTTCCGTACACAGTTTATTAATGACGGCAAACAGATTGTGGCAACCGAAACATATAGTGTAGGTAAAACTACGAACTACAGCCAGCAGATAGCAGATGCTGCGAATAGTAATCCCGACTTGATCTACTTTGCCGGTTATGCCAACGATGCCAGCGTATTGCTCAAAGAACTACCAACAACAGGACCACTTTCCACTGCACCTATCATGGGTGGAGATGCCCTTTATGAATTAGGTGGGTATAATAGTAGTCTTCACGCTGCTGCTTCTCGCCTGAACTTTACCACATTCGCCTATCCGGATGAGTGGCGATTTCTATGTAATCAAGGCCAATCATTTGCCTGTTCTACACCTTCGTTCTTTGATAATTACAAAACGTATTTTGATCCCAAAAATCAGCATTCGACCGGGGGCTTATGGCTTCCAACGTGCCGATGGCGATACCATCCTCTCCTACGACGCAACAGTCGCGATGTTAACTGCGGCTAACAATGCTCTCACGGGATCAAAGACAACTATCTCAACGCATGATATGCTGTTGGGAATAGAAGCAATCAAAGGCGCGAATGCACTCCAGGGTGTGAGTGGACAAATTGCCTTCGGTTCAGATAGTAATCCAATCAACAAGTCGTTGGTTATTCTCAGAG
>CAVPEB010000028.1:0-75712 GCA_963702765.1 uncultured Chloroflexia bacterium
CGGAACCGAAAGGGTCAACTCCGCGACCCGTGGGCAAAGCCCACTGGCATTTGGACTCAGGCAAAAAAGTGGAGAAGAGGGATGAAGAGGTCGGATCCGCGATCAACGCGTGAGGCTTGCTGGGAAGCGGGCCAAAGGAATCGAACGGAACCGACGGGTGTCGAATACGCTTTCGCCAATTTTTTTCCTCTTCCTTGCCCCGTCTTGAAAACTGTATCTAAAGGTGAACACCTGTGGTGCAAGATAAACTAGTTCAAAGTAGTAACCCTCCTCTTCTCAAGCACCGACGACCAGGACAAAACATCCAAACTACGGTATTCCCACCGACCTGTGGCCGACCGTGGTGCATGGTGTGGTGGAGCAGAAAGAGGCCCTCCGCACTGTAGCAGCCGCATATGGAGTCTCGCATGAAACGATCCGTCGCATCATGCGTCATGTCCAGAAGCAGCGTGGACGACAAAAATCTTAGCTGTACAGGTGCTGTCCTAAGCCAGAAGTGCGATCACATCCTGGCAGCACGAGAGCTTGTGAATTTGATGGTTCCAACTAGCACATCCACCTTCCCTTGCACCTTCCCTGCGCAGTGTTTGCATGTGCAGGAAAAGGAAGCAGATGGTGTACTGGTGCTGCTGATCTCATTTGCACACAAGTAGTGTAGTAGAGGCAGACGGTACGGCAACGGGCGGCACCTGGATAGATGACGGGGGGAAGGCAGGAGGAAACGGAAATCAAGCAGCAATTCGACAACCGAGCTTACATATGAAACAGCCATTGAAGCTGTTTCATATCAGACAAGACGTGACGAGTAGTGAGTCTGGCTACCCATTTCAGGATGATTTCGCGGGGATACGTGCCACTATCGGAGAAGAGGGTTCTCCCCATGGTCAGCATATCTGAAAAATCCTGCCATAGCTTGGTTTGGTTCTCGATGTCTGGCTTCTCCATCATCACGAAACACTTGAACAGTCTGTCATGCGGCGAGTGGAGTGGAGAGGTACCCAGGCAGAGAGGAGTATTCCGTCGCTTCGTTCAGCCAGGCTGAAATAGGTCCTCTTCATGAAAATCTCCCTCTGATCGTTGCCAACGTGCGAATGCGCTCTAGCAGTCGAGCGCTTGCTCGACTTCCTCTGTAGTGCAGCAAGACAGTACAATAAACGCGAGTTCTGATTGCATAGCGTAGTTCGAGGCTGCTTGACAGGGGCGCTGAGCAAAAATAAGATATACATTACCAAGCCTCTCTGTAAGGGGATCGAGGCCATTTTTGAACATAGCATCTTATATGGTCAGAGAAAGGAGGAAGAGTATGGATAGCTCACGGATCGAACAATACCTCGGCTTTGGCAGAAACTGGCAGATATGCAGATTACCACTTCACTTATTCTTCTGGGAGTGGCTCATGATTACCCAGGTTGGTAATCGAAAAGCCACCCAGGATATTGATGTGGTAATTGCGACGAATGATCGACACACCTACCAGGCAGTTCAACAAGCAATTGCCCTGGTTGCGAAAGAAAAGAAGCTTCCTCCTGCGTGGCTCAATGATGATGTCAGGTTGCGTGGAACAAATCGGAAAATTAAAAGCACCGAGACTGTGGAAAATCTTCGGCAATCTCACCGTTATGTTCCAAACTGGAGTATATTCTCGCACTCAAGCTTTTTGCGGGGCGTCCTCAAGATGATCGCGACATCCAGGCAGTAGCCCAGCGACTCTCTCTCAAAACCAGGGCGCAAGCCTGGTCAATCGTGAACACGTACATCCCTAACTCCCATCTCGCTTTCAGAAGTGCCTATACAAGCCAGGCAATCGACCGTTGTTTTCCGCACTAGCACCAGATGGTATGAGCTGGATGTTGGTTTGCATCTAACATTCTCAAACGACATGCCCCATGTGTTGTATAATGAAAGCAGGCGGCAACATTCCAGAAAAGGACGGCAATAATGGCTACTCCACTCCCTTACCCAATACATTCCGTAGCTGCAGCGGTTGCGCAAATCGATCAGGGTGAAGATCCCTGGTTCGCCATTGGCTGTTTCCTTCATGACTGGTGGTCCTTGCGATAGATCAGCGCAAGGAGTTAATCGGCGAACCACCCTCACCAACGACCACACCAGATGGAAAGCGATGGGCGGCATTTTGCGCCGCAACGGTGGAAGAACTTTGCACCAGAACATCCTTCCCTTGCCCCGCCTGGGTGTATGAACGGACCTACGTTCTCGAGGACCCTGGTTCTTTTCCTCCCAAGTATCGCAGCGGGAGTGGTTGCTCTTAACCACACCTGAACCATTCCGACGCCGGAATATCTTCACCGGTGGAAGCGTGCTTGACAACAAGTACGAACTGCGGCGCGCTTTTGGCTCGAAACCCAGGTGGACCACCTGGTCAACCAGGAACTCCAGGACTTGGCGGAGGCCAACGAGGTAGCTCCCAATTGACAAAGGATGCACTGTCTTGCTGTCTAGCGAAGAAGCGGGTACAGCACCCTTTGCTTTTCTCAGCCGCGAGGTGAAAGTGTCGGCCACAGAGAACTATCAGCAGAGACGTGTGCACTACGCCTATCATGAAGCCGGGCATGCTCTCGTTGGTCATGTGATCGGGCGCTGTATTGAGGAGGTCTCGATTGCCATGAGAGATGATGGCTATGGCGGTTATTGTCGCTTTAGCTCATTCATCGAAGATGCGAACGATCATCCCGAATGGCGCGACGATCTGGGCAATTCCGAGTTGATAACGATCTACTACGCGGGTATGCTGGCCACGGCCTATGCGTGCGCCCCGTATGTGACTTACGATGAGGAAAAGAGTTGTGTCGAGTACCCACAAGGAAGCGAACGAGACGATCTCGAGCAAATTCACAGACTCCTCACCCAGATCGAACCAACGAACAGCAGCGCAAAACGACCACGGATGCATGTTGGATGCGCGCTCAACAGATCCTTTTAGAGTACTGGCCAGCAGTGGATGCGTTGGCTACGGCGCTCCTCAAGCGCGAGCGACTCGGCGGGAGCGCGGCTCATCGCCTGATCTGGCAAACAATCGGCTATCCCCAGGCTGATTGGCGGCTCCAGGCGCTGAATCTACGGCAGAGGAGAGCAGAGTGGAACACCTTGCCCGTCACGCGGTGAGGTGAAAATGATCAGCACTTGGGAATCACCAGCGCCTGTTTCTGGAACGGAGCGTCAACGACGACCAGGCCGAAACATCCGAACTTAGGTATTCCTGCTGAACGCGGGGCCGACCGTCGTGCAGCGTGTGGTGGAGCAGAAAGAACCGCTCCGCACCGTAGCAGCCGCGTATGGTGTCTCGCATGAAACGATCCGCCGCATTCTGCTTCATGTCCAGCAGCAGCGTGGACAACAAGAGGCTTAGCTGTAGAGCTAATGTTCCTGCGACAGAGGCGCCATTACATCCTAGCAGCAAGAGAGCATGCAGATGTTTGTGTTACCCCATGCAGATCGATTTTTCCTTACATCTTCCCTGTGCGGTGTCCGCAGATGCAGGGAAAAGACACTAATGGTCCGCTGTGTGCTGATGAAACCAGCAGCACATTGCAAGTCTAACACAGGCAGTCGGTTCATCCACGGAAAGCACCTGTACAGGGAACGGGAAAAGGCGTCAACACTACAGTTCACTACAGTTGCACTTTCTAAACTGAACAGGAACTCTCTTCCGACGCCCAAAAACAAACTGCACGACCGTACCTGACGGATGTGACATGCTAGTGGTGCAACTACCGATAGCAGAGATCCATCTGAAAGGAGCAGATCGTGAAGCCATCCCAGCATATCACCTGTACCGGCCTCAAGACGACCCCAACTCATGTGGCGTCCTGGGCGTTTGAACTCACCCACCTGCATCGCCGCCTCGCCCCACGCTTTGCCCGCCCGGAACCGCGCCGGCGGGCGTTGTTGTACCTGCAAGGCCTGCTGAGCGCGGTCGAGCGCAAAAACGGCTGGCAGTTGGCCGAGCAGGCCCGCGAAGCTACACCCTACGGCATGCAGCGCCTACTCTCCCAGGCGGTCTGGGATACCGAGGGCGTGCGCGATGACCTGCGCTCCTATGCTCTGGAGCAGCTCGGCACGAGCGGGGCCGTGGTGGCCATTGACGAGACGAGCTTCCCCAAGCGCGGCAAGCACTCGGCAGGTGTCGGGGTGCAATACTGCGGCACCACTGGAAAGGCGCGAGAACTGCCAGGTCGGCGTCTTTCTCTCGTATGTGACGACGCGAGGACATACGCTCATCGACCGCGAACTCTACCTGCCGATGGAGTGGTGCGAGGACCGCGAGCGCTGCCGAGCCGCGGGCATCCCGGAGTCGGTACGCTTTCAGACCAAGCCGGAACTGGCGGTGCAGATGCTCACGCGCTTACAGCAGGCGCAGGTGCCCATCGCCTGGGTGGTGGCAGATACCGTCTACGGCGGGAACCTGGATCTGCGCACCTGGTGTGAGCAGCAGCAGTATCCCTACGTGCTGACAGTGCCCTGTGACGAGCCAGTCGGCATCGTGACTCCTAATGGGCGCTCCCGGCGTGTACTCGTCAGCTAGGTGGAAGCCCTTTGTTGACCGAACAGGATTGGCAGCGGATCCCGATGAGCGAGGGGACCAAAGGCGCCCGGCTCTTCGACTGGGCAGCGGTGCCGATCTTGCACTAGTGGCAGGACGATGGACAGCATTGGCTGTTGCTGCGGCGCTGCGGACAGGCAGCGCCGCAGAAGACCTACTACTTTGGCCTGAGGAAACACGTTTGAGGGGGTTCACCACAAACGTGCATGAGCCATTGTCATGCCGCTATCGACATCGTGAGTATCTCGTACTCAAAAGAAGCATAAAAACTATAGCCTGACTGGTTTTGTTTCCCATGCAAAACTGCATCAGCTTCTCTGGTTAACATATAATGCACATATTCATATAATTCCTGATCAGTAACGGTGGGTATTCTTTTCGTATGTTGCCCTTTTTCCCCGGGTAACTCATCTTC
Organism: uncultured Chloroflexia bacterium; assembly: GCA_963702765.1. Taxonomy (GTDB): domain Bacteria; phylum Chloroflexota; class Ktedonobacteria; order Ktedonobacterales; family Ktedonobacteraceae; genus DATMNR01. The sequence goes on from CAVPEB010000028.1 coordinate 4,977, forward strand.
TATCAATTCAGATTCTGCTCTCCTTGCTTCCATCATTTCCTTTCTTCTTTTTTCAAAGGGGATCATGGTCGCATTAAACCTGCGTTTGCGGACGAACCCTTCACAGATATCTAACATGTTTTCATTCCCTCTGCTGACCTGGAGATTCCATTCTGAAATTTCGTGGGGGAGCGTGAGCTTCATATCTTTTTCCAGCACTTGGGTGAAGAAGCCCTTTCCTCTATAGCTGCGCCTGTTCATGACTGCAATTTCAACTCTCCCCGGATGGTCTTCAATCATGGCTGCAGCATATAATCCCACAGCTTTCTCCTCTTGGGGATCATACACAACCATCACGCGGTCTTTGCCATAACGAGACCCTTCCGGTCTTCTGCCGATCGTTGTGCTCGCAATATCCTCTCCGGTACGATACTGTCCAAACATGGTATAGAGGTCTCCCCTTTCTAAGGAGTCTGTATTCATCTCATCTATCATATTCTTAATATCCCGATACACTTTTTGCAGTTCCTGAGGCAGCTTTTCCAGGGGAATAGACGGAAGTGGTTCACCTTGTTCAGGAACAGGTGGGATCAAAGGATGTTCTCGTAGGAGTTGACTGGGTGTGAGTACGGTCAGGGGATATTTCGTTATTTCCCCAGTTTCTTTCTCTTGTATTTCGAGAAAGGTATCATCTTCCGGATGTGCTTGCTGGTGCACAATCCGGTCAAGCACTGCTGCTGTTGCCATGCTAATTTCCTTTCTGGACTCATCGACTAGAGGTGGGAGCAGCGGTTCCCGCGGATCTCTGCCGTATTGCTTTGTTTTCGTTCACCCACTTGAACTACTTTCTGTTCCCCAGTTTACCTGGCAAAACCTCGGAGTGCATCGTATGAACGTATGAGGTATGCGGACGGATCAAAGATCATAAGAATAGATGAGGAGGGGAAGTGTACACAGGTGATGCGCATGCAGACGGGATATGAAGGAGGCAGACCATAGCAGGGGAAGAGGATCCGAACAGCAACGAGGCTGCATTGCCAGAGCGTGGGGAAAGCGCTTAGAAGAGGTGCTGTTCTACCGCATAGCGGGTGGCCGCACTGCGGGAATTGACCCCTAACTTATTGAAGATGGAAGCCACATGAGTGTTGACGGTCGGCAGGCTCACCACCAGGCGTTCGGCAATCTGGGGATTGGTCAATCCTTGGGTCAACAAGCGCAACACCTCGAGTTCTCGTTTGGTCAGGAGAGCCGGGGTAGGCGAGGAAGGCTGCCGAGCCGTAGATTGGGGAGTCGGAGGAGCCTGTGGGGTTCTCGGCTCCAGTGTAGCAAGAGTTTGCTCAGGCGTCATGCCGCGTCCCCTGGCCCACGCCGTGCGAAATGCCTGCTCACCGAGCTTTGCGCGTACGCGTGTAATCGCTTGAGTATAGCTGGCCCGATAGACCGGGTACATGGGTGCGCCGATGGCCTCACGCAGCGCTTCGGCGGCTCCCCAGAATCGTGCCGCTTGCCGTGGCTCGCCCTGTCCTGCCGAAAGCGTTGCTAGGCCCTCCAGGGCTGCCGCAACCTGCTCTTTGTAGACGTTAAACTTGAACAGCAAGGTCAGGCTCTCCTGGTACAGGTGACGGGCTGCGAGCACATCGCCCTGCAAAGCCAAGAGGCGCGCGAGACCATTACTCCTCTGGACGTCCTCCGTCTCCTCCCCTATCTTCTTGTCGATCGCCAGGCTCTCTTCAAGCAAGGGACGCGCTGTCACCAGCTCACCGTGCTCCAGGAGGATGAGTCCTAGCAAACCGAGCGGAGCGGCACTGTAGAAGATGCTGTCCTGTTCCCGAAAGTACGTCAGGCTCTGCTCGGCAAGTTGCTGGGCAAGTGCCTGGTCCTGCTGCCACACAAAGAGCAGGCGTGCCAGCAGGTAGCGCACCCAGGCAACACGCTGCTGATCGCCTAGCTCCTGGTAGAGCAGCAGGCTCTCCGAGAGCAACGTAGAAGCTTGTTCGTACTGTCCCTGTTCGGTCGCAACGCGCGCCCATTCGGTATAGCACTGGCCTTGCCTCCAGCGGTCGCCCAATTCCTGGAAGTCGGCTGCCGCCTCCTCCAACCGCGCATGGGCCAGCGCAAACTGACTCCTGATACGGGCGACAGAGCCTTGCTGATACAAGCTGCGAGCTATGCCCACGGGATCGCCCAGCTCCTGATAGAGTGCGAGACTCTCCTCCGCCAGCCGCTCGAGCGGCATGTGTCGTGCATAGATGTCTGCCATGTAAACTGCCTCGTACAGTGCCCTGGCTCGTAACGCCGCTCCCACGCTAGCACGCTCTGAGAGTGCCTGCATCAGGAAGCTCAACCCTTCTCTCCCATAGCCACGGTCATGCCAGAACCGGGACAGGGCAACACACAAGCGCAAGGCCCTCTCGAGCTGGATTTCTCCCTCTTGCGTGCCTGACTGCACGCGTGCCTGCTCCAAGAGAAAGCTAAGCGCCGCCCGCAGATTCTCCTGTTCTCCTTCCAACTGTGTCACCCAGCGCGACTCCTCGGCTCCACGTAACTGAGGTTCGGCCGCCTCGGCAAGCGCCATGTAATACGCCACGTACGCTCCTCGGGCCGCCTCCAGTTCCCCACAGCTCTCCAGGCACTCCAGACCGTACTCCCGGATCGTCTCCAGCAGCAGCAGGCGTGGCTCACCATTGGGCTGCTCCACCTGACGCAGCAGATGGTTCTCCAGCAGCGTGCTCACCCCTTCCAGGATGATACTCGCGTCAAGGCCTGCCGCCTGGGCGATGGCTTCAACGGCCGAGAGCGTGCAGCCACCTGCGAAGACGGTCAGCCAGCGGAAGAGCCGCTGCTCTTGGGTTGCCAACAGGTGGTAACTCCACGCGATCGTCGCGCGCAAGGTCTGTTGGCGAGCAGGCAGGTTGCGCCCACCAGTCAGCACGTCCAGGCGACGCTCGAGACGGGCCAGCAGGGCTTGTGGAGAGAGCAAACGGATACGTGCTGCCGCCAGTTCAAGCGCCAGGGGCAGACCATCCAGGCGAATACACACCTCCGCGATGGCACGTACGTTGGCTTCCGTCATGTGGAAATGTAGCTTGATGGCCTGCGCTCGTTGCACAAAGAGGGTGCAGGCGGCATACTGCGCGAGCACTTCCACACGCTCGGAAAGCTGCGTGCGATCAGGGAGGGCCAGGGGGGATACAGAGAACTCATGTTCGCCGTGCAGCCGCAGAGGAGCGCGGCTGGTCACCAGCATGCGCACGCGCGAGCAGGCGGCGAACAGATCGGCAAGCCTCGGTGCTGCAGCCAGCACGTGCTCGAAGTTGTCGAGTAGCAGCAAGAGGGACCGGTCGCCAATCGCTTCTTGTAGATCGACGAGGAGCGGACGCGCGCTCGCTTCCCGCAGCCCCAGCGCCTGAGCAATGGTCGGGAGTACAAAGTCGGGATCAGTGATGGCAGCCAGGGACACAAAGCAGACGCCATCTGTGAAGTCGGATGTGAGGTCGTGCGCAACCGCGATGGCTAGACGCGTTTTGCCCACGCCAGCCGTGCCGATGAGGGTGAGCAGGCGGACGTCTGGGCGGCGCAGGAGCATACAGGCGGCTGCCACTTCCTGCTCGCGCCCAATCAACGGAGTGAGCTGGACGGGAAGAGTATACTTTGGCACTGGCTCAGGCTCCCTGAGTCGCTCAGCTCCAGTGCGTGTCGTTGGAAAAGCAATGATGGAGGCCTGGTGAACCTGCACAGTAGTATCTCCAGACATCCACAGGGGTCGATCAGCCCCGCCCACGAGAGCCTCACCTGCTCCCTCCAGGGCTTCTGCGGTCACGTTGAGTCGTTGGAGGGTCAGTTCGGCTGACTTGCCGAGGTAAGCACTGTGCAGCTTGCCTTGCCTGCGCCGGTATGCATACCAGTACCAGCCGCCAGGCCGCTGTTCCTTACGTGCCGTAAAGGTCATGCGGGGAGTTTCATAGGTAAAGGCATGGTGCTGCTCTAACCAGCTATACCACTCAGCCGTCCCAATGCTGATGGTATCGGTAGAGGTGCCCTCTTTACTCTGCTGTTGCAAAGCGCCTTCGCGGAATATAGGAATGCTGCGGGCCACCGTCCATTCCTCCCTGAGCATGCCAGTTACACAGATGTTACACAGATAGCTTAACCGTCTGCATATCACCTGTCAATAGTCACATGTACAATATCATATGAGACAGGAGGGAGGAGCGGCGATCGTATCTTCTAGCTTTCAACATGAAAAAGACTATTTATAGAATATTCTATAAATAGTCTAAACGGAACCGACGGGTGTCGAATACGCTTTCGCCAATTTTTTACCTCTTCCTTGCCCCTGCAGGAACACTGTATCAAAAGGTGCAGCGCTTTCTCATTGAGGAACAATCAACTCATAGAAGTCATCCTCCTGTTCTCAAGTATCGGCGTCCAGGGCCAAAGCGTCCCACATACGGTATTCCCGCTTCAGAGTGGCCGACCGTCGTGCAGCGTGTGGTGGAGCAGAAAGAACCGCTCCGCACCGTAGCAGCCGCATACGGAGTCTCGCATGAAACGATCCGTCGTATCGTGTTTCATGTTCAGAAACAGCACAGACAAGAAGAAGCGTAGCTGTGCTCTGACTGTCCTACGATGGAGGCTGTGTGCGCTCCAGATCATTGGCACACAACCAGCGTAGCAGAGCGGGACGGTCCATCAACGGATAGCACCTGGACAGGTGGCGGGAAAAGGCGGCACAGAGGTGAGCCTCACGAAGCACTCAACGGGACTCTCGATCGTGAGAAGGGCGCCAATCGTGTGATTCCTGCTTCAGGAACGGATGGTACACGTTGAGTACCGAGTACAGGGAGACACTGCCTGACTGGCACAGAGCAGTAGAGTTGGTAAAAACTGGTCGCGCCTGGACACAAAGCAGGTTGCACTTGGGAAACAGGCGGAAAAACCCTTGTGATCTGGACAACCATGATCATCTCGCAGCCTGCGAGAGCTTGCTAAGAAGGCGGGAAATGACGGATCGCACCTGCTACGTTCGAGGGTGCCAACTGACCACTTTGAGAACGGATGTGCTATGTAGCCAGTACAGCCCTGTACTGGCTACTTTCTCTATCGGCGACACCTCCCTGGTTCACTTGTGCTCACTACCCCTGCATTTTGTCCGGATGAAGAAAGTAGTCAGCACATGGTCATGGTAATTGCTCCTTTCAATGGGATTGTGTATTGTAGTGTGGATTTAATCTTCGCTTCTTTCGTTTCCCTGCGTGAGGTGATCAAAGTCCGTGCCCAAGAGGTCCAGAGCAACGAGGCGCAATTCGCTGGTGTAGCGTCGGCCTTCGGCATCTGGCAGCCAGACGCCTTCCGGAGTAGGCAGCATCTCCATCACCGTAATCTGCGCATCTGCACCGCCAGATCGTTGGGCATTACGAATCCCCTTCGCCAGGATATTCACGAACACCGGGCTTTCTAGGTCAACATAAAACGGCTTAGCTTCGTGTGGGAGCTTGGCAAAGAGAAAACGCGGAATCTCATGCTGGTGTGCCCAGCGGCGTACTGCCAGGAAGCGAGCCGCTTCATCGGTCTCGCTGGCAAAGGAGATAGTAGACGCGGCAAAGGACCAGGATTCACGATGAATGACAACCCGGTCAACAGTGATCCGGGGGATATGTGCGTCATTGCCGAACAGGGAGTAGTGCTGCAACATCTGTAGAAAAAGGGCAAATTCAAAGATGGTCAGCGGCGTGGTGGTGAGGCGACCATCGCGCGTTCGCAGCACCACCTCTCCTGCGGGGGCATCCAGCAGCAGCTCTCCAAGAGACAAGACCTGAGTGTGGGGGTTCACGGAAGCATCCGGCGACATCTGGAGCCAGACATCGTCAGCATGCCTGATGCCATACGATATGCGCGGCGTTATTGAACCGCCTGTCGGAAAGACAGGCGTGAAAAGTCCGCCGGGCAAATCTGCAACGAAATCACGCGTGACCTCTTCTGGAACGGGATGTTGGTGGAGGTGAAAAGATTGGACCAGTGAATTGGAGAGGTGAAAATCACCGACCACCAGAAGATACTCGCCGCGTTGTATCGCGTCCAACCCCGTCGCGTCAACCAGGATGTCAGCCGAGGCATAGCGTGCCCTCTTCCAGCCCGGTCTCGGCGCGGCAAAGGCTGCCAGGACGCGCGACCGCAGCTCTGCCGCCGTGTATGCCAGTTGGTGTTGGCTGGAAGGCAGGCCAAGCATAGTTGCCCACCGTTGCTGAAGATCCCGGCCAAGGGCCTGAACTTCTGCTTGACCGGGTGAGAATAAGCGCGGACCCAACTGATCCCAAATGGCAGTCACTGGAATGAGGCGTTCACCTGTTTCTTTAACGGCCCGGTGGTACACCTCTTGAAACAGGTAGGTGTAGTGTTCTGCAAGCTTCCAAGAAAACCAGCGCGCACTCGTGAAGAGCAGCGCGAGCGGCTCGGCCAATGCTGCACGAATCTCAGGACCAACTTCTACCGCCACATCGCGCACACAATCTTCGTAGAGGAGCGAGCGTCCTACAAACATCTTGCCTTGCAAACGGGTTGCTTCTTCACCGGTCAGTCGGAGAAACGTGTTTTCCAGGTCGGCCAGGGCGTGATCCAGTTTTTCAGGGTCGCCTGCCGCCCGCGCAACGGCCACCCGCACTTGCTCCAACTCGGTTAACTCGGCCAGCGCCGCAGCACGGATGCCTTCATCTCCAACCCGATCTAATGCCGAGTAGAGTACCTCTTCGGGATTGGTCTGGATGGGAATGCGCAGAAACCAGGAAACAAGCCCGTTCGCACCGAGTCTTTCCAGGGTATCGTACACCATGTTGTCATCCATCCTGCCTCTCAATTCGGCGGCAATTTCGCGTGCCAGTCGGCGGCCATCGCAGAGCGCCAAAATAGCCGCCTCATCCCACGAAAACGTCACGGTGCCGATTCCAGGGAGGCACACGTCGGTCGCACCAGCATACACGAAGGGATGACGCTGAGGCGCAATCCAGGGGCGCAGCGCTCTGGCCTGCGATAGTTTCCGAGCCAGGATGCCGATACCCCATTCTTCAAAATACACCTGACGTTTAGCCAGGAGATGGGGCGCCGGAAGAACGGTAATTGGCGCTCCCTGGGTCGTGAATGTTCCCCAACCGCCGGGGCCAAAAAGCCTATCGTTTCATTCTTGGCACAGTACCGCTGCAAGTAGAGCGCAACCATCTCCTCGCGGCGGCGCTGCTGGCTGTTGCGATACCGCAGATCAACAGCATCCTTTGGCGGGGGCGTCAAGCGCTCGATCATGTTGTGAAATGCCTGGCGGTTTTGCCAGATGACCGCTTCTCGAAAAGGCAGCATTTGGGCCGTCTCGTACACGACCCTTGAGGTCTGAAGAAGCGCCTGGTGAAATGTGCGGCGGAAGTTATGCAGGGCAGCAGACTCGTTGTGTTGATCTCCGTTCCCTGGCATCTCCTCCGCGATGAGGCGATCAGCCGCCAGGGCGCACGCGGGAGTGGACAGCTTGAGAAGCTCCGCAATGGGAAAACCCGTTCCCCGCACGGCCAACAAGCGCCAAAGGGCCCAGGACTCGTGACCCATCGGGATAAGATGTGATGGTAGATACGATGATTGCTCTGCGTGACGTTCTTCGCTAGTTTCCAGCGGCTCTCTTCCCATATGCAGCCTCCTATCGCTTCACAATGGCTTCGTCAGTTTGTACAGGTTCTATAAGCTAGACTGGATGCCTTTTCAACCCTTGCAGTCCCTTGAGGGCGGCAATTTCACCGCAATGCTTGTGGGCATTCGCAAGCAACATGTTGAGCAGAGAGACCGCTGTTTGCATCCCCATTCCGGCTTTGGTAGCATCAATGGGTAGCTTAAGCGTCTCATCGATAATTGATGCAAGGTAAGCCTCTTTTGCACTGTAGACCGCATGCGCATACGCCCGCAACTGCTCCAGGTCCCCTTGGATCACACGCCCCCACTCACCCCAGTTACTACGCGAGGGTGGCAACTGGGTCTTCCCCAGTTGCCCAGCATACGCCCCGGCCATCAAAGGCGACTTTGCTTGAAGAAGTCCGTGAATGAAATAATCTTCGGTGAGTGCCACGTGCGCATATTGCGCGCCGATGCTCCCTGGCTTACCCGCTGGCAGCCAATGCGCTACTTCTGGGGTCACCTGTTTCATCGTGCCTTCCAGCCACTGGTACCCATGCGGATTTGCGTTTGCAAGATCAGTCATTCGTCTCATCCCCCCTCAATATGTCGCCAAACATACCTGGCGCTTGGGACTTTTCATTTTGTGTTGCCATTCCATAGTTCACATTATACTTGAAATGCGATGCGTTGTCATCTGTGTAATTACTTATTCATGCACGTAATTTTGTGTTCAGGTGAAAAACACAAAAAGCACCTATCTACAAAAACAGCCGCTCGGAGTATGGAGGTAATTCGCACTTCAGCGATGGACGGGACAGCGTACACATATATCCTCAATTTTCAGGCATACCTGTTGAAAATCGACGTTTTGTACGTCTTTGGAGATTCGTGTTTAGCCGATGGACACCAGATGACCCCTTCCTGTCTTACTCGTTTTATAGTCTCATGTAAAGGGGTATACATCAATACATGAGACTTTGATTTCTGAGACGAGTAATCAAGACTATCTCAACTAGCTTGATGTCATGCCTTAGGAGTGTACAGAGTGAAGGTTTTATCATACGGACGTTTTTCGAGACAAGATGATCAAGATTAAAGATCGTTTTCTGAAAAATCGAAAAATGCATCTGATAAATGCATTTTGTCTCTCCTAATAATATCAATTCCCCACTCTACTATGCTATACTTGAGATAGTTTGTTTTGCCGCAAGTTGATACTGCCCAGTTATTCTGGACTGCTCCAGTATTGTTATTTCAAATAAGGCTAATACATACATTGATAATACCAGGGGTAAGATAGCAATATTTCTGGAGGCAGGGAGACTGCCTGACATGAGTTGTCTCTTGCTCCGGATATTACTCGCTGTAGCAAGGAGGAAGCTGCGCTTTACACCGCCTCAGCTCGTTCAATCGCCAGGTGCTCCGTCATGTTCAGCCGGATGGGTCCATATAGATTGACATTGTTTTCACATGTCGCAGAATTTGTATGGGCGTGGTAGAATAGCAGAGAAGTTCGTTCACAAGCGCAAGAGGGGAGAGGATGCATTCTTCTATTGAACAGTATCTTGCGTTCCTGTGATCTGTTTGTTGAGAATCCAGCGACAGAGGTGAAGGATGTTCAGAGTCCAGAAGGATTGCCTGTCTATGTCGTGAGGCCAAGCAGAGCGCGCCGGGCTCATGATCGGAGCACGCCACTCATCCTTTGAACCTGATCGAATGTATCCCTTTCATTCAGGAATGGATACAGTATGGCGAGAGCAATCTCACTCTCCCCAGTTCTCATGGAGGAACGATCGCGTTGAGCATGGAAGATGCGCTGGTGGCGAAGAACTTTGACACCTCTCCTAACAATCTGCCTCTCCAGGTGAACCGGTTTATTGGCCGCGAACGGGAGATGACCCAGGTCAAAGCGTTGCTCGCGACTACCCGGCTGCTCACCCTCACTGGCTCTGGAGGCAGTGGCAAAACGCGCCTGGCCCTGCAGGTCGCAACCGACCTCCTGGAGGAGTTCGGGCATGGTGTCTGGTGGGTAGAACTGGCAGCGCTCTCCGATCCTCTGCTGGTGCCGCAGGTCGTGGCCTCGGCTCTAGGAATCCCTGAACGGGTGGATTGCACGGTGACGGAGGCACTCTCCGATGCACTCCGCCGCCAGCATCTGCTCCTCGTGTTGGACAACTGCGAGCATCTGCTGGGGGCATGCAGGCAGTTGATCGAAACGCTCCTACATACCTGCCCCACGCTGCGCGTGCTGGTCACCAGTCGCGAAGCGCTCACGATCACCGGTGAAACTGTCTGGCCGGTCCCTTCCTTGCGTGTGCCTGATACCTATCACCTGCCACCCATCGAAGGGCTGCTGACCTATGAGGCCGTTCAACTGTTCGTCGAGCGTGCGAGATCTGTCCAGCCTTCCTTCATCGCTCACGCCGGAGAATGCACCGGCAGTGGTGCAGATATGCCGTCGTCTCGACGGCATCCCACTGGCGACTGAGCTAGCCGCGGCCCGTATACGCGTGCTCTCTGTGGAGCAGATCATCGCACGACTGGATGATGCCTACCGGCTGCTCACCGGAGGCAGTCGATCGGCCTTACCGCGACAGCAAACCTTGCGGGCAGCCATGGACTGGAGCTACCACTTGTTGTCAGCACAAGAGCAGGCCCTCTTCCGTCGGCTCTCGGTGTTTGCTGGCAGTTTTTCGCTCGAAGCGGCAGAGGCCATCTGCGCGGGTGAGCCAGGCGAAGCATGCGACGTGCTTGAGGTCCTCTCCTCCCTGATCGATAAATCGTTGGTGCTCATGGAGCAACGCAGCGCTGAGGCACGCTACCGCTTGCTGGAGACGATGCGGCAGTACGGCCAGGAGAAGCTGCTGCAGGCGGGCGAAGTGGCCGCCATGCGCCGCCGTCATGGTGACTGGTATGTCCGTTTCGCGGAACGCGCAGGGCCCGAAACAGGTGGTCTACAGCAGATCGAATGGCTGCAACGCGTAGAGTCGGAGCATGATAATATCCGCACAGCGCTTGCATGGTCGCTCGAGCAGGCAGAGGTAGAATCAGGCGCTCGCATCGCTGCCGCCATCTGGCGCTTCTGGCTCTATCGAGGCTATCTGACTGAGGGACGAAACGTGCTGGAGCGCATCCTGCAGCAGTTTTCGGGGCAGACATCTGTGCGAGCACAGGTACTGCATGCTGCCGGCGTGTTGGCGTACTACCAGAATGACTATGCACGAGCAAACATCCTCCTGGAAGAAAGCCTGGAGCTCTCTCGTGCGCTCCCAGAGAGACTGGGCATTGCCTACGCCCTGACTACTCTGGGAAATCTCAGCAGCAGCAAGGGTGACTACCAGCAGGCAACCACGTTCTACGAGGAGAGTCTTCCGCTGCTGCGTGAGCTGGGCGATAAGCGGGTCATGGCCCTTGCTCTCTCTGGTTGGGCTCTGGCTCTGCTTGCTCTGGGAGAGTACGAGCGAGCGATAGCACGGTGCGAGGAGAGCCTGGCGCTGGCACGTGAGCTGGGATCCCCCCAAAGTGTTGCCGGTTCACTCACGACGCTCGCCATTGCAGTGCTGGAGCGGGGCGACTATGAGCGAGCGAGAGGGCTGTGTGAGGAAAGCTTGGCGATACGACAGCAGCTCGCAGATAAAGGCGGGAGCGCCCATACGCTCACTATTCTGGGGCAAGTGGCGCTGTCCCAGGGGAGCTATGCGCAAGCAAAAGCACACTACGATGAGAGCCTGTCCTTGCGGCAAGAACTCGGAGACAAAGAAGGCATCGCTGCTGCCCTGGAGGGAGTGGCAGGCGTCGCCCAGGGGCAGGGAGAACCACTGAGCGCAGCGCGGCTGTATGGAGCGGCACAGGCGCTGCGCAACGCCATTGGCGCTCCCCTTGCGCCAACTGACCGCGCCTCGTACGAGCGGATGGTAGCCGACGTCCGTGTCCAACTTGATGCGGCACCCTTCGAGGCGGCATGGACGCAGGGGCGAGCATTCACCCTTGCACAAGCCATTGCTGCTGCGGAACAGGTGAAAGTGCGAGAGCAGATCACTTCAACCTCCCAGTCTCCCACTGGGGTAGCTCCTCCGACCCTCCCTCAGGCACCTGCGTCCAGAGGGAACCTCTTCGGTCTGACCACTCGCGAGATCGAAGTCTTGCGCCTGGTGACGCTGGGGCTGACCTACGCCCAAATCGCGGATACAGCTCGTCATCAGCCCACGTACGGCTGATGCCCACTTACGCTCGATCTACGGGAAGCTCGGCGTGAACTCGCGCCATGCAGCGACTCGCATCGCGCTTGAACAGAAGCTTGTCTGAACGTATCGGGAATACTCCCTAGGGAACAGATGAGCAACCAATTCTTCCCACCGCACAAGATAGGGAGTATAATCACGTCTTCTCCCGATGTTCTCCAACCTCCAAACAGGTAGACTCTCATCAAGAGTATTGCTCGGGAATGCCTGAGCAGTCGGCAAGAAGATATCTTCGATCGAAGAAAACAAGCTACCGAGTCGTCGTTTCTTTGAGAAGGTCTCCAATACATGGAAAAGAAGGGAGCATATGATGAATGTAACACATCGCAAAAGCTTGGTGATTACACTGGTCGTGACCTGTCTGGGATCATTTATGATTCTGCTGGATATTTCGATTGTCAATCTGGCACTGCCGAGAATCCAGGCCGATCTCCACACGGGTCTGTCGGATCTGCAATGGATCATTGATGCCTACACCTTGCCCTTTGCGGTCCTCATGCTCACCGCTGGTACCCTGGGCGACCGCTTTGGGCGTAAGCGCCTGTACCTTTCCGGGCTGGTGCTGTTTCTGCTCGGCTCGACGCTCTGTGGGTTCGCACCGATGCTGGGCTGGCTGCTCTTCGGTCGCGTGTTACAAGGCATAGGTGCAGCGGCGCTTTCTACGGGGAGTCTCTCGGTGCTGACGGCAGCCTTTCCCGAGCCGCGCGCCCGTGCGCAGGCCATTGGCCTCTGGGCCAGCGTTTCTGGCATAGGTCTCGTCGCCGGTCCGCTGCTTGGCGGCTTGCTCGTCCAGTTTTGGAACTGGCCTGCGATTTTTTTCGTGAATCTGCCCCTCGGGCTCCTCGCGCTCGCCCTGGCCTGGCCAGGTCTTAATGAGTCGCGCAACCCGGACGCCCGGCACATCGACCTACCTGGTCTAACGCTGGTGATTTCTGGGCTGACCTGTTTGGTCCTGGCCATCATTCAGGGTGGATCTCAAGGGTGGACCTCTCCGATGATCCTCGGCCTCTTCGGCAGCGCGGTGGTCTTGCTGGCTGCGTTCCTGCTAGTCGAAACGCGGGTGCGCGAACCGCTGCTCCCGCTGCAGTTGTTTGGGAAGCGCGTGTTCTCGATCGCTAACATGGCTACGCTCATCTACGGCGTTGCCTCAATGAGTCCCATTTTTTTCCTGGCCCAGTTTTTTCAGCAAGTGCAGGGGTATACGGTGCTTGAGGCTGGTCTGCGGACAGTCCCCATCAGCATAGGTGCCTTTGTGACTGCTCCATTTGCAGGTCGGCTCACTGGTCGTCTCGGCCCGCGCTTGCCGATTGTGATGGGTGCCCTGCTGGATTCCAGCGCGCTGTTCCTGCTGCTGCGCCTCTCTCCCGACTCCAGCTATGCCACGCTGTGGTGGATCCTTGCCATGCTGGGTATTGGCATTGGCCTCATTCAGAGCCCACTGACCGCGGCGGTGCTCTCCGTCACGCCTCCTGCACGGGCGGGTCTGGGATCGTCCATGTCTAACACCAGTAACCGGCTCGGAAACACGTTAGGGATAGCTGTGCTCGGGGCAATCGTTGTGCAGCAATTTTCCGGTAATATTGTGTCTCAACTCGCACAACGAGGCGTGCCCGGTCCGATTGGTGCAACGATTGCAAGTAAGATTGGAAGTTTCGGCGCACAGGCCAGCCAGCTCCCTCTCTTGGGGCGACTGCCACTGCCCCCGACTGCATTGCACCAGGCGATTAATCAGGCGTTCGTGGACGCGCTGCATGGGTCGTTTCTCATTGCAGGCATAGGAATGCTCGTTGTTGCTTTGCTGGCCACATTCTTGCATCAGCAGGATTCAACCAGGACGAGCATCGAACCAGCCGACTCGACCGTCCCAACAGGAGCGCAAGAGGCCGATCAGGTGTCCGACACCATCCTGATGAGTGTATAGAGTCGGGCAGTCAATAAACAAACAGAGATATGTGCCTGGTCCTTCCCTGAGTCGTCGCCGGAAAAGGCCAGGCCTGCACTCCATGGCTGAATTTTTCGTAGCTGTTTGTGGTGCTGAATGAGTAAGGTCTTATGAGGGAAAATCAATGCACTCAACATTGTACATAGATGAGCAATCAACCCAGGTACAAGAGCAGAAGAGAGCGAACTATCAGGCTCACTACCTTTCCCATGCAGCTCAAGGGATAGTCTGCGAGATTTTGCCCATCACGCTGGAAGCGCAGCAGATGCTCTTTCTGCGCCGCCCTACGGACAGCTACGGGGCATCCTGGCTCGTTCCCCATCATGAGGATATGCATCCCAGCGACACGGTCCTCCTCCATCTGCTTTCCTATTTTGATGGGGTCTTTGAACCAGATGCATCGATTGTTCATTCAACCTCCTGGCGCTATGATCGCCGAGTGGGGCAGGTAATCCTCACCTTTCTGGTGGTGCTCCCCCAGCGAACATGGATGCGCCAATGGGAGGCGGCTGAACGCCTCCACGTTGAGCGTATAGGCGACATTTCGAAGGTATACGGGGACAACCTCTCTCCACCTGTAAGCTTGGAGAGAGACGCGGTCCTTGCCCATGCCCTCGATCACCTGGCTTTACTAAGCCGTGATGATATGCGTATTCAGGCAGTACTGATGCCTGAGTGGATGGATGTGTTACAGTTGAGGCTTCCCAAACCAGCTGGTCTGTTTGTTGGGTGTTGCTACAGCGATTTATACATAGATTGAGCCTTTGGAGCAACTGCTGCCCAGTTTGACATGCCAGGCTTTCGTGGGTGAAAATAGCCTGTAAACAAGCTGCTCTCTCTATCTCACATACGGAAGGAAGAACAACCTTGACTATGCAAGAACAACCGAACATCGCCATGGTAATCATCGCCCATCCCGACGATGCCGAATTCGGTGCGGCTGGCACCGTCGCGCTCTGGGCCAGAGAAGGCTGGGAAGCCTACTACGTCGTCGTCACCGATGCAACAGGCGGGGGCTCTGACGAGGCAACCGACGTCGGTCCGGCTGCCCGGCAACACGTCTCCGAAACGCGCAAGCGCGAACAGCGAGCGGCAGGTGAGATCCTCGGTCTGAAGGATGTCATATTTCTCGATTACCCTGATGGGCTGATACAGCCTAGCCCTGAACTCAAGCGTGATCTCGTGCGCATCCTGCGCAAATATCAACCCACACGGGTAGTATGCCAATCGCCAGACAGGGTATGGACGCCCACGTTTAGTATCCCCCGCTATCACTCGGATCATCTGGCTGTGGGTCAGGCCGCGTTAGGTGCGATCTACCCCATGTCACAAAACCCCTGGGACTTCCCCGAACTCCTGGAGGAGGGTCTGAAGCCACACAAAGTACGTGAGGTGTATATCATGGGGGCACCCGCGCAAAATTGTTTCGTTGACATCTCTGAGGCCATTGAGTTGAAGATGGCGGCGCTGTTCGCCCACGCGAGCCAGCACACCGGCAAGACTGAAGAATTTGACAAATGGGTGCGTGGGCGCAGTGCCGAGTTGGGTGCTAAGTACAACGTTGCTTACGCCGAAGAGTTTTATCGCGCAGAGAATCCGTGACCTCTCCACAAAGTTAGCACGCGAAAGCCGCCGACGCGTATGACCACACCCTCGCACAGCAGACCGATGCGATAGGTGCGCCAGTCCGCCCAAGGGAGAGCACCATGTATGTATTAGGCGCCAAGGGCTGTTAACGCCTGGGTAAGCGAATCCCACTGTTGGGCGCCTTGACGCTGGCGTGGGCGTTTCACTGGTTTGGTAGCGCTCCCTAAGTTGCGCGGCACATGCTGTGTAGTATTCGCGACGCGTCTCCTACTTGTATTGTTTGAGGATTATGCGTGCCTCATTCACCAACCGCTCCACTTCCCCGCGTTTTGTAACCGCGTAGGTTAGACAAGATCAAATGTTCGAGCAAAGAGCATATAACGTGAAGAATGCACAAAACCTCACTGCAAAGAACAAAGACACGCTTTGACTGAATATTGATAAAAGCTCAATATGGCAGGCGGAGTCACGCCTTGTACGAGATGCGATTGCACCAATGGCTGCCTTTTGGGAGTGGGGTCCTGAACAACTGGACACGCAATATCGGGTTACTCGCCTCAACCTTCTTGACTCTCGATGATCTTGCACCGGATCGTATCATCTGCGGAATAGGTGCTTGGTGGGATCTAACCTTCCCCCGAATTGGTAGAGTTTCCAAAGCTGAGATATACTCTATCAAGAACAAGGAAGGGAACACTAATGGCAAAGGTTCAAAAAGTCTACACGCGAGAGTTCAAAGAAGAAGCGGTGCGGCTGGCTCAGACGAGCGGGAAGCCGATTACGCACATAGCCCGTGAATTGGGCATTTCCGACGCCTCCATTCATCAGTGGCGTAAAGAATTGGCTCAGCACGGCACAGCTGCATTTCCAGGAAGTGGACACCAGACGGCACTAGAGGAAGAAAATCGTCGTCTCAAACGCGAACTGGAGCGAGTGCAACAGGAGCGCGATATCCTAAAAAAAGTGGTGAGCATCTTTTCACGGGAATCCAAATGAAATATCAGTTTATTGAACAACACCAGCAGGGGTTTCCCGTTGTGACCATGTGCCGGGTACTCGGTGTCTCGGAAAGTGGCTATTATGCATGGCGCAAGCGCCCAACCTGCCAGCGCAAACGAGAAGATGCTCTCATTGTTGCCCAGATCCGGCAGATCTTTCTCTCTCATCGCGAGGTGTACGGGAGTCCGCGCGTTCATGCCGAACTCAAAGAGCAAGGAGTCCATTGTGCGCGCAAGAGAATAGCTCGGCTCATGCGTGAACATGGGATCACCCCGAAACGCAAACGACGCCGAGTAGTGACGACAAACAGTCAGCACGAGAATCCTGTTGCACCTAATCTGTTGCAGCGAGATTTTACGGCACCAGAACCCAACACAAAGTGGGTCACGGACATTACCTATCTGCCGACTGCCCAGGGGTGGCTGTACCTTGCCGTTGTGCTCGATTTGTATTCACGCCTGGTAGTGGGATGGTCCATGTCAGCTCACTGTGACGAGGAGTTGGTTGAAAATGCTTTGCGTATGGCTCTGGCTCGACGGTGCCCCTCACCAGGCTTGCTGCACCATAGTGATCGAGGCAGTCAATATACAAGCTGCGCCTATCGGCAGCTCGTGGAGCAATCTGGGATGATCGTGAGCATGTCACGGAAAGGCAATTGTTGGGATAACGCCGCGATGGAGAGCTTCTTTGGCTCTCTCAAAGAGGAATGTGTAGGTAGTACCATTTATCAGTCTCATGAAGAGGCCAGGCTTGCGCTTTTCACGTACCTGGAAGTCTTTTATAATCGTATTCGCCGTCTGAGATTCACCTCTTTTTGGAGACTCGAAACATTTGGGCTAACTTATCAATTGTTGATAAGCAATTTGGCTGTTAAATGTAAATCATCTCTACCGCTTCAGTTCATCATTGTTGCCAATTCCAGCAGAGACTTGTGCGAGTTCATTGATATTACCTCTTGCTAGCGTAGATGCTGATGGTTTGATTCTTTGTCCCCATAGCTCTGGAGCTAGGTAACATATCAGTTCGTCCTTGGTGAAATGGGACAGAAAAGTGTTTTAAAAACCATCAATTTTTGCTTGACCATTACGAGTTGTCCTCAGTCTCCAACTGGGGTGGAGGAGGTTCATGCGGCATCACTTTAGCAGAGAAGCGATAGGCGTTGGTCTGAGCCTGTGCTCCTTCCAGATCCTGGAGTGTCTCCTTGCTGGGTTCCCAGGCCTTGGCCGAGATCGTCTTCAGGAGCTTGTAGTAGGCGCTGTACACCTGATTCACCATATGTGTGCTGGCCAGAATGCCGTAGAGCGTGATGCAGCGGCGCAACGTGCGTTCGCTCATGTCGACGCGTTCCCCGTTTGCCCTGCCGCTTCCCCCGAAGGTGACTTTCAGGTCAAAGCGGCTGTCGCAAGCGCGCATGGCGTAGGTGCGATAGAGCTGGGCGGCGCGGCTGTAATGGGCGCGCTGTCTGCGCCGCTGCTCTTCTGCCGCCTCTCCCTCATCGTCGAGGTGCTCATCCGCCAGCTCCTGGCCAGCTCGCAACTCATACTCGGCTGCGTACAAGACAGCTTGCAGGTAATAGTCGCGATACAGCGTGAAGGGCCTGCGCGCCCAGGTGCCCACCTCTTCGGGCGCTTCGTGTAACAGATCGGCCAGGAAATCCCCGGCGTAGGCTTTCCTCAGGCGATCGCAGGCTTGCTTAATGGCCTGGGGTATGCTGTCGGCGAGCAGCCCTTCATCAAAGGCTTGCTGGATGAGCTGATGCTGCGCTTCAAGCAGTGCGAGGTCCGCGACATGGCAGATCTCCGAGAGCCCGTACCGTTTGTTCCTGATGGCAAAGATGTCCAGGTTGGGCGGGATGACCTCCTCCCTCGCCTGCTGGTTCACCTGCTGCGCCGCCTGTCTGAGCTGCCGGCGAATCTCTTTTTTTGCCGAGTCCAGCGCGTCCTGCAACTTCTTGGGCGTGGCATCCTCGTCGGGTCTGCCATAGCCGAAGATATGCTCCCGCAACTTGTCGAGGCTGATCGTCTGCCCCCGCGACTGCGCATCCAGCCAGGCGAGGTAGGCCACGAGCTGTATTTCTTTCGCATTCAGATGAAGTGGAACGCGATAGCTTTTCCCACCTGGCACATCAAGTGTCAGGCTCAATTCTTTGAGCTATACTGGCTACTGAGGGTACCTGTGCAAGGATGAAAAGAGAAAAGCATGTATTCAAAGCCATACTTTCAGTTTGAGTACGCAGAGTAATAATCAGCAAGCCATTTCTGAAGAGTGTGTTGTTGGAAGGAGACCAGAATGAGGAAGAACATCTGTTCTATAACTACTAGAAAAATGCACAAATAGGCGACCGGAACCGACGGGATTCGAACCCGCGATCTTCTGCGTGACAGGCAGACATGTTAGGCCACTACACCACGGCTCCTCATTGATCGTTGCACCTTGCTGGGTGCGATTAGGATGATACCAGACCAGGGCCACACTGTCAAGTCTTCAAGTACACCAATTTTCTGCTTGCTTGTATTTGCTTGTTGACATCTGTACTGCGATAGCCTATCTTGTTCTTACATATGTAGGATTGTCTTAGGACAAAACGAGAGATCAGAAACGAGTGAAAGAATAGTGGGGCGCGATATCCTGGTCGATGGCTATAACGTAATAAAAAGGAATGTTTCGTTTCAAGACATTGAGTACGAAAAGCCTTGCTTCTGCGCGGCAACTTTTGGTAAACCAGCTTGCCAACCGCTATCGACACACGCCGCACCAGGTCATCGTTGTCTTTGATGGCGATGGTGTGAGCGAACAAACACTTCAGGATCGCCGCGTGCGCATCATCTATTCCCGCGCAGGAGAAACAGCAGATAGTGTTATTGCTCGATTAGCAGCTTCAGCACGAGCAGCCGGGCGTGAAGTGGAATTGTACAGCGACGATAACGAAGTAAGGCAATCAGTTTCTCAGCAAGGTGGGACGATCAGTTCGACTAATCAGCTTACAAAGAACCTGAATGCAGCACCCACTGATCTCGCTCGGCTTTCACACCACCGCCAACAGGCACGTCGGCAATATGGAATAGATCCCAGGCAAAAATATGAACTTGACGACTTCCAGTCCCCCTCTTCGCATAATCGTAAGAAAGGGAAGAAAAGTCGTCATAAAGGATAGGAAATTTATGTCAATTCATTTGAAGCTGGCCAAAAGCTACGAATGCTTATTTTTGCGCTACTGAGGGCATTTCATCCAGCGTTGAGTCTTCCTGGGATTGTGTCGACGTTTTATCCAACGAGGTATAATTTGATTTCTTGGGCTGCTTGCTAAAGCGAGCTTTGATCACGTAAGTAAATCCCTCGATCACAATCTTGCGTGACATTTTAGATTTCCCCACGCGTCGATCCATAAAGATAATAGGGGTTTCGACTATCTTGAAACCATGCTGCATTACTCGATAGGCAAGTTCGATCTGGAACGCGTAGCCTTGTGATTGGATACTATCAAGATCAATACTTTCTAAAACCTCGCGCCGGTAACAACGATAACCAGCAGTGCAATCATGTACTGGAATGCCAAGCATAAAGCGCGCAAAGATATTACCTCCACCACTGATGAAGCGGCGGAGCATGGTCCAGTTGGGAGTATCGCCTCCTGGAATGTAGCGAGAGCCAATTACCAGGTCAGCGTTCTCGATCGCTTTGAGAAAATCTGGAAGATATTTAGGGTCATGGGAGAAATCAGCGTCCATCTCAAATGCTGCATCGTAATCATGCTCTATTGCATATTTGAAACCTTCGATATAAGCTGTTCCAAGCCCTAGCTTACTAGCACGATGCAACACATGCACTTGCGCATTCTCTTCATGAATTTTGTCAGCGAGTTCCCCTGTGCCATCGGGTGAATTGTCATCGACAACCAAAATATCGGATTCGGGCGCATACGAAAAAATCTCTTTCAGCAGAGGCGGAAGATTATCTATTTCGTTATACGTTGGAATAATAATAAGTGTTTTCATATAAACTTGTCTCCAGTACTTGATAACACTGATGCGTTTTGTAATGTTGTTTGAGTGGCATCTTTAGATAATGTTGTGTTGATGCCGCGCTGTTGATTTTCCGACATTCCCCCCTGTACAGTGGAAAAGTCAATATGCTGGGTTGTTCGAAAGAGGACGAGGGCAATAACGCCAAGCCCCAGCCCAAACCATAAGGTACAGAGACGGATGAGCAGAGTTGCAGCCCCTGCAATCGCTTTAGAGGACGTTATCAACAAATGCGTCAGTCCAAGCATGCTACCGTCAGCAGTACCCAGCCCCCCGGGTAGACCGGAAGCCGACCCGACCAAAGATGAAACTGCCAGAATGAACATCGATTTGATAAACAAATCGACACTCATCGTGATGCCCAATCCCGCATAGACTAAAAATAATGCTCCACATTCACCTGACCAGGAAATCAAACCTATCAAGATAGCTAGAAGCAAAGGTCTCCATTGAAAAAGAGTGTAAGAACTTTCATAGAAACTGCGTATCAGATGTGCCATGCGTGAGATGATGGGAATTCGTTCGCCCATGCCTAGCAGAGCCAATGACAGTTGGCGGTTTTGTATAATCAAAATAACAGCCAGCCCAAGTATGGAAAGCGTGAGTAATATTTCCCAGCCAGAGCGATACAGTATAAGCCCTGTCATGGCTAAACCAATCATAGCAATTCCGTCCGTGAGCCTTTCAGCTACGATAATTGGCGATGAGCGACTGATAGGCACGTCCGTTGAATTTTTAAGCAGATAGGCCTTTAACAACTCACCAATTTTACCGGGAGTAATTGCCATAGAAAGTCCAGAAAGAAAGATTAACAGGCTTTGAAACCAGTGTACATGGATATCGAGCCGTCCAAGATAGTATTGCCATTTGATGAAGCGCCAGAAGTAGTTGAAGAGCGTTAGACCCAGAATCAGTGGAAGAAATTCCCAGCGAAAATTGACCAGTGCCTTCAGCATTTGTGGGAGGTCAGCGTACAAGGCAATAGCAGTCATGACAATGACTGCTAGCACGAGAGACGATATTATTCCTGTCCTTATTTTGCGGGTAAGCAACCGCCTGCTCCCTTATTTCGGTAGTACGTAGAGAACAATAATAATTAGCACTGTACACAACACAACGGTTCCAAGCATATGTCGGTCACGCAACAGTACTTCTTCGGGACTTCCACCCTCCATTCGCATATGCATCAAGTAAAGGTATCGGAACATCCCATATAGCACCAATGGGATAGTGATCATCAAACGATGATTCCCGGTTGGTCCTTGAAAAGTATATAAGCTGTAAGCCATAATCGTTGCAGCCATTACAATCGTAATCAACTGATCGAGAAGCGGCAGACTGTATTCCTTCAGAATCTGGCGGTGATTGCTTGCTTCACCTTGCAGCAAAACCAGTTCATGCCGTCGCTTGCTTAATGCCAGGAATAACGACAAAAGAATCGTCACAAGGTAAAGCCATGGTGAGATCATGGCAGGTATCACAACTGTCCCTGCCAGTATGCGAAGAACAAAGCCACTTGCAATGATGAATACATCCAGTAAGACAATATGTTTCAACCACACACTATACAGCGCCATCAGTGTTAAGTAAGTGACAACAGTCAGTGCAAAGAGAACGTTTGCACCTCCAAGCGAAGCAAAAATGTCAGTTTGCGGGATCGGCATCCTGAAAAGAAGCAATGTCAACCCTGCGCAACCGAGAAGCAAGATGCCGATAGTCGCGATTGCCCAGGGAATTGGCAGATCACCGCTGGCAAGCGGGCGTTGGCTTTTAGTGGGATGCTGGCGGTCGCGTTCGAGATCAAGGAGATCATTGAAAATATAGACACAACTGGATGCCAGGCAGAAGACTACAAAAGCTACGCATGCACGCTCGAACGATGTGAGGGTAAATAGTTGTTGCGCAAAAACGAGGCCAACAAAAAGAGCCAGATTTTTTGTCCATTGTCTTGGTCGCATCGACTGTATTATTGCGCCAGGGCTTCCCACCATTCCAACTTTGACAACGTTAGAGTTTGCCTCGTTCGTTGAGGAGGAATGTACACCTTTCTGCTTCGTAAATTGTAGCTCTTGCTTCGTCGTCATTCTAATAGATGCGTCGTTTCAAATCATTTACACGATGAATCGTGATGCGATGTTTGTCAGTACTAATGAAGTTCTTGTCAGTAAAATAACCGAGTACCTTGTTGACACTTTCGCGGGAAGCCCCGACCATGGAAGCAAGTTCCTGCTGAGTCAGGCGTACATCGATGAGAACGCCATCATCGGATTTAACGCCATGTGCATCGGCCAACTCAAGGAGTTTTTTTGCCACGCGCCCATACACGTCAAGAAAAATCAGATCTTCAACCATTTGATCAGTAGTGCGCAAGCGCTTACTGAGAGCTTCAAGCACTAAAATAGCTATTTTTGGATTTTTCTGTATCGCGTTAAGAAAGTCGCTCCGTTGTAATGTATAACATTCAACTCTTTCCAGGGCTACTGCATCCGTAGAACGTGGTAAACCATCGAGGAGAGCGAATTCCCCGAAATATTCTCCTTTACCAAGTACAGCCAGGGAAACTTCTTGACCATCGGGGCTGATTATGCAGATTTTGACTTTACCCTCTTTAATCATATAGAGTACCTGCCCAGGGTCGTCACGATGGAAAATAACCTCGCCGGAGCGAAAGGTGCGTCGTTTAGTGGCAGAACTCAGGGCATGGATCTCTTCTTCGGGAAGGTCGGTAAAAAATGACACTTGTTTGAAATAGGCTGTCTCTTTATCTGGCTCCATACTTGTTCATTCCTTTTCGAAGTTCTCGTATCGTATTGTCTATTATCACGTTACTGGCGTACATAAGGATTACTTATACTAACGTACTTTCACCTATCATGCAAGAGCATTCCTACTTACATAACGATTCGAAATCATACATAGCAAACAAACGCGTGAAGATAGGAAATGTGGCTTGCGCCTGCTAAGGATGGGCTGTATACTTACTACATCCATCGTCCAGTTCCGTGCCTTGATGCTGATACAGAGTATGTTTTCAAGAATCTGCTTGGTTTGAGCGATGAACATATCAAGCAACTGGATGACGAGGGTGTACTCATGTAGAGCTTCGATGGGGATATGGCACCTGAAAGTCAAATTCTGGGGAATTCACGGGTCTTGAATATGCTTCGCAACTGTGAGGGATCTGTTCAGGTGCCATGTTTAAAGGATACCCTGGAACATTTTGAAATGCAATGAAATAGTACTTTCTCTCTTTATTGAAGCTCTATAGCTCGTGTGCTATAATATCTGAGTGCAGAGGTCGGATTTATTTGCTATCTTCACTCTAACGTATACCAAATCAAAAATCATAAGAAAGAGTGCTTATGCCCATTGATGATAAGGGTTGATAGCGCTCGAAAAGGATATTGGACATGGCGGAAACAATCACTTCCGATATGATTATTCATGATGTTGTCACAAAACACCCGGAAACTGTCAAGGTTTTTCATGGACATGGACTTCCCTGTACAGCTTGTGCTGTCGGTTCTCGTGAAAGTATCGCGGGAGGCGTGCGCACCCATCGCTTTCCACCCGAAAAGCAGGCGCTTTTACTCCAGGATCTAAATGCGGCTATCCACGGTGAACCAATCTCAGTTGCTCCTAAAAAGGCCCCCGTTGGGCGAGGCGTGCCCTTGACTATGGCTCCTGCTGGTAAAGATGGCGCGATCAAGCAGGTGATCGCCATTATGAGCGGCAAAGGTGGCGTTGGTAAATCACTCGTGACGGGTTTGCTGGCAGTTTCTCTCAGGAGCCAGGGATTACGCGTTGGAATTCTCGATGGTGACATTACTGGCCCTAGTATTGCGCGTATGTTCGGTACAAAAGGCCAGCCAGCTAAATCTGCGAACGGGGGTATCGAACCTCTGATTAGTATGGGTGGCATTCGCGTCATGTCGATGAATATGTTCTTGGAAGATGAAAGTTCTCCCGTCATCTGGCGTGGACCGATGATTTCCGGAGCCATCAAACAATTCTTCAGTGACGTTGAGTGGGGTCGGCTTGATTACTTGTTGGTCGACCTACCTCCGGGTACTTCTGATGCGCCAATGACCGTTTTGCAATCCCTGCCAGTTGACGGTATTGTTATCGTTTCCTCGCCACAATTGCTGGCGACAATGGTCGTAAAAAAATGCATCAATATGGTTCAGCAGCTCAAAGGAGTCATTGTAGGCGTCGTGGAGAATATGTCCTACTTTGAGACGCCTGATGGCGTGCGCTACGAGATATTCGGTCAAAGCAACGGCCCAGAGTTGGTCGATATGACGGGTGCTCCACTACTGGCTCAACTGCCCATTGATCCCGTTTTGACAAGCCTGTGCGATGCTGGACGCATTGAAGAGTATCGAGGCACCGCATATGAGATGCTTGCCGAGAATTTCGTCAAAACATTGAAAATAAAACGCTAGCGGTTGCTTTACCATAGGGGCAAGCCATTCTTAAATAAAGCTGGCTTGCCCCTATTCTGTGTCCTGATGTAACACAATCGATGCGCCACAGGCATAATCGGGGTAAATCCATATCACAGGATGTGGAAGAGTTTGGTAAGTATACGTGACGCCGTGCTCATCGAGAAAACGGCGCGAAGCTTCCAAATTCTCAACAGCAAGGGTCATTCTACAGAGGCTTTCACCAAATTGTTTCAAATGCCTGGCCAGCGCTCCTGGCTCTGGCAAATGCTCGTAATCCACATCTTGATCTGCCTCAACGCTGAGAGGTAGAGCTTCAGCCAGCTCAAAACATTGACCCTGATCGTTGCCTCCAAGAGGAAATGCTACAAGCATTGCATCCCAGCTATCAACTTCACCTGTGAATGAATCTGAGGGCTGTAATCCATAGATGTGCTGGAAACGCTGTGTAGCCTCGGCAAGATCTGCAACTGCAACAGTTGCGCTGCGAACCTGCATGGCTCCTAGCGGGTGCTCAGGTGGATTTGTCCACCCGGCAAGGCGAAAACGCCGCTCTTCGCCTGCACTATCATGCTGTATGATGAATGGATAACGTTGTGTCAGGTCTGGACGCTCAACATCTATACGAGCCCAGCCACGTGTACGGCCATCGGCAGCTCTCAATGATCCCGGAATCGGCCCCAGAATTGGGATGCCACGATCAATCATAGCCTTACTATCAGCGTCGATATCGTTTGATGCAAGAACAAAGTTGAGATATCCCTCGTAGTTAGTCAATCGATCCAGCAGACTTTGTTGTGCTTCTTCAGGATTGTAGATTGCCATAAGTTCCAGGTATGTATCACCGATCACAATAATACGATTGGCAGTCCCACCAGTGGGATGAACCCCACCGCCTGAGACTGCCAATCCTAGTTTCTGGCTGAATTGTGTTGCAGCCTGATCTAAGTTATGTACACCGATGATGACATGATCAATTGCTGTGAGCATACGTTCCTTTCAGCCTCCTGAGCCGTAGGCTAGCCATGTAGAGCGGCGTTGGTGGCTGTTTTCAATCATCGCCCACTATCCTCGTGTGCGCGCCAGCTCGCGTTCCTCTTGCTTGTCTCGCTTATCAACATTGCGATCCCGGCGGAAGTAATGTCGAAGATTGAGTTCTCCTTTATCCCACATTACCAATATCATACTGGCATTGAAAATCGATGAGTAGGTCCCGCTAATGATACCTACTAACAAAGCCAGCGTGAATGGGCGAATAGATGGCGCCGCCAAACAGAGTAAGCGCGCTCAAGGTAAAGATTACGGTCAGTGACGTATTCAGTGAACGGGCCATAGTTTGCACCAGGCTGGCATTCACAACCTGGTCGAATGTTTCAGAGGTGCGACGTTGCATATTTTCTCGAATACGATCAAACACCACAATTGTGTCATGCACTGAGAAACCTACGACGGTCAACAATGCTGTGATAAACAGCGCATCTATCTGGAAGTTTATCAACCAGCCAAGAATTGAGAAAACACCTAGCACTACCAGTACGTCATGCAATAGTGCGACAATCGCGCTCGTTCCGTAACGCCATGGCCTATCTACCTTGCGAAACGAGAACCAAATCCACAGCAGGATGAACCCCGATGCTGCAAGAACAGCCAGGAAAGCATTTCGAGTAGTCTCTGATGCTACTGAACCAGAAACTACTGCTGTACTTAACTGCTGCATGTAGATACCATTATTGATAAAATGCGCCTGCATCTGGAGCAACTTGTTAGAG
This sequence comes from uncultured Chloroflexia bacterium, assembly GCA_963702765.1. Taxonomy (GTDB): domain Bacteria; phylum Chloroflexota; class Ktedonobacteria; order Ktedonobacterales; family Ktedonobacteraceae; genus DATMNR01. The sequence goes on from CAVPEB010000028.1 coordinate 31,608, forward strand.
TTTAGCTCAGAACGAGTCAACAGGGTGACTGTTTGGGTTGTCGTTCCCTGCGTCACATCGACAACCTGAACAGGAATATTGGCAGGGTTAGGTTGGGTTGTAGGGGTTGTAGTCGGCGTTACTGTTGGTGTTACATCCAACAACTGGTCCTTGTCCACTCGCAGGTGTTGCACTGGCTTTGGCTGTCGGGGACGCCGTTGGCGTATGTGTAGCTGTAGCAGTTGCTGTAGGTGTTGCTGCGGCTACAGTGGCAGATCCTTTGGTCGGATCAGATGTATCGCGGGAATCTTACTCAGTGTAGTTTGAATGTCATTGACATTAGGAGTGACACCGCTATTGAATTTCGTTGCTGTGGCAACCGTTACTGTCGCAAGTGTGATCCCTGCCCAGTCACAGGTTGCAAGATCAGATTATCGATATTAATAGCAAGCTGAGAACCGTACTTTGCTTTCAAATCATTGGTAATTGTGTTCTGAACATTTGAGTCGATCTCTGTATTGAAGCGAATCCAGACAGTATCTCCGGCAACTAATTGAGGATTGTCACCGGTTACTATCTGCAAATCCTCTAATTTGAACGGTGCTACCAGAGCTGTCATTTCTGGGATAGTGACAGCTTTTTCAGGGCGGTACTCGACATTTGCGCCACCTACAAAGTCGATACCAACATTAAGACCCTTGAACGATCAAGGAGATCGTACCAGGAACAATGATAATCAATGATATAAGAATAAACAGGTAACGTTTTCCGACAAGGTCAAACACGGCTTTTTCCTCTCTACATTAAACATCAAACAGTGCTATTTCGCCGCGCAAGCGATGCCGAAGACGTAGCAATCGAGCCAGGAGGAAGCCCAAACAACGCTGGGTGACTGACTACACCGGTTGGCACAAGTAAATTCAAGAAGGTGCGTGTCACGACAACGGCTGTAAACATACTGATCAAAACACCCAGGAACAGCGTCGTGGCAAACCCAACGATAATCGTTGCACCAAAATTACTTCCGAAAGCGAAGAGTACCGCACATGTAATAAGCGTCGAGATATTGGAATCTCGAATAGATGGCCATGCACGCTTCCACCCTACATCAATAGCTGAGGAAAGGAGTCTTCCTGCGCGCAATTCTTCTTTGACTCGTTCAAAGATAAGCACGTTTGCATCTACTGCCATACCAATTGAAAGCACGAACCCCGTGATGCCTGCCAGTGAAAGCACAACACCGAGCAATTTGAAAACTGCAAAGGTGAATATTGCATATAGCATGAGTGCTACGTCAGCTAGTAAGCCTGGCAATCGATAGTACAGGAGCATGAATAACATGACAATTCCCAGACCAATCGCTGCCGCAATCTCGCTTTTGACGATAGAGTCCTGGCCAAGAGTGGGTCCAACCGTTTCTATACTTGCAATCGTGAGCGGAATCTTTAATGCGCCATATTTTAACACCGTCACAATCTGCGTGGCCTGGTCGGTTGTAAAGTTTCCTGTGATTACACCAGGTCCAGTGATCGCGTTTTGGATTACTGCAGACTCAATGACTTGTTTGTCTAGTGTGACTGTCAGGTACTGTCCAACATTTTGGCCGGTGAATGTTCCAAAACGACTTATGGCATCGCCTTGCATTTCGAAGCTAATTTGAGGTCTACCTGCCTGATCCTGGCTGACATATACCTGGCTAGAATCGAGATCGGCGCCTGTGAAGTGTGGTTTGCCGTTTGGATTATATTGCGTCGTATTGCGAAGGATCAAATGTTGAACCTATCGCAGCAGGTGAGGATCCAGTACTCCAGAACTCAAGATTCCCCGTTTTTAGCAGTGAATTCACTTCTTCGGTCTGGTTTCCAACAAGTCCCGGTAGTTCTACAGAAAGGGCTGGTTGGCCATTGGTTGTGATGATGCGAATGTTGGGTTCGCTTACTCCCAATCCACCATTCACGCGCTGTTCGATGTTATCACGAACTGCTGGCATTGCTTCATTGAGCGTTGCCGTATCGAAATGCCCATCTGGTACAAGTAAAGCGCTTACTCCACCCTGTAAGTCAAGTCCCAACTTTATCTGTGGTGGGTTGCTGATACCTAAAGCGGGTATATTTATGCCGGGTGAATTTGGTAAGACAATATAGAATGCACTGGCTCCTAACAAAATAATGAAGAGGAGAAGTGCAAGAGTTCCTCGGCGCATAAGAATTTTATCCCCTTATTTAATATCTATCGTCATAGACTTTAGCACACAAGTTGAAACAGACGTGGTGCATACACAATGATACATTTGATTTCTGTGCAGTATAGCATAGTTGTTTGTACGTTGCATATCCCAATTTGGTGCCAACGGATGACTTTCGTTCTATCCGTATATATACGCTAATGTAACTTACTGCGTTGTATTACGTAAGTTGAAAAGAGATTTCTCTCATTCCATACATTGGAAATTGTCTGAAATTCTGAAATCCAGTGAAGTGCATATGTAACATCAAACTGTTACAATAGAGATTGCAAACGTCGAAGTTTCTCTCCGATTTTCTTAAGCCGAACAAGTCAAGCCTATTTTTTTAATGTCTTTTTCTTTTTTAAGGAGCAATAGAACCAGTGCAAGAACATACAACTGCGGTAAATACTTCTCAGCAAGATTCAAATAGCAAAATTGTTATGGATGTGCGTGATATCACGAAGAGCCTGCCTCTGGGTCGCGAACGCATCGAAATTTTAAAAGGCATCAGCTTCCAGATTATGAGCGGAGAATTCGTCTCCATCATGGGACCATCCGGCTCAGGAAAAAGCACGCTTTTGGGGATCATCGCAGGGTTAGACAATCCTACAAGTGGACAGGTTTTCATCGATGGGATCGACATTACCACAATGAGTGAAGGTAAGCTGGCTTCTGTGCGTAACAACAAAATTGGCATGGTTTTCCAGGCTTTTAACCTTATTCCAACCTTGACAGCTCAGGAGAATGTAGAGGTGCCGCTGTATGTTGGTAAGCATAAAGGCTCTCCATCGGAGCGCTCTAAAGAACTTCTGGCTCTTGTAGGACTCTCACACCGTCTGAATCACAGGCCAAATCAGCTATCTGGTGGTGAGCAGCAGCGTGTTGCCATCGCCCGAGCTTTGGCCACCGACCCCGCCTTTGTCCTGGCCGATGAGCCGACTGGAAACCTTGATGCAAAAAATAGCGAGAATGTGCTACAACTGATAGCGTTCTTGCGCGCTCAGACAGGCAAAACCTTTATAATCGCAACGCATGATCAAAATGTCGCTGCACATGCTGGCCGTATAATTCGTCTCCTGGATGGGAAAATTGCTTCCATTGAAAATGCAGTTGGGAGCGTCAGTCAATGAAAACCTCGATGTATTTCAATTACACGACGCGCTCGTTGCTGCGTGGCGGCCAGCGCACGATATTGGCTGTGTTTTGTGTGGCAGTGGGAGTAATGGCAATTGTCGCTCTCCAACTCGTAGGGTTGCTAACATTTGACGAACACCTGTTCCTATGCTCTACTTTCTTTATGTTTGATGCACAAGTAATGCATTCCTGGCCTGAGTGATCAGGCCAGAAATCTGGGTCGTATATCGGTCCAGATCTGCGGCGCGCGGCGCGCCCGCAACAGGCTGATCGCGGCTTGCCCACATGCAGTGGGAACAAAGTGAGCAGTATCCTGCGCTGTGCTCGCGACATCTGCGAGGAGAGTCTAGGATAGTACTCCCTTTCAGCAACGATTAATGGTGAATAATGCTCTCACAACTGAGACCTCCCCGGCCTAAAAGGCGTGGGGGTTCCTGTTGCTCATCCAACGCTTCCTTGTTCTCCGTCAGGAAAACAAGGCTCTTGGTGGGGATAGGCAGGACTTTCGAGCCGACGCGCTCGAGCACAGGCAGCTTTGCCAGAAGCCGACACGCCCATGCTTTGGGGCAAGGTTTGCCCCTCATTCGCACGTTGTTGTATCCCTTCCATCACGGCTCGCAGACGCGGCTCCGCATCTTCCCAGACAGACTGGGTGACAGAGGGAATGGTTTGCTCTGGTTCCAGGTAGGCCAGCAGGAATGCTGAGTACAGGTCACGCTGCACCGGCCCGCATCCACATGCACAGCGATGCCATCGCTGTGATCTGGGTTTCTTCACATAGCGCCCACACTGATGGCAATACTGTGAGAGTTTGGTCTGGGAGGCAGAGACTTCACTCAGGGATCCGCCAGTTTTCGCAACTATGCGGGCCAGATGTACTACAAACATCCCTGGAGCGCGAAGTCCGATGCTTCGACCATACTGTTTCTGCCATCCTTTGAACGAAGTTTTCTCTATGTTGATCGTCTTGCCCATCTTGACGATAGCATGAGCTAACTTGCCATGTAGGCTCTTACGATGGGCTGCGAGTCTGCGCTCTGTATTAGCGTACTGTTGCCTGGTTGCTTTGTACTGTTTGCTCTCTTTCCAGCGTAAGCGGGTCTTGCCATGCTTCTTCACACGCCTTTTCTCGTCGTAGTTCTCGGGATTGTTGGCGCGTCTCTGGCGGTCCATCTTGCGCTGCAATCGTCGTTTTTCGCGGGCATTGGTCTCAAGTTCCTGACAGAAGGTGACGAGATCGGCCTTGCCTTCGCGTGACACAATGGCAAGCGTCTGGGGGCCGATATCCAGGCCAACCGTCTCGACGCCAGTCTTCTCATGCTTTTTCTTCGTGAAAGCATGGCCCTCTAAGACGAGCTGTACGTAGTACCGATTTCCATCACAATCAGCTCCTTGCGCCTGTGTGCTGGGTGCCTTGCGCCGAATCAGGCGGACATACTTGATCTTGTGGCGTAGACCATGCTGCACAACCGGATCATGCCAGTCGATGAGAGCCGGAATAACTTGCTCATTCCAGAGCAGGAAGCCGCCATCGCCCGCATTGGGGTCGAGCACGAAGCGCAGGCCGACGTCGTTGCGCTTGCCAGCCACGCTGTCAATGCCGCGCCCTTTGCTTCTGAATCGCACCCGTTTGGCTTTGCCCACGGCCACGCGATTGACGGCTTGATAGGCCCGTGTGGCGAGCGTCTGCGCCATCGTGCTCTCGATGTGGTCGGCAATCCACGAGACGCGGGCAGCTTTGGCGTACTCATGCAGTTCGTATTCCGAAAAGTGATACGTCTTGCGCAGTGCAGAGAAGGCTTGTGCTCGTTCCTGTTTGCGCGTCCGTGGGATGGCACGCGCCTGTGCCCATGCCGGATCGTTGCGCATGCAGCGCAGACGTTTGTTCGCTTCCGAGAGCAGAGCGTTATACAGACACCGAGCCGCTTCCAGGTGCGCACGCACATGACGCTCCTTGGCCCAATCCACACGGAGAGGCAATTCGAGGAGAAAAGTCGGGGTCTTCGCTCGCTTCATGGTGCTCCGCCTCTTCAGAGATGTGATGATGCTTCGTTACTAGTCAACTTCTTTGAAGAATATATGTTCTAATGATACCATGACAGGCGTTTCCCGTCAAGCCTAGGGGACTGCATTTTCCTCCCCGCTCCGCCTTTCAAGGAACGGCGGTTCATCCCCGGTCATTGCAATGACCGGGGCTTTCCCACTCGGCTTTCTGTAATGTGCGTGACGCTAATGGTGGTGATGTTGCTATAACTTCTCAAACCAGGCCATTCACATCGGATGACCTCAGCTTTTTCAGTCAGCTCAAAAATAATGGAACTATTACAAACTTCACTGCTGTGACTAGCGCTACCGGATCTACCACAAATTCGACTTCGGTAACCAATTCTTTTTCCGTGTTATCTGTTGACCCGAGCAGTTATCCAATCGTAACATCTCCTACCTTCGTTAACCCGAGCAATGGCAGCATCTCAGGCCTGCTTACTGGTAACGGAGTGATCGTGGACACAGTCTTTGCTGATCAATATGGTAAGAAAGTAGGTGATACACTTACTGTTCATGTCGGTTCGCGAACGGGTGGGAATGAACGCGCAATGGATGTGAAGATAGTAGGAATTGCTACGGATTCGGGCACTCTGGCTCAGTCCAGCGGCGTAATGCTCGTTTCCAGCGAATTTTATAACGCCGCTTCTCCTAATGCTCCAGTCTACTTCGATACTGTCTATGTCACAACGACTGACCAGGCTCATACTGACCAGGCGGTGAAAGCAATCAATGCGCAATTCCCACTGGCGACGACACAAACGGCCGCTGATGCGCTGAAATCGCAGCAGAGCCTTGTCGATTTCATTAAGAAATTTCTGGAAATTGCCGGATTGTTGGCTCTGCTCATCGGTGGTGTCGGAATTGTGAACACCATGCAAGTATTGCTTTCCAGGCGTAAGATCGAGATAGCTATGCTTAAAACAACAGGCTATCGACGTCGGGATCTCTACTTGCTCTTTGGTTTAGAAGCTGGCCTGTTAGGATTTGTGGGTGGTGTCATTGGTGCTCTGGCAGCGACCGGTGTGAGTTTCCTTGTACGAAACCTGGTACAGCAAACATTCAACATCAACATTCCATTCATTTTGGATCCAATAACATTAGCGGGTGGCGTTTTAATCGGCCTTATCACGGCGTTGATCTTTGGGTTGATGCCAATTGTACAGGCGGGAAATATACGTCCATTGAATGTCATCCGGGAATTGCCAGAAGGCAGCCGCACGGGGAGCATCTTACTGACAATTGCCCTGCTTATTATTCTTTCTGTGCTGTTTTGTTTGTTAGCTATTGTTGTCCTCAACGATGTCGTATTGGGCATCAGTGCGGTCTACGGTGCATTCATTTTCCTTGGCTTGCTAAGCATATTCTTTGGCTTAGTAGTGCTTCTGGTGAGCATACTGCCAGTACCAGAACGTTTCAATATCAAATACCTGGTCATGCTAGTTATTGGTGTAGTCCTTGCTGTGTTGATAGCCCAGGTCTTACCAACTTTCGGCTATTTACTGCTCGGACTTATGGCGCTAGGATTTGTGGTTGTTTTGTTACCTCGCACCTGGAAGTCAAACACGAAAATAGCGTTGCGTAACGTCGGCCGCCAGCGGGCGCGTACAACTACAACATTACTGGCGCTGTTTGTCGGCATCTTCACTATTGGCTTGATTCTGGTGCTTGGGCAAGATTTGCGCGATAAGATCAATAATTCCCTGGCTACCAGTTTAAACTATAATGTGATTGCTATTGCAGGCAATAATGATGCGAATGTTTTGCAATCCCAATTGGGAACCATTCCGGGCCTGACAAAGCATACCCAGAATACAATTGCCTCTACTTCCCCGGCGGCTATCAATGATCAACCAATAGCTGAAGTTCTGAGAGATGTCCCATCTGGTTTTTCTATTCAAAGTTTAGGGCGTGAGGGTGTCGTCGAGTCCTTAAGTGGTGTTGAAGGCTACGATGTGGCAAATGGCCATATACCCGATACCAATAACTTGACTATTACAAAAAGTCGGACTTGAAAGCCCCTGTGATTTATCCAGGGGATGAAAAGTCGTTCCTTTGTTGGTGGAGAAGAAGGGTGGACCCCAAGCGAAACCGCTCTCGGAGGGTTTGACTGCCTGGCGGAGATGTGTTACTATAGAGAATATACGTTCTATCCAAGAGAAGCAACAAGAGAACGGTCTATGCGCAAAAAGAGCCAGGCAGCGAGCGAGCAAAAGAAGGTGGCGAGCCAACGCACGCCGACCTTTCTGCTCGAGCTGCCTTTGCAGGTGAATGTTGGCCAGGCTGCCCGCCAGCGCGCCCACCTGGAAGCCGGACGGCAGTTCTACAACGCGGTCCTCTCCGAAGGACTCAAGCGGCTGCGGGCCATGCGGGCTGATCCAGTCTGGCAAGTCGCCCGTGCCATTCCACGCTCTCAGAGACAGGAGCGAGCCCGAGCATTTGCGGCGCTGCGCGAGCAGTATGGGTTTTCTGAGTACGCCTTGCACGAAGCCGGCAAACGACTTCGAGTGAGCTGGTTGGCCGAGCACATCGATGCGCTACTCGCGCAAACCCTGGCGAGTCGTGCCTATCGCTCCCTCAACCGCGTCTGCCTGGGACAGGCTCGCCGGGTGCGCTTTCGCAGTCATGGTCGTGGCCTCTCCAGCATCGAGAACAAACGCAACGATACTGGACTGCGCTTTGTGCTGCAGAAACCGGAAGACGGAAACCAGGGCTGTCTCATCTGGAAAGACGACCACCTGCCTGCCCTCATCGACTGGGAGGACCCCGTCGTCAAGCATGGCCTGGATCAACGGATCAAATACGCCCGCCTGATCCAGCGCAAAGCGAGCAGTCCACAGGCGCAAGGGGCCGACGCTCAGGGCTATCGCTACTTCGTGCAACTCGCGCTGGAAGGCCTTCCCTACCACAAACCGAAACATCTCGTTGGACAAGACACCATCGGGGCGGACGTAGGACCCTCGACCATTGCCCTGGCCCCACGGGTTGGAGAGGCGAGTTTATCCGTCTTCTGCGAGGAGTTGGTTCCCGATGAGCAAGGCATTCGTCGCCTGCAACGCAAAATGGATCGGCAACGGCGAGCAGCCAATCCGAGCAACTATGATAGCCGGGGTCGCATCAAGAATCAGCGGGTGGAAAGAAGCCACTCACCTGGAAGCAGAGCAAGGGCTACCACAAGATCCGGCGATGCAAGGCGGAGAAAGAACGCAAACTGGCTGCGCATCGCAAGAGCCTGCATGGTCGCAAAGTCCATGAGATTGTGGCCGTGGGGAACACGGTCATCCTCGAAAAGCTTTCCTATAGAGGCTGGCAGAAACAGTACGGCAGAAGTGTGGGACTTCGAGCACCAGGGATGTTTGTAGCACAGCTCAAGCGCACCGTTGCGAGTACGGGCGGCATCCTCATCGAAGTTTCTCCCCGGCAGGCCAAGCTCAGTCAGTTTTGCCACGGGTGCGGACGGCACGTCAAAAAGCCGCTTTCCCAGCGGTGGCACGAGTGCGCCTGTGGAGTGGGTCCCGTCCAGCGGGATCTGTATTCGGCGTATCTGGCTTGTACCCTGGATCAAGATCATCTCCTTCCCTCGTGTGCCCAGGCGGTCATTCTCTGGGAAGATGCGGAGGCGCGTCTGCGGGCCGCACACGAACGGGTAGCGCAACGGACGAAAGAGGGGCAGGTCTTGCCTCGAAGCTTTGGCATCCCCAGAGCCGGAGTCCGTCGGCCTCAAAGTCTGAGCGAACCCACACAAGAGCCAACCTTGCTGCTCACGCAGGGCAAGTTGGAAGCGTGGAGGGACTACTCAGAACCCCCCGTTCTTTAGACGTGGGAGTCTTCAGTGATGGGCGAAATCTGAATGCGAGCGATGCAGGCACTCATAATGTGCTGGTTGAATGGCAGCTTGTGCATCTAGCTCCGCTCAAGGGACAATTAGGCGTTGGTAGTACTATTACGCTCCTGAGTGTAGATAAGAAGACCACCGAAACTGTTACGGTAGTTGGTGTCTATCGCTCGACTGGATTTGGCGGCAATATTGAGCCAATTTTAGCGACTACGGATACAGTGAAGGCCCTGAGCCCGGTAGGATTTGAACAGACCATTTTCTATATGAAAATTGATACCAATCATATAGGAAAGGCATTGCATACGATTGCTCAGGTTGCACCAAATGCTTTTGTGTTTAACTTGGCCAACATCGGTGATTTTATTGATCAGTACCTCAACTACATGCTGCTCACTCTCACCACTATAGCAGGATTGTCCTTGCTCGCAGGTGTGATTATCATTGCCAATGCAGTGGCACTGGCGATGCTTGAACGTCGTAGAGAGCTCGGTATTCTCAAGTCGGTTGGTTATACCAGTAGGACCGTGCTGAGTGAAGTGCTTATCGAGAATGGGATCATTGGCGCTGTTGGGGCGCTTTTGGCAATGTTACTCGTCACATTTGCGATGAGCTTGTTAGGAAAATTTGTTTTCAAAACCAGTTTTGACGTGAATGCGATCATTGTGCTTGCACTGATAGCAGGAGCGGCGCTTCTGGCAATGGTCACGGCAGCAATCGTAGCGTTTGGAGCAGTGCGCGTGCGTCCTTTAGAGGTCTTGCGTTACGAATGATAATATCTGTCATCGTGAGTGCCAGCGAAGGATCTCACACAATGGGCAACGAGATCCTTCGCTGGCACTCACGATGATAAGTCATGGCAATTCTCTGCAACGACGCACATTCTCAGCTCTTCTAAACAGCCACCCTTGTATAAATTTCACGTGATCGGCATCAATATCCATTGCTTTCCCCTCCACCAAAATTTGGGTAACCCTGCGTATACATTGATGAAGGAATGTTATCCACAAAATTTTCTGTTTGGTTTTACTTGTTTTGTATATGCAACAAAACGATGCATATATTGGAGCAGAAGCAATGCTATTTTGCTGCATCAATCAACATCCCAATCAACCTGGAAATATCAGGTGTAATACATGCAGTAGTCTGTTAGCTGGGGCACAGATCAGTGAGTATCGTGTTGTCTCGTACATAGGCAAGGGCAGTACAAGTGATGTGTACCTGGCAGAGCAGAATTCGCTTCAAGGGCGTAAAGTAGTGATAAAGATACTTCATCGCTCGTGTAGTGAAGAGTACGTCGATAGCTTTCGCAGCGAGGCAAAGTTACTCGCTTCCTTATCACATCCATATATATTGCCCATCTTTTCCTATGGTGTGATCCATGAAACTACAATGTTTACAGAAAACTATGTCCCATATCTTGTAGTACAATTTGTCGAGCAAGGTTCTTTGGCCGATTCTTTTGAACGACAGGGGAACCGTCCCTGGTCTGTTGAGCGCGTTATCACTCTAGCACAGGATGTAGCGGAAGCCCTCGACTATGCTCATGCACATAATGTGCTACATCGTGATGTCAAACCCGCCAATGTATTGCAAATTGGCTCTCATGCCTTACTTTCTGATTTCAGCGTAGCATCGTTAATCGATGCTAATGCATCACATTTGAGCATCGGTTTGGCAGGTTCGCCTGCATACATGGCTCCAGAAGTTTGGAGAATGCACCCGGGAAGATATTCCGACCAATATGCACTCGCCATTACCTGTTTCTTTTTACTGACTGGAAAGTATCCGTTGACAATGAACGGAAGTAGTAATATGCGTGGTTGGCAACATGCGCATTGCTTTACTACACCAACTTCCCTCAGCGAATATCGTGCTGGATTGCCACTGGCTGTAGATGTTGTCCTGCAAAAAGCGATGGCAAAAAATCCCCACGAACGATATCCAAGCGTAGAAGCCTTCGCATTGGATTTGTTGCAAGCCTCTCAGGAAATCACGCAACAACTGGTCAGGTCATCTAGCCCTGTTGCTCGAATTCACCTTCAGCCTGACAATGTACAGGCAAACAAGAAAGCCTTAGTCGAATTGCAACCGGTTGCTCTATCTCTGGCAGATACTCCTGCTACAGAACCTATTGCGATTCCTGAAATCCCTACTGCCGGCCAAACACAGAACCCGAGATCACGAAGAGATGAACAAGACGCTGTTACATGAAGCTCATTCAGCATATCCTAAAATTCGAAATAGGAGTAACAGGTGGATTTGGTGCGCTCTCGCACTGAATATCTTCATTTCCGTCATGTTGATACTAGAATATACATTGCTAATTGGCAGCCCTGTTTTCAGTATCAGGCCTGTACTGACATTGTGCCCAGCACTTCTGATCGGGTTTTTGCTTGCGCTACTATTCAAGCGCATAGCTTTGACTACCCTTTCATTGAGTCTTTTCTGGGGTATGTTCTTCGGCATGATGAATGCTATTCTTTCACTGATAGCCTGCACAATATGGTATTCGCTTGTACTAGTTGTGCCATCTCATGGAAACGCTGGTGAGGGACTAAGTAGTTTCTTCGGTCCAACACTGCAATTCTTTTCCGATTCGCGGATTGTCATATTATTGTTAATTGCCCTGTGGGTGTCTGTTATTGGGGGAGCGATAATAGGTATCATCAATATACAGGGCGAAGGCGAAGTGCGAATAATCCACCCAAGACAACAAAAATAAAACAGTATATGACAGGCCATAATGGCCCACTTGTATTAAGGAGAAATCCAAAGAACCAGCCGCTGAACACCGTGCTTATTCCGCTAACAAAGAGCAGGATACCGGCAACAGAGCCAAAGGATCTTCCTGCTCTTTCGCTCCCAATTGCCAGGCAAGTCGCAAAGATTGGAGAAAGGCCAACACTGGTGAAAGCTATGGCCAGCGTGGCGGTCAAAGCGTTTTGACTGAGCATTAATGCAACCAGTCCAAGCAGAGTGATTGCTAGACCAAGCATGACCAGACGCCATGAACCAATACGCAATATCAAGAAAGCCGCCCCTAGTCGACTGGCTGCTGAGATTATCCAGGTAATACTACTGAGCGCGGCTGCTATTGCAGGCGTTTGTGCATAAGCTACATGCAAATAGGCTGGCGTCCACGCTCTAAGACTTGAACTTATACCGGAGGTGAACATCATTACAAGGATGACCGGAACTAAAATCTTCGTCAACGCAAGGATGCCTTCTTTATTGACATCCCTTTCATGCCTATGTTTGGAAGAAATGTCTCCAACAATTTTAGAGCGCTTTGGGATACCAAGCAGAGAAATCATTGCTCCGACCGTAAAACACATCGTGAAAAGAAAACAAGGACGTGGGTCATTGTGAAATGCTTTCAATAATCCAGCATCAGTAAGTGCTACTATGACGCCACCCAGAGGGTACAGCAAGTTAAACAAGTTAAGGGCCATACCTCGTCGTTCACTATAGATTCCACTGATCAAACCGTTCGTTGAAGCATCAATGACACCTCCTCCTACACCTCCAAGCCCTGCCATTACAAGTAACAGTATCAACGGAATGATGTGTGGGAGTAACATGCCAATATAGATGAAGAAAAAACCACATAATATAATAAGTGAAGCGCCAAACAGTACTCTTCGAGGTCCATATCGGTCAAGCATCGCTCCACCAATCAATGCGCCAGGCAGATACCCGAATGACCAGATCACATAAAACAATCCGGTTATAGCAAGAGTGCTTTGCAACTGATTGGAAAGAGGTACAAGAATAGGTCCCCAGCCACTATCTGCAAACACAAAAATCCAGAATAGCAGGCATGCGGCAAGTGTCAGTCGTACGAGTAGAGGTTTGGTCAGGCTGACTTCTTCTGGTTCTAGAGAGGTATTTGATGTGATAGACATAAAGTTTTCAGCACTACTTGAGATATTACAGGGGCAACAACAACAAAGGTATTTTCATCTCCTCTGGTGTCAATCCCCCATGATGACCCTTGAAATGCATTTCAAATTTTCCTTCCTCGTACCACCATACAGTTTCGCGCTGGTAAGGTAAAATAACAACATTGCCTACTCTCGCAAGGAATTCCCTTGATGGTTGAGATGAGCCAAAAAAGCCCTGTGCAATGAGTTGTTCTGTATAGAATACCTCGGCAATAGTCGCAAGGCGTTGTTGCAACAAAATAACTACTTTATCTACATAGTCTTCTTTCACATGTAAAAACATATCGCGCGCAGAGCCTGCTGGAACGAGAAGTTTACCAACCTGATTCCTCTGCAGATATTGCTCAATGTGCATGTTCATTTTGTTCAGATAAAATGTTCTTCGCGGGTCAACTTCTACCTGACCATGATCGGCAGTCAAAATGAGCAGTGTTTGACCTGCCTTTCCACTCAATTGTTTATACAAAAGCTCTTCCATCACTCTCAAAAAGCTATCTACAGCTTCCTTGAGTTGGCTTGACTGAGGCCCATAGGTATGACAAACGGCATCGATTTTGTCGAAGTACAAGAGGTAATAGGTTTTAGAGAGTGTAGGAGTTGTTGCAAGTTCAACCAGGTTCGACAAAGCCTCAGGCAGTCGCTTAAAAGAACGAACAGCAGCTCCTTTAAATACACAATCAGAGAAGGTAGATGGTGTGTAGGATTCGTGTTGAAAAACATAAGATGTTATGCCTTGAGATTTGAGTTTTTGATAAAGTGTTCGAGGCGGGAAAAAGGCTTCAGCCGCAATGCCAGATTGTCTCAACGAATCTCGTTTTTTCTCTCCAGCGTAAGTGAAAAGCAATGGTGTAATAATCTCATCTACCAGAGGTTCATAATAATTCCATTCATACACACCACTTTGACCAACTGGTAGCCCTGTATGTAAACACGTCACATGTGCAGCGGTAGTGGATGGAAATTGTGAAGTCATTTGTGAGACTACTCCGTGCCTTACAAACGTTTTCAGAAAAGGGTATGTTTCTGCGAATTGCTGAAAGAATCGCCAGCCGAACCCATCCACAAAAAGCAAGATGACCTTGTCATAGTTTGTGGGCAAGCTTCCAAAACAGTCTCCAGGTAAAGGGCACCTTCCTTCACCTGTCAATAGGAACTCAACTGTCTGGGGAAGAGCGGAGAAGCAATACGAATCGTAGAGCGGCTTGATAAATCTCTGTGAATACTTCGCGCCATTCACTGCATTCAATGAGTTTGTATTGAGCATGATCGCCTGCTTCCTATCGCAAAGTGAGCTAACTTCCCTTCTGGCTCTATAGGACGATAGATGTATGCTTAGTATAACATGCGCAAGACGCGGGCAGCGGATCAGGAAGCTAAGGGATTAGGGATATTTTTATAGGCGCGGACATAAGGGGTATAGGGGACATCGTCCCCTGACGGGGCGCGGGGAGTCCCCGCTCACATCCCTCTCTCCTCGCCGCTGCAGGCGGCAAGAAAAGGGCTTAAGTCCGCGCCTCTGAGGAATGTACCCCGCTCTCGCTTTGAAGCATTATTGAAGCGTTATCGCACCTGTTGAATTATTTACATTGATGGGAACACTTGTAAGTGGAGTATTTGTAGGTCCCTGGACAACCGAAGCTGCATTCGAGGGATCGAACTCTGCCCCATGACATGGGCATAGTAGATGCTGGCTGCTTGGATCATATTGTACCGGACAACCCGCATGGGTGCAGGTTGCATCAAATGCCACAAATTTTCCATTATTGAGACGCACGAGTACACCAGGATCACCGTTGGAGGGAATGGTGAATGTAACCGCACTATTGGGTTGCACTGCACTAACCTTGGCAATTTCTGTGGAACCGCCCGCCGTCGTAGTCGCGCCTCCTGAAGCTGGAGTCGATTGAGTTCCTGATATTGCAGAGGGGTTTTGTGCGACTGTAGAGACAGTATCATCTCCACCGAATGGATGAGATAGAATTGCCCGTCCTGCGACTGTAATTCCCAGCATGCCCAGTCCACCTGCTGCTAAGCCCCACAGGAAATTGCGTCTATTCTCTTGCGTTCTCCGAACAGTTGCATATCTTCCTCTATAGTTTGCCTGTCTCTGTTGCTGTGAATTACCATACCCATTGCCCTGCCTTCCCTGGCCGCTCATAATGTGTTGAGGCACACCCTGTGGATACCCGCTTACTTTGCTATTATATTGTGTTCCCTGTCCATTAATCCGGTTAACAGCTTGCGTTGGCATTTCTTCGAACGGTATATTTTCTTTATTGGCAATATCTCCGACTCCTAAGAAGAAATTGAAGATGGGTGCTATACTTCCTCTCGACTCAGGTGACATGCCCAACAAAATCCGTCGAACCATTACTGCGTCGATTGAAGGTAGACCACTGCCGAGTGGACCTGCTAAGAGTAGCGGTGTCCATGCGAAAAAGAACACTATATCAGCACCGTAAAAATACGGATACACATGCCAGCTTGCAGATAAGAAAAACAATAGGCTGAGCAACATGCCAAAGAAAGCAGCAGGACGGAAAAGAAATCCCACTAATGTCCCAATACCGATTGCTATCTCACCGAAAGCAATAACAGCGCCAAAGAAAAGAGCATGTGGCAGCGCAACATGCAATAAAATCGAGTGAATGGGTGATCCATGCGCAAACGCCAGGATCTGTTTACCAATAAATCCAGTTGCTGTGGGATTGAAGAATTGCGGATCGGTCAATTTCTGGATACCGGCGTAGACGAATGTAATACCGAGAAACAGACGTAAAGGTAACAATACTCTTTTTGAAAAGTGAAATTCTTTCCACCATGGTTGCTGGTCTACAATTGGTGCACTGGTTCTGTGAGTTTGTACTTGCTGTGATGGTGTAGCTGTTTTTGTTTGAATAGGTGTATTTCGCTGGCCTCCCACCACATTTGTCTTATTTTTTGCATTATCAGTTTGCTTCATACAATGTAAATCCTTATTAAACTAAGTAACTTTTTTACAAATTGCCCAACAAGAGTATACAAGGCTTACATGAAAATTCCATGAAATCAACGAGCGACTTTTCCGTGACAAGAAGTAAAAGCTGAAATATGTTATGCTAAAGATTGCACAGCAATCGGGAGTGCTACTGTGAAAGTGGTTCCTTTCCCGATTTCGCTCTCTACAGTTATACTACCATTATGAGCGCGTACAATCCAATCGACAATTGACAACCCCAATCCCGTGCTGCCCGCCGCTCTCGACCGTGCAGGGTCAACCCTGTAGAACCGTTCGAATATATGATCAAGATGATCCTTCGCTATTCCAATGCCCGTGTCACTCACGACCATAATTGCCTTGTTTTGTTCAGTCTTCACTTCCAGCTTCACGTAGGTGCCACTATTAGAATACGTGACTGCATTGTCTAAAAGGTTCATAATTACCTGGATCAGCCGAACTTCATCTCCCATTACCAGTGTGGGCTGCCTTGCTACTATCTCTAAGGTGATACCGCGCTCCGTTGCTAATGGTTCAATAGTTGCAGCGACATCAGCAGCAAGTAGATCCAGTCGTACCAGTTCATGTTCGAATAATACCTGGTTTTCATCGCTACGAGCTAACAGCAGCAGGCCATTGATCAAATGGCCAAGTCTCTCAAATTCAGCGTTCACATCTCGTAAAACCGCGATGTATTCTTCGCTTTCAATAGGCGTGCTCTGAGCCAGAACCACGTCTGTCATGCTGCGTATCGCTGCAACAGGCGTTCGTAATTCGTGCGAAGCGTCTGCCACGAAACGGCGCTGGCGTGCAAATGCCTTATCTATTCTTTCGATCATTTCATTGAAAGTCAGGGCAAGGCTTTGAATCTCGTCTTTACTACGTGGAACCGGTACGCGCTCATGGAGATCACCCGCTTCTATACGCCTTGCTATACGGGTTAATCGATCAATTGGCCCGAATGCATGGGCTGCTAACCAATAGCTACCAAGCGCTCCTAAGATCAATACAAATGGTACGATAAGCAGTAATTCGAAAGCCACACTTCGTAAGGTGTTTCCTAATGGGGCAAGTGATTCTCCCACCTGCACGACACCATATACGGTTCCATTCTCAGCCAATGCCGTGCTATAGAGACGCACTGTTTGTCCATTTTTTGCTGTGACTGTGCCTTGCCATGTATTGCCATGCAGAGGCTGTGTCACGCTGGACGGCGGAATGTTCAAAGCTAGGAAAGCTGGAGTAACATAGACAACATCTCCCTGAATATTCAGAATTCGCACCAACGCTCCCAGAATTCACATCCGCATTTGTTCCCTCAGGGGTACCGGGAGAGATGGTTGCCGTGCTGGCTGATTGAGGATTTGACTTCGGCGTTGCATTATCTGTGGCTGCATCTGGATCCGTCAATCCGGGTAGCGCACCGGTTACATCATGAATGGTGATTGTGCCTTTATCTTCATTAATACCGGCAGCAATTTGTTGTGTGCGTAATTGGAGAGATGCATCAAAACTTGTTTGTAGCGATGCCCGTAAATTTATATAAAAGATCGCGCCGAAGAGCAGCATCAATACACTAAAGACTGCGATGAACCAGAGCGTCAATTGGATCCGCATGCCAGGAGGCCGTATGCGCCGAAAAAGTTTGCTCATAACATCTTCACCTGCAGAGGCCTCGATCCTTGCGGGATGTGGAGGAAGGCGCTCCTTCATTTGGCGATGGAGTGGGACATCAGCCTCACCCTCCATCGTAACACTTTAATCAACTTGCAGTCTACCACCCTCGCCGTTTGTGTGAGCCGCTTATTCGTTTCCGGGTCATGCAAACTCAGCTTGCCATCCCTCGTTCCGCCGACGGTGGCTTTGCCCCACTTCGGATGTTTGACCAGGGTGCCACGTTTGATACCTTGTGAGAGGGTGCCGCCGTAGGGCTTACGCTTGCCATTCTTCTCTGGCTGGAAGCGGTGCAGTTGCCGATGGTGCCAGGTGAAAGGCATGATGCACAACAAGCGTGTATTGTCCGGCGACTTGCGCCCTCCTACCGCACTGTAGGCCAACACCCATGCATCGACGCAATGCGCATCCCAGACCTCTGCCAGCTTCTTCCCCGTCTTCTTGAGTCCCAACTGCTCTCGGAGTTCTTGTGTCTCGTAGCCCTGCATGGTCTGGACAGCAGCTAGCTTGCCCAACTCCTCGTAAAACCAATGCTTGCCGACTTGCAGCGGAGAAAAGGCGGCGTTCCAGCGTCCCTTGCCATGCCGCGTCCGAGCTTTGATGTCCTCTACCACGAAGACGCTCACGGGAAATAGCTGGCTGAGAAAGGTGGCCAGGTGCAGTTTCCACTGCCAGCGGGCCTTGGTGGAGGGCGGCAGCCTCTTTTTGCTGTGTTTGCGGTTCTGGCGCGGTTTGCGGCAGGGGGTCTTGCGATTGCGGCGGATGCGGCGCATGCGGGTGCTGTCCTTCTCCGCTTCTTTCACTCCCGTCCTGGCCACCGCCTGTATATTGGCGTAAATGTGGTTGGCGGAGGCCACCACAATCCCTTCGCGTTTGGAACCGGGATCGACACCCACCGCGATGGGTTGCTGCGCGCGTGCTGACGGCTCGACGTTGAGCCGCACGCAATAGAAGCCCCCCTTCCAAAAGCCTGTGCCTTTGCCGCTCCTGATCCACCGCCGTGCCCGCGAGGGAGTTGTGGGCATGAGTGGTGTATGTTCCTGATCGACCACAGGGACAAAGAGGTTTGACATGTGCGATAAGCCCCTTTCGGGTGTGCTATAGTCCCTTCGCTGCTGACCATCGGAGCGGGTGCAAGTTAGGGAGGCGCTCGCACCATCCTGTGGGCTGTCACGCCCAGATCGTTCAGCTTCCTTCAAACGCCCCTTTGGCGGAGCTTGGGTAAGCTAGTCTCGCAGTTGCCCTCGTTGGTTCCCCGGTGACAAGCCGGATCGCTTCACAAGCCAATCTCTTTCGGAGGATTGGTGCTTGACATCAAGGTTCCTTGAGTTGGTATCCAAAGCCACGAATAGTTGTAATTACGTCTGGTTCGCCATTCTCACACAGTTTACGCCGCAAATAACGAATATACACGTCAATGACATTCGAGAGGTGTTCCGCGTCAATATTCCACATATGTTCAGCGATCATATCCCGGCTCAGTACGAGGCCAGGATTACTCATAAGTAACTCCAGCAAGCTATATTCTTTGCTGGTAAGGCTAATTTGACGATCACCTCGTTTCACCTCATGCGTGCGCGTATCAAGAGTAATATCCTTGAAGTGCAATTCCGTTGTTTTCGAGGGCCCTTCACGGCGTAATAATGCGCGTACGCGTGCCTCTAGTTCCCGAAATGCAAAAGGCTTTGTCAAATAGTCATCAGCTCCAATATCCAGCCCTGTAACTCGATGATCTATTCCACTCAACGCTGTCAGAAAGAGAATAGGTGTTAATCGTTTCTGGTTGCGCAGTTGACGACAAACATCAAAACCATCCATACGTGGTAGGAGAATGTCAAGGATGATCAAATTATATGCGACTGCAAGTGCCAATGAAAGCGCTTCGTCACCATCGGTGACGAGGTCAACTGCATAATGGTTATCTTCTAACCCCTTCTTTAGACTTGGTCCTAAATGTGGATCGTCTTCTGCAATTAAAATTCGCATGTTCTGCTCCATAACACATTCTAATACTTCATTACATACGAATGAAGCGGCTTAAAGTATACGTGTCAATTATGAAAAGAACATGAAAGAAAATTGTGATCACGTTGTGATGTAGATTTGATATCTTTGGACTGCCTTGTGGCCATTAGTATTCAACTCCGTGGTCCAAAAATTTGTAGCGTCCTATGCTTGTAATAAGGCTTGCGTTAGTTTAGAATTATTGTGATGACACTTCTGAGAAGTGGGAACAATACATCCTTTGTATTTTCTAATTGTAGATCAAACGGAGCATAATGATGGAAGACCCAAAGCGGTGTCCTAAGTGCGGGCACAATGCAGTGCGCGTCAGGCGTGTGAATCCGAAAGGTAGAGAACTCGGTCCTGGTCTATCTGGCTCTTCTTCGGAGTCAGTGTGCTCATACTCATTGGCTCATTCTTCGGTTCATATGGCAATTCTGGAAACCATTTAGTATACTGCTACTTCCTGGTATTGTATTAGTCCTCGATAGCAGTCTTCTATCTCTTTCTTTTCTCCAGGATGCCAAAAAGATTCAGGTGTGATAATTCTCATACATGGGATTGGCCGCAGTAGTTGCGTTCAAACTACATTCATATGAAAGAGGCTGACTATGCCTGCCATTGTACAACTCGCGCTTATAGGAATTATCGGATATCTCTGGGGTTCAATTCCTGCTGGCTATTGGATAGGAAAACTGATTCGGGGGAAAGACTTTGACATTCGCGCGTATGGCAGCCATAAAATAGGTATGACAAATGTTCTACGCACCCTTGGTAGGGGACCTGCCCTGTTTGTGTTAATTTTTGACCTGTCCAAAGGCATTGGGCCAACGCTCATCGCTACTCTCGTTCCTTTTTTCTATGGAGCTGGCTGGGGGCCGACGGTAGCCGGTCTGGCCGCTTTGATTGGTCATATTTACCCTGTTTTCATTGGTTTTAAAGGCGGGCGAGGAGTTCTCACAGGCGCTGGGGCACTGCTTATCATTTCTCCATTGACGTTTCTGATCTGTTTCGTCGTTCTGGCAATTACCATACTGACAACACGCTATGTATCATTAGGCTCAATTCTAGGAAGCCTGACCACTATGATCTGTGGAATAGTCTTCTTTGTCATCGGGCGCGTTAACCCTGAGTTCTTCGCTAAGGTAACCCTGGCTCAATTGGTTTTTATGTTGATTGGCCCTGCTCTTATCATTATTGTCCACTATGATAATATAGGTCGCTTGTTGTCTGGTAATGAACGCAAATTAGGGCAGAAAGTTGTCCTCGAAGAAGGGACGTCTTCCGCGAATAGTAGTTCTTCTAACGCGAAAGCATAAGACTAATCGCTTTCAGTTTAAGCCCGTAAAATATTGTCGTGCAGAGCGTTGTCAAGTATTTGTCATTCTGAGCGCCAGCGAAGAATGACAGGCAGGACTTGTCGGTTGATGATGAATTTTAACGTGAATTTGAACCCATGCCTAAGCCTTTGAGACTGCGGTATCTTGCTTACCCTGAAGCAGAGGCAATGCCCCGCGAACATATTCTACTCCTGAGAGGATTGTCCAGATCACAGCGATGAGCATCAATGCATCTGCAATCAATAGTAAGAAATCTCCGACATTCAATGCGTTATTGTTGAAATTGAGCATCAGTGGGAATAGTGAAAGATGACTTGCGCCAAGTCCCATTCCCAACAGAATTCCTTCCATGGCTACCAGGGTAATAAACGTTTTTTGTTTCCCCAACTTCCCGGCAGGGATCACAGTTCCTTTGGCAGCCGCCATTAAGCGCATGCCGCTGACGACAAATTCGCGTGCGATAATAATCACAACAATCCACGCGGGAACCAGGCCAAGCTGCACGAATGCTATCAAAATGGCAGAGACAAACACCTTATCTGCTGTCAGGTCAAGGAAGACTCCGAGTTGAGATACTATATGGTTTCGTCGTGCCAGGTAACCATCGAAAAAATCTGTGATGGAGGCTAGAAAAAAAACAACTGCAGCCACAAGAAAAGCCCAGGGCTGGTTGACAATAACCAGAACAAAAACCACGACCGTTGCTACAATTCGGCTGAAACTGAGTAGGTTAGGTGCAGTATACATAACAATGGTTCTCCTCAACTAACTTGATGTTCGATTCCAAAGTGCATAGGTACTACTACTGCTCAGTATTGCGCCTGCGGCACGGATACGAGCAACTTCTGTAGCATTGCGGATAAAACCGCCAGCGATAAAAGGACCGGGCAGTAATTGCTGTAAGGTCGTCGCAATTTCTGGAAAAATGATACCTGGGAGTACTTCTACTATATCTGGAGCGGCGCGCGAAATTGTTCGCACTCCGGTTTCCAGTGCGGAGTCATCTACGAGCAGAAGACGTTGTATGGTGATTAATCCCTCGGCATGCCCCGCGGAGACGAGTTGTGATCGACTTGTGATAATAGCATCAACACCAATCTGATGAAGATATTGAATGCCTGCGCGATCTTTGCCAATACCACTCACCAGGTCCACATGAACTACAAATCCCTTACCCTTCTTATGGGCTTGCTCTACAAAAGGTTTAAGTTGAAAAGCATCACCTTTAAGCATAAAGAGCAATAAAGCATCAGAGTTCAATGCAATCTCGATCTCTTCATTCGACTTTAGAGCTGCAGCTACTGGAAACCGGGATGCTAAACGTAGAAATTCTTGTTTGGTCATGAAACTATTACCAACATACATAGAAGTGATGCTAACTTAGCAGATAAGGAACCATGAACATTGAAAAGGTGAGACGAGTAAGATTAAGAGAAGAGACAGGTAAAGTCACAACATAATCACACTCGATCTCACCACTTTTCAAGTGCCTTCAATCGAGTTAACACCACTTGACAAACGATAAGATGCTAAGTATTATCATTATAGCAGACCAATCACCTTTGTGCAGTTATTTCTTCTGAAAAATGCATTGCACATTATCAGTATTTCACAAAGGTGTGCACAAAAGTCAAAGTTGACCAGTAGAAACAATTGCATATGTGCCCAGGGACAGTGAATTGAGAAGTCCTAAGCTACCCTTGTTATGAAGGGCTTAGGGCTTTGTTATCTTTACTGCTACAGTGAGGTGCAGCATGCTCACTCGGTCTTCGAAGTCTTTACTCAGTGTCTCGGATCGGCAAAAAATCATACCGGTTATCGAAAACCGTACTGAGTTTTTACGCGCCCTGAATGCCCCGCAAATTTCTACTATAATGTTGCGTCATTGCAATTTACTCGATCTCAGGCCGATTTTGGATCATGCCTTTGATCGCGATCTGGCTGTCTATGTCAATGTCGATCATATTGATGGTATTCACCCTGATAGTGCTGGTCTTCGTTTCCTCGCCCATCAATTACATATTAGCAGGTATTGTCTCAAGTAATCCAAGAATTTTAGCTCTAGGCAAAGGCTTTGAACTGGAAACAATTCAACGTCTATTTGCGGTAGACTCAACTGGATTGGAAACTGCCCTTGAATCGGTAGATAACCACCATGTTGATCTGCTCGATATATCACCTGCGCTTGTTATTCCATACGTCGTTTCACATACAGTTTTGCCTTTACCTTTTATTGGATCTGGTTTAATCTCGACCTTTCAGCAAGTTCAGTCAGTGCTTCACGCTGGTGCATTACGGGTCGCGACTGCAAGATCTGAGCTTTATATGTAAAAAGGTGACCTTCTCTTTGCGCCGCAAAATGGTGTCTTCGGACAGATATTATGGCTTAGCAATACCGTCATATTAGAATAAGTGAGGTAACAACCAGCGTATACCTCAATATGAATGGGTGAAAGGAGGAAAGGAAAAGGCATTCTTGCTGACAGTTGCTTTTCCATATAAGCTCCTGCACAGGCATCGATACCTGTGCTCTTCAATGGAACATCTTTGTATTTATTAAACAGCAGAAGGAGAGTTTCTCATGGCAAAGTATGTACTTGCTCTGGACCAGGGCACAACGAGTTCGCGAGCGATTGTATTCAATCACGAAGGCTTGATTGTAGCTTCCGCACAACAAGAATTCCCGCAGATTTATCCATCACCTGGTCTGGTCGAGCATGATCCAGAAGCAATCTGGTCCAGTCAATTAACGGTTGCTCAAGAGGCAATGAAGAAGGCAGGCGCTTCCGCCTCAGATATTGCAGCAATAGGCATCACCAATCAGCGCGAAACGACAGTTGTTTGGGATAAGAATACAGGCAAGCCTGTTTTCAACGCTATTGTCTGGCAGAGCCGATTGACCGTTCCTATTTGCGATGCTCTGAAGGCGAAAGGCTTCGACAAAGAAATTCGCGAGCGTACAGGTCTGGTAACTGACGCCTATTTCTCCGGCACCAAGGTCAAATGGATCCTTGATAACGTCGCAGGCGTGCGTGAAAGGGCGGAACGTGGTGAAATACTGTTCGGTAATATTGACACCTTTTTGATGTGGCGTCTCTCTAAAGGGCGAATCCATGCGACAGATCCCTCCAACGCCTCGCGTACCCTCATGTACAACATCTATAAGGGTGAATGGGATGATGTCATTCTCAAAGAATTTGGCGTGCCTCGTTCTATGCTTCCCACTGTTATGGCGTCTAGTGGAGTCTTCGGAGAGACTGATCCAGAGTTCTTTGGCGGTGCGATCAAATTGGCTGGCGATGCGGGAGATCAGCAGGCCGCTACCTTTGGACAGGCATGTTTTGAAGTCGGTATGTCTAAGAATACCTACGGCACCGGCAACTTTATGCTCATGAACACGGGTACCAAAGGTGTTCCCTCGCAAAACGGCCTCCTCACTACTCTTGGCTGGCGTGTAGGCAATGGCCCGCTCATCTATTGTCTTGAAGGCGCCATCTTCATTACTGGCGCAGCGGTTCAGTGGTTGCGCGATAGCCTGGGGGTCATCAAAACCAGCGGTGATGTTGAGCCGCTAGCTGCGACCGTCCCTGATAATGGTGGCGTGTACTTCGTCCCGGCCTTTGTCGGCCTGGGTGCTCCTTACTGGGATCCCTATGCTCGTGGCACAATCGTCGGCCTGACACGCGGCTCGACGGCTGGCAACATTGCTCGCGCAACCCTTGAGTCTATGTGCTATCAGACCCGTGATGTTCTGGAGGCGATGACCGCTGATAGTGGCGTTCCTGTGAAGACGTTACGTGTCGATGGTGGCTCGGTCGTCAATAACCTGCTCATGCAATTCCAGGCCGATATTCTTGGTGTGCCGGTGCAAAGGCCAACGGTTGCCGAAACGACAGCCCTGGGTGCTGCCTATCTGGCTGGCCTGGCGACTGGCTTCTGGAGTAGCCAGGCTGAAGTCGCAGAGCATTGGGCTATTGACCGCACCTTTGAGCCTAAGATGGGCTCAGATGAGCGCGAAAAACTCTATGCTGGCTGGAAGCGTGCCGTGGAACGCTCCATGCACTGGGAGCAAGCCTGATCTATTGAGGGATACATATTCAATGACTCTCCATCCTTCTGACGGAAATTCCTTTATGTAGGGGCGAGAGAGTGGTGGGGAGTGGTTGGGTGGGCCTTTATGGTCGCCCGCCGTTCCCCTCAAGGATGGAAATCCATTACAGTGCGTCCCTCCCGTCCTTGTAGTGCGTCTCGTATAGTGTGACTTATTATCAATTTTTTGGGATCGAGACGGCAAACTTCCGGGTTATCCGTCATCTATCCAAAACAGCAAAGGAGTGACAATCTATGTCAAGTCAAGCTGTATCTGCACCCTCTGCCTTGTCAGGTACGTTGGGTGAAATGATCGGAGAGTTCTTTGGCACCGATGATCCTGATTCTCTTCGGTGATGGCTGCGTAGCGACCGTTTTCCTCTTTGGTCAAATTAGGTGCGTGGCGGCGACTCCATTCGCGACTAAGTGGCTGGTTATTATCTTTGGATGGGGTTTTGCCGTTATGCTCGGTATCTACGTTGCTGGAGCAATCAGCGGTGCGCACTCAATCCAGCCGTCACGTTAGGGCTGGCTGTAACCGGCAGGCATCCCTGGGGCAAGGTGCTTCCCTACTGGCTGGCCCAGGTTCTGGGAGCGTTTGTCGCTGGTGGAATCCTCTGGTTCGTCTACCAGGGGGCGCTGTCAAGCATGCTATCAGCTGGTGGGATCTGTTAACACTGACCGTTGGTGGAGTTTTTTACACCAGCCCTAAAGCATTCGTAGGAACATTCGGTGCCTTCGGTGACGAATTTCTCGGCACCGCTCTGCTAGTATGGCATGATCCTGGCCATCGTTGATGCGCGAAACCAGCCAGTCCAGGGAAACCTCAATCCCCTGATCATTGGTTTACTGATCGTGGCGATTGGCGCTTCATTCGGTCTCAACACCGGATATGCTATCAATCCCGCCCGCGACTTTGGCCCGCGTCTCTGGATTGCTCTTTTTAGCGGTGGCGCAAAGCTTTATCTGAGCACAATTACTACTTCTGGATCCCCATAGTCGGGCCACTGTTAGGAGGTGCCGTTGGAGCCTTCATCTTCGATTGGACCATCGGCAAGGTATTGGCGGCGAGGATGTTAGGGGCACTCTGGCGATACCGAGACAACAGGGGAAACCGTACGGGAGGCCTCTCCCTCCACTGAAACAACGGGTAGGTCTGTACGGGAGTCATCTGCCGAATAGTAGGCGTATTCGCGATCACATGAAAGGACGAAGATACGAGCATTCTATAGGATGAAGTCCCTGATTTAGCACGTTCGTATCTTCGTGATCAAACCATCATGCAACCACTCTCTTCATCGGTGCGCACGCACAACTTATCTCTCCTGGAAAACGAGCAGTATGATGTGCTGGTAATCGGTGGCGGCGTAACAGGCGCTGGTGTTGCCCTGGATGCCGTTGCTCGCGGTTACAAGGTCGCGCTTGTTGAGAAAATAGACTTTGCCAGCGGCACAAGTAGCAAATCTACCAAGCTCGTCCATGGAGGCATCCGCTACCTTCCTAATTTTGACTTTGCCCTGGTGCATGAAGCCTTAGTAGAACGTGGTACTCTGCTGCGAAACGCTCCTTACCTCGTACAACCAGTAGGTTTTGTCTTGCCTCTTTACGAGGGAGATCGGCATCCGGTGGGCTTGCCGTTTTCCACTCCAGGCGGTATTGGGCTTGGTTTGATTATGGATATAGGTCTTTGGATGTACGATCTCATGGCAGGTATGTTTGCGGGTAGCCGGGGTGTGAAAAGGCATCGACGTTTGAGCCGCAATAAGGTGATGGAGCTGGCCCCATCGCTTGTGACTGAAAAGCTAAAAGAAGGTTTCATATACTATGATGCGCAAACAAACGATGCCCGGCTCACACTAGCTCTTATTCGCACTGCTGCTCAATTTGGGGCAACCATAGCTAACTATGCGGAAGTGACTTCGTTTGTTACTGAAAATGGGAAAGTAACCGGCGCTCATGTGCTCGATCAAATGGGAAACCAGGAGATTACGGTACGTGCCCGGCACATCGTCAATGCCACAGGTGTTTTTTCTGAGCATATTGAGGAGCTTGCTGGATATGAACCACAGGTTCAGGTAAAACCAAGTAAAGGTGTGCACCTGGTATTTTCGTGTGAAGATGTCAAGTTGGGCAATGACGCCGTTGTTCTACCAGAGACCGATGACAGGCGCATTCTCTTTCTTGTTCCGTGGGAATCACGCGCGATCTTTGGTACTACTGATACTGGTTCAGGTGATCTTGACCATCCAACTGCCACACAGGAAGATATCTCGTATCTTTTGAACCATCTCAAACGTTATCTCAATGTCCAACTCACCGAGGACAATATCATTAGTGTTTACGCCGGTTATCGGCCGCTATTAAGTTCACGCGGTGGAGGTTCAACAGCAAAGCTCTCGCGTACGCATGCTGTATTGCAGAGTCCGTCAGGCTTAGTAACGATTGTTGGAGGGAAACTCACAACATATCGACGTATGGCACAGGATACGGTAGATGTGCTAAGTAATCGTGATGGTTCAACTCCGATTCACCCTACACTGAATCTACCTCTACAAGGGAGCGCAGGCTGGCTTGCCAAGCAACGCGACGTGGAAATCAAAGGCTTAGCTCTCGGTCTCAACCCACAGACTATTCAACACCTTAGACATTATGGGTCAGAGGCACTTGGGCTATTAAAACTGATTGAGGACGATGCAGAGTTGGGTCGACGCCTCATCGATGACCTCCCATTTATTCGGGCAGAGGTTATTTATGCCTGCCGCCAGGAGATGGCGATGACGCCATATGATGTGCTGGCACGCCGTACTTCAATCATGCTGGAAGATCGCCAGCGAGGTCTGGGCGCTCTCGATGATGTTGTTTCACTTATGACCATTGAGCATAACTGGTCCTCTGAGCAACAGCAGTTGATGAGCGATTCGTTTCGTTCCGCTGTTATGCAGCAACTTGCTGTTGAACAGGAACAGGTTATGGGTAGCATTTCAATACCACCAAAGAAAGGGTAAAAGACAACATGAAAAAGCTGATCAATAAGCCAGAAGATGTCGTCAAGGAGGCGCTTGCTGGCATGCTGGCTGCTCATTCTGATCTTATTCGCGTAGATTTTGAGCAGCAAATAATTGTACGCAAGGACGCTCCTGTTCAAGGAAAAGTAGGAATTATTTCTGGTGGTGGTAGCGGCCACGAGCCTATGCATGGCGGGTTTGTTGGCTTTGGTATGCTGGACGCCGCTTGCCCCGGAGCCGTTTTTACTTCGCCAGTGCCAGACCAGATGCTTGCAGCAACAAAAGCAGTCAATGGTGGAGCTGGGGTGCTGCACATCGTGAAGAATTATACTGGTGACGTATTGAACTTTGAGATGGCGGCTGAATTAGCACAGGCGGATGGCATCGACGTGGAAAGCGTCGTTACCAACGATGATGTCGCTGTGCAGGATAGCTTGTATACAGCGGGTCGACGAGGTGTCGGCGTTACCGTCTTACTGGAGAAAATTGTTGGAGGGTTTGCCGAGACCGGGGCATCTCTGTCTCAGGTAGCTGCTATGGCTCGAAAAGTCAATGACCATGGACGTAGTATGGGCATGGCCTTAACATCATGTACTGTCCCGGCAGCAGGAAAGCCTACCTTTGAGTTGGGCGAGGACGAAATGGAGATCGGCATCGGTATTCATGGAGAGCCAGGACGCCACCGAGTCAAACTTGCTTCCGCGCTCGAAGTGACTGAGATGCTCACAACTCCGATCGTCGAAGATCTTGACCTTAAGGCTGGTGAATCGGTTCTTGCAATGGTCAATGGCATGGGGGGTACGCCTCTCATCGAACTCTATGTGGTATACGATGCCTTAAATCGCCTCTTGCATGGCAAACAAATCACCATCGCACGTTCGCTAGTGGGTAACTATATTACTTCTCTTGATATGGCGGGCTGCTCAATAACTCTTGTTCGCCTCGATGACGAACTAACGAAGTACTGGGATGCGCCGGTTCTTACTCCTGGATTGCGCTGGGGCATGTAATGTAACGCGAGTTTAGTGTATAGTTGTTGTAGGGGTTTCACATCGCTTGGGAAATGCCTTTCCGTAAAGGCGAGGGTAGTCTTTGCAGCACTGCTGAGTGCGTAGCACTAGACGCGTCAGCGTCGTTGCAGTGCTGGATAAAGAACAAAGTGAGGAGTGGTTTGGAGGGCCTTTATGGTTATCCGTTGTTCCCCTAACGGGTGGATATCCCTACAACAATTTTGTATTGGAGGATGCCACATTGATGACGAATGAGGACACCATGCGCTGGATAGAGCGCACCGCTGATGTGCTGCGTGAAAACCGCACATATTTAACCGAACTTGATTCTGCCATTGGCGATGCTGATCATGGTATTAATATGGATCGGGGTTTCAGCGCGATCCGCGATAAATTCCCTACAATGGCAACAATGGATATTCCGACACGTTTAAAAACCGTTGGCTCTACATTAGTTTCAACGGTAGGAGGCGCTGCTGGACCACTCTATGGGACGGCATATTTACGAGCAGCAGGCGCAGTAGCAGGGAAAGAGGAGCTTGCATCTGCGGATATTGTTGCCATGCTCGAAGCATTTTTAGGTGGTGTTGTTGCTCGTGGGAAAGCTCAGCCAGGCGAAAAAACCATGGTTGATGCGTTAACACCCGCTCTGAATGCTGCGAAGCAGGCTCTCAATGATGGCGCAACTCTTGAGCAACTCACAGATCGTGCTGCAACTGCTGCTGAAGAGGGTGCAAAAGCTACTATTCCTCTACTTGCTACTAAAGGACGAGCCAGTTATCTGGGAGAGCGTAGTATAGGGCATCAAGATCCAGGCGCTACTTCGAGCTCGCTCATTCTACGCTGTCTTGCAGAGTCATGTGTAGGCAAATAGGAATAGTGCAATTGTGTTCCTGTCGTCTGAAATCCTGAGAGGAATAGGGTGATATGACGGTCGGGTTAGTTATTGTTTCGCATAGCGCCCAACTGGCAGCAGGCGTTGTAGAACTTGCCGGGCAGATGACGCAAGGCAAAACGCCCATGGCGGCCGCTGGTGGGGGGATTGATGACATTATCGGCACTTCCACCGATAAAATTCTTGAGGCCATAGAATCTGTCGATAGTCCAGATGGGGTGCTGGTCTTACTTGACCTTGGAAGTGCCGTTCTCTCTGCTGAAATGGCGCTTGAGATGCTCAGTGAAGAGCAACGTAATCGAGTTCGCCTTACATACGCTCCTCTCGTTGAAGGAGCCGTTGCGGCCGCTCTTGAAGCCTCATTTGGTCGTTCATTGGCACAGGTGAGGCGGGTAGCAGAAAAGACGGCCAGCGTTGAAGAGATTCAAAATCTCAAGCCGCTAACCCCTGTGGAGAATGAGTTATTAGAGATTGTAGCGCCAGCGGAGGTAACTTCAGAGCAAACAGCTCAATTGACCATAGCCAATCCCACAGGTTTGCATGCTCGTCCAGCCAGTCTCTTTGTGCAGACCGCTGCAAGTTATGAAGCAAACATCATAGCATCAGGACGTGGCAAAGAAACCGATGCTACCAGTATCTCTGGTGTGCTCTCACTTGGACTGCGGCAAGGCGATTCGATTAACCTTCGTGCGAGTGGAAAAGATGCAAAGGCGGCTATAGAAGCGCTCGGCGAGCTAGTTCGTGTAAACTTCTATGAATCGCCCGTAGGTGCCGATTTATCGGGCACACCGCCGATTTATCGGTCCGATACACATACAGAAACACAACTACCCGGAGAACCCTGGCACGGTATTACAACCTCAGCTGGAGTGGCAGTCGGTCCGGCACTTCTCTATACCTCAGGTGTTATCACACTTAGCGCGATAGAGCAGCACTCTATCTCTTCGGATCAGGTTGCCCCGGAGCAAGAACGCTTGCGAGGAGCGCTTGCCAGCGCCGCGGATGAGCTACACTCGTTGGCGCAGAGTCTGGAAAGCAGCGTTGGCCAGGCTCAGGCAGCCATCTTTGATGCCCAGGCGTTAATGTTACGCGATCCAGCCTTACGTGAATCCACTCTCCAGGAGATCGAAACGAAACACATCGATGCGGCCGGGGCGTTGGCCGAGTCAGGTGAACGCTATGCCTCTACGCTAGAAAGCATTGATGATCCCATCATAGCCGGCCGTGCTGTCGATATGCGTGATGCTGTTAGTCGGGCTGTCGAGAAATTAGTTGATAGTCTAGCTCCAAAGCAGGATTTGGGCAGCTTGCATCAACCAGTCATTCTGATAGCCAGGGATTTAACACCTTCAGATACTGCTCAACTGCGACCAGAGTTTGTGTTGGGTATCTGTACTGTCCAGGGTGGGCCTACTGCCCATGCGGCTATTTTAGCTCGTGCGCTCGGCATTCCAGCAATTGCGGGTTTGAACGAAGCGGCATTACAGGTCATCCATTCTGGAGATGCACTGGGTCTTGATGCCGACAATGGTCTGCTTTATCATCAGCCGACCCCGGAAATGCACGCTCAACTGGTAAAGCGCATAGCCGAACTAGAACAGCAACGTGCCACCCTGAAGGCTGCTGCTCAGAAGGAACAGGCACCTATCATCTTCAATGGCAGGCACATAAAACTATTGGCAAACGTTGGTAGTGAAGCCGAGGCTGAGGCAGCTCGGCAGTGGAATGCTCAGGGCATAGGGTTATTGCGCACAGAGTTTCTCTTCGCTAAAGCCACAACCCTTCCTGACGAAAATGAACAGCGCCAGCTCTATACAAAGGTATTTCGTGCTTTCAATGGTGATTCTACAACACAGTCGAAACCAATCGTCGTTCGCACACTTGATGCGGGCGCTGATAAACCAATGGCAGCTCTTGACAGTGTTCTGGGTCAGATGGTTGAGGAGAATCCAGCGCTCGGCTTGCGTGGTATTCGCATACACCTGGCTCACCGGGCATTACTTGAGCAACAACTCGCTGCATTTCTACTAGCTGCAGGTGAAACAGGTACGCAACTGCATATCATGTTCCCCATGATTACCACTGTTGAGGAGTTGCAGGTAGCCCGGTCAATCTTTGACGGGGTATATAATCGCCTGAAGAGTCAACAGGTAGCCTTACCTACAGATGTTCTTATCGGTATTATGGTCGAGGTTCCTGCCGCAGTGGTAATGGCTTCGGAGCTTGCCGAATATGCTGACTTCTTTAGTATTGGCTCGAATGACCTGACACAATATACCCTGGCCTGTGATCGCACCAATGCCAGTGTTGCTAATATCTACAATCCTATGCAACCTGCTGTGTTGCGACTGATTCACGAGGTGGCCGATGCTGGAAGGAGTGCTGGCAAGCCGGTAGCGGTCTGCGGTGAAATGGCTGGTAATGTTCGACTGGCTCCTTTACTGCTTGGACTTGGCGTAGACGAATTGAGCATGACCCCGACTGCACTACCTCAAGTTAGGGCAGCGCTTGCTCAATGGTCATCTCAAGAACTGGCGGATATGGCTGAAAAGGTTCTTCATTTGAAAACCATCGCAGATGTAGAACAAATAATGACAGAGTTAGAAAACTCACATTAGAAAGGATAATCGAGGAGATGGAGCTAGCAGAGATCACCCGCCTGATCGAAGAAGGCAAAGTGGAGTACGTCAAGATTGGAGCCGCCGACATCGAAGGCGTGTACCGAGGCAAACGGGTTGCCGCCAGGCACTTTCTGAACTCCCTGGAGGACGGCTTTGCCCAGTGCGACGTGCTCTTTGGCTGGGACATCGGAGAAGTCGTCTTGCCCAACTTGAAGTTCAGCAACTGGGAACGCGGCTTTGCCGACATCGTCATGAAACCGGACCTGTCCACATTTGCCGTCGAGCCATGGGAAGACCACGTCGCCAGCGCCATCTGCGACCTGTGGAGCGAGCATGGAGAGCGAGTCACCATCTCGCCGCGCTACGTCTTGCAGCGCGTCGTCGAACGAGCACGCACCCTGGGCTTTGAGCCGCTGGCCGCCGCCGAACTGGAGTTTCGCTTTTTCCGTGAGACCATGGTCAGCCTGCGCGACAAAGACTTTGGACCCACCCTGACCCCCTTGAACCCGGGGTTCAACTGCTACTCGATCAGCCAATCGAGCGCCGACGAGCACCTGCTGGGGCGTATCGCGCGCATGATGCGCGACCGCGGTATCGAAATCGAAGGCTACAACCGCGAGCATGGGCCAGGCATGTACGAAATGAACATCCGCTACGCCGACGCCGTCAGCGCGGGAGACCACACCATGCTCTTCAAGAACGGCGTCAAAGAGATCTGCCACCAACTGGGACTCACCGCCTCCTTCATGGCCAAGTGGAACGACCAGGAAGACGGCAGCAGCGGGCACTCGCATCTGAGCCTGTGGGACCGCAACCGGGAGCGCAACGTGTTCTGGGACGAAGGAGCCGAGGGGCACATGTCGCAGACCATGCGACAGTTTCTGGCAGGGGTGCTCGAGAAACTGCCGGAATGCATGGCGTTGTACGCACCGGTGATCAACTCGTACAAGCGCTACGTGGAAGGGACGTGGGCGCCGCTCAACACCACCTGGGGCATGGATAACCGCACGTGTTCGGTGCGCATCATCAACGTCAACAGAGGCGCCATCCGCATCGAGAACCGCGTGCCGGGAGCAGATGCCAACTTCTACCTGGTGTTTGCCGCCACCCTGGCCAGTGGGTTGTACGGCATCGAGCACCAGTTAGAGTTGCCGCAGCGCCTGGATGGCAACGCCTACGACGCGGAGACGGTCGCGAGAGCGTTGGAGGCAGGGCATATCAAGCAGTTAGCGCGTAACCTGACAGCAGCCACCGATCTGTTCGAGCAGAGTGAACTGGCGCGAGAGTATTTCGGCACAGACTTTGTGGAGCATTATATAGCCACGAGACGCTGGGAAGTCAGCGAATACGAGAAAGCCGTCACCAACTGGGATCGCCAGCGCTATCTCGAACTCATCTAACCAAATTTGGTTGCGATGAGAGTAGTGGTTCCAAGGGCCAGCAAAGCCCTTGGAACCACTACTTTTTCTATGCAGCAAACATATTCGCCCATTCACGAATATACCAGTTACTCACCATCCCTTTTATAACAAACGGATCACCCGTAATATATTCTTCTGCGGCTTCACGCGAAGTTAAAATGGCCATTGTACTGAGTGGTTCATCTTTTTTATCAATGAACGCTCCCGACATCAAAAGCGTACCTTTCTCATGCAATTCTTGCGAACGCTTTATGTGAGTGGCTATGTCGTCAGCAGCGTTGGTTTTTGCATCTTCAAAGGAAGAGTATTTTGTGAAGCAGATTACAACATAATATACTGGTTGGTTCTTAAATTCCATTGCTTCTCCGATCTAATTCATCTCCTATTTTATCAGCATCCAGTGGATGCTACGATGTACGAATTAATTTGTTAATGTGCATCATTATACCCCACGTTTCGCCTATCAGGGTGGAGATCCCTCCTCGAAAACTGTAAAGTAAAAGCTTGTAGGACTGCCAAATAAAAAGAGGGACTCAATAAGTCCCCCTTTTTATTGGAAAAAGAACAGAGCAATTCTTAGAATACTTCTATACACTGCTTACTACAGCCAGGCTTATTATTCGCCCTGGATGTTAGCCGGATACGGCTGAGGCTGTGTATCATAGGTACCCGCTTGAGTATTGTAATCATTTGTCCCTGGAATAGCGTTTGGATTGTTGGTAACAGGTTGGGCGTTGGGATCATAAGCTCCTGAAACAACGTTAGGATTGATAGCTCCTTGTTGAGTATTGGGATTGTAGGTTCCTTGTGTCATTGTTGGTTGTGCATTTCGCATGCGAAATGCGATATCATATGCTCCACTCTGACGCAGAATGCTTAAAGCTTGTTCTGGATTATTGATGGCTTTGCTAAGCAAGATACTGTGCCCTGAATCAAGCTCACCTTGATAGAAATGAGCATCCTGCTCTGGCACACCTATTCTCATCCAATCGTCAGCAGAATTTGTAGCGGCAGTTGTGTGACCAGTAAACAACCCCTTGAGGTCCTCGAAAAAACTGTTCGTTCCGTTATCCACTAACCTGATCTGGTCATAGCCAAATCCAGCATGACGAAGATTATCGATGGCTTGATTCGCTTGATCAAGGCCTGTAAAAACAGCTATTAATGTTGAGTATTGACTTGTAGTTGTCATAGTATGTATACGCTCCTTTCAAAGTAAATCTGTTTTCTTCCAATAGAGATTAGTTTATCCATTGACATTGGTTAGGATATCAGTCGCGTACCTCTCTTTTGAGGACATAGGGAAAGAGGTCAATCCTCTATTTTCTCCCTCAGACCCTCACTTGACACACGTACAAAGTACACAGAAGGTTACATTCCTCTATGAGAAATCAATATGTTTCCAATGATGATCAAGGTTTTGCTGAAATGAATCTTGTATACCGCAGAAATCAGCATCCAACGAATATTTGTTTATATCTCTTGAAGTGTGAATAGAAATTTATAGACAGGTTCATCACTGAATTCAGTCCCCGTTGGTAGAAATCCAGCTCTGGAATAGAGGTGCTTAGCATGAGCATTTTCTGGATGGACGGTGAGTTGAATAGCCTGGCACTGGGGATGATGCTCCTTGATGTATCGAAGGAAGATGCGAAGGCCTTCTTTCCCATATCCCTGCCCTTGATATCGATGATCGATAAAGAAGTGGAATATCCAGTAGTTTTCCAGACTTCCTGGTTCATATGCGAGTTCTGTAAACCCTATCATATCGTCGTTGTGATAGAATGCGTAGGGTACCCAGACAAGCCCACCTGGGCGGATGTAAGCCTTTGCCAGGGCAATGGCCGCGATAGGAACGTAATTCGCAATGAACCTTTGTTGTTCAGCGAAGACGGTAAGTTCAAGCGATGCACGCCAATTTCCTCGCGTAACTTCTTGTAATGAAAGCACTTTTATCTGTTTCCCCTGGTTGAAAACGTCTTTGTTTTCCCAATGGTGACTTATTATATATATAGCATACCTATAGTGGTATACCTTTATTATCAGAAGCCTGTCATGGATCTTATGATCTCTCGTAACCTCTTGTAATCATCCCTCCACACAACGTACATAGAAATCGGCCACAGGCAGCCCATGTCTTTCAAACAGGGGAGGAATGCGGCCTTCCTTGTTTGGGATGGGGGAGATGGGACTTGAAAGAATGTAGTAAATGTTGACATACTGGCATTTATACAGTAAAATGCCAGTATGAGAGAGGAAGAAGGCAAACAGAAGATCACAATACTTGTTCCCGTGCGAGTGGTGAACAAGTTAAAGCAGTTAGCAAATGAGCATCAACGCTCTTTTAACGGTGAAATCGTTTGGGCTCTGCAAGGATACATTGTACAATCAGAGAAGAGGAGGAAGAGCACAGATGATCATCAGTAAACGATGTTCTTCTTGCCTGGAAATGAAACCACTAACAGAATTTGTACAATTCATTCGTAGGAAATATGTCATTATTGAGACATGTGATTCTTGTTACAGGCCGGAACCCATCGCACTGTTCATAGTACGGGCTGAAAGGGTCGTTCGTTATCAGAACATTCGAGCAAGGGAATACGGCTGCACCGCTGATCTTACTGCACAGCAATGGATAGACATATTAAATAAATCAGAGGGATTTTGCTGCTACTGTAACAGGTTTGTAGGCAAAGAGAAACTTTGTCTCGATCACCTCATCCCCGTAACAAAAGGCGGAGGAACAACTTTACAGAATGTGGTTGCAGCCTGTTCACCATGCAATAGGGAAAAGAGTGACCAGTTACTTGAAGAATGGGCACTACCCGCCTTTGGGAAACGACGCTGAAAAAGTTACGCGTGATTGCTGCGCTCACCGATACGAGCATTGTCAGGGTGATTGATCGTCTAGCGGATGCTGAGTTGAAACGGCTCGGCATCTCACAAGAACAGTTGCACGAGTATGAGCAAAAAAAGTAAAACGTCCACGTTCCTGTTGGAACTGCCTTTGCAAATTACTGCGCACCAAGCCAAGCATCTGCGAGCACATTTTGAGGCGGCACGTTGCCTGTACAATGCGCTGCTGGGTGAGGCCATGAAACGGCTGAAGCTCATGCGGGCTGATCCAAGATGGCAACAGGCATGCAACATCCCGAAAACAGAGAAACAGGAACGAATTGCTCTCTTTTCGCACCTCAGACAAGAATATGGCTTCTCTGAATATGCTCTCCACGCCTATGCGACGAGTGCTAGACAGGCCTGGCTTGCTGATCACATCGACAGTAATACCGCGCAAAAGCTCGCTACCCGTGCCTTCCAAGCGGCTAATCGAGTCTGTTTAGGGCAAGCGAGGAAGGTACGCTTTAAGAGCTGTGGTCGTGGTCTCGACAGTGTGGAGGGCAAGAATAACAAACAAGGGCTGCGTTTTGTGCTTCAACCTCCCGAAGAAGGGAACCAGGGCTTTCTCCTCTGGCAGCATGACCAGCTTGCTGCTCTCATTGACTGGGATGATCCGGTGATCAAACATGGCTTGGATCAGCCTATCAAGTATGTGCGACTCATTCGTCGTCATGCATCGAGCCCCCAAGCACAAGGAGCTGACAGTGCAGGCTATCGCTATTATGCTCAATTGGCTCTGGAAGGCGTTTCCTATCAGAAATCGAAGTACCAAGTGGGGTGTGCTACCGTTGGCCTTGATTTGGGCCCGTCCACTATCGCCATTGTGCCCGAAGTGGGTGAAGCACGCTTGCTCTCCTTCTGTAGCGATTTGAAAGCGGACAAGCGCAAGAAACGACGCCTTGAGCGCAAATTAGATCGCCAACGCCGCGCCAATAACCCGCAGAACTATGACCACAAGGGCCGCGTCAAAAAGGGGCGATTGCGGTGGAAGGATAGTAGAGGATACAAAGCGACCCGTCGTCGCCTCTCCAGTCAGGATCGCAGGTTAGCCGCTCATCGTAAGAGCCTGCATGGCCGCCTCGTCCATGAAGTGGTGGCTTGTGGAAATACCATCAAGACAGA
The DNA here is from genome assembly GCA_963702765.1 of uncultured Chloroflexia bacterium. Classification (GTDB taxonomy): domain Bacteria; phylum Chloroflexota; class Ktedonobacteria; order Ktedonobacterales; family Ktedonobacteraceae; genus DATMNR01. Next base: position 69,829 of record CAVPEB010000028.1, read on the forward strand.
AAAGCTTTCCTACAAAGCCTGGCAGAAGCAGTATGGCAAGAGCGTGGGGGCGCATGCCCCAGGGATGTTCATAGAGCTATTGAAGCGCACGGTTGCAAGAACTGGCGGCATCCTACATGAAGTTCCTCCCCGTTCCACCAAGCTGTCCCAATACTGTCATGGCTGCGATAGCTACGCGAAGAAAAAGCTGTCCGATCGCTGGCACGAGTGCGCGTGTGGCATAGGGCCCGTGCAACGTGATCTTTATTCGGCTTTTCTTGCCTGCTATCTTGATCTGAGAACTTTCGTACCCTCGATTGCCCCGGCTTCGTGGGAGAGTGTGGAGACGCGCTTGCAGGCAGCAATGGAGGACGTAGTACAACGCGCGAAAGCGGGGAAGCTCTCCCCCAAAGCATGGGTATGCCCCGTGCCAGAGCGCGTCTGCCTAAAAGTCCTGCCAGCGACCATCAAGAGCTACGCTATCGCCATGATCGCGTAGAAGCGGTGGTACGTTGGCAAGAACCCCCCGCTGAGAAAGCGGAGGAGTCTCAGTACCCATAAGATCAACTGCTGTTAACCCACCAGAAAGGACAGCCATACCATGGACTTCGAACTTCCAATGGAGCACCAACTTGCTTATGAAAGCGCATTTAACTTTGCGCGAGACGAGATACGACCCCATAATGCCGAAATCGAGCGTACCGACGATTTCCCTGCTTGGATATGGAAACGTCTCGCGGAACAAGGGTATACAGGTATAGCCATTCCCGAAGAATATGGTGGCAGTGAGGGTGATTTTCTCATGGCCGCGCTCGTGGCTCGCGCTATAGGGCGCGCGAATAGTGGTATTTCTATGTCCTTTGGAGCGCATCTCAATCTTTGCGCGCATAATATCCTCCGAAATGGTACAGAGCAGCAGAAACAGAAGTATTTGCCTGATCTCGCTAATGCCGAAATGATTGGTGGTTTGGGCCTGACCGAACCAAATGCAGGTTCCGATGCCATGGGTATTCAAATGACAGCTCGTAGTGTTGATGCTGGTTACCTGCTCAACGGCACGAAGGTTTTTATCACCAACGGTCCTATCGCAGATCTGCTCATTGTCTACGCCAAAACAAAACCAGAAGCTGGCAGCCGTGGTATCACCGCCTTTATCTTTGAGACCGAAACGCCCGGTTACCATGTTGCCCGCAAATTAGAGAAACTGGGTATGCATGGCTCTCCCACAGGGGAACTGGTCTTCGAGGATGCTTTTGTGCCGGAAGAGAATGTACTTGGCAAGGTCAACGAAGGCTTCAAAGTTGTTATGAGCGGGCTAGACCTTGAGCGAGCCTTTTTCGCGGTAAGTATGGTCGGCGGTCTTGAAGCTGCCCTGGAAGTATCGCTCAAATATTCCAAAGAGCGCGAACAGTTCGGGCAGCCGATTGCCAATTTCCAGCTTATTCAGGCCAAACTGGCCGATATGTACACTGACCTGGAGGCGGCGCGTTTAATGGCCCATCGAAGCATGTGGCTGGCGCAGCAAGGCAAGCGTGTCAGTAAGGAAGCCGCCGCCGCTCTTCTATTCACTGCGCGTGCCGCTATGCGAGCAGCAGATGAAGCCTTACAAATTCACGGCGGCTGGGGGTATCTCACAGACTTTGAGGTTGAAAAGATGTGGAGAAATGCCAAGCTTGGTGAGATAGGCGCGGGCACAAACGAAATTCGCCAGTTGCTGATTGCGCGAGAATTACTAGACATGAGGTAGTTATCAGACTCGTCGTGCTGAGCACAGCACGCTTGTCGAAGTATCTCGTAGCCCCAGGAGTTGTGCTCAGAGTGACAACAAAGTAGTACCACACACTCGTCGAACTGAGTACCCTACACTTGTCATACTGAGCGTAGCGAAGTATCTCGTAGCCAGTAGCAATAGAGTTGATCGGAATGAGGTACGTAAAGCATGAAATCTGTTCGTATAGCCGGAGGACTCGGCTTTTATGGAGACTCCTGGCGACCAATCAAGGCCAGTATAGAGCGCGGCAATGTACAATATGTCGCCTCCGACCATCTGGCCGAATTGACGTTGGCAATACTCCAAAAAGATCGTCAACGCGACCCGAACCTTGGCTACACACGCGACTTTGCACCTATGCTGCTCGATTTACTTCCTCTTGCCATCCCGCGAGGTGTTAAATTTATCCTCAATGCTGGAGGGTTGAATCCCATGGCTGCGCGCGAGGTGTTGCTAGCCACCTTAAAAAGATTTGGTATCAAGCTCAAAGTGGGAGTTGTACTGGGTGATTTAGTGCTCGAGCGTCTCGATGAATTGCGAGATGTAGGCGTCTCCCTTGCCCATATGGATACAGGAGCCGATATTGCCACTGTACGTAATCGGCTGCTATTTGCCAGTGCCTATCTAGGAGCGCGCCCGCTGGTTGAAGCATTAGATGCTGGAGCCGATATTGTACTGACAGGCCGTGTCGCAGATGCCGCCCTTTTCCTCGCTCCTATGATACATGAACTTGTCTGGCATTGGGATGACTGGGATAAACTGGCGCAGGGCATCGTTATTGGGCATCTCCTGGAATGTAGCGGTCAGGCGACGGGAGGAAACTTTGGCGGAGATTGGCGTTCTATACCCGATCTTGCTCACATTGGTTATCCCATTGCCGAAGTATGGGAGAATGGCGATGCTGTGATCAGCAAAGCGCCTGGAACTGGAGGGCGTGTCAACTTTGATACCTTGCGCGAGCAATTGCTCTACGAAGTGCATGACCCGCACCACTATTTGACCCCTGATGTCGATGTAGATATGACCACTGTGATTATGGACGAGATAGCGCCTGACGAAGTGAGAGTAACCGGTGCGACCGGGCGACCCGCGCCCGAAATGCTCAAAATTGTTGCTGGGTATGAGGATGGTGTTATGGGACAGGCTATGCTTGGCTATGCCTGGCCTGATGCGCTTGCCAAAGCACAGTCTGCCGCGGAGATTATTCAACAACAAATGATCGAAGCTGGACTGAAAACGCAAGAGATCGTTGTCGAGTATATGGGATTTAACTCTATTCACGGTCCACTGGCTGACTCGATGCATACCAAAGATCTGAACGAGGTGTATTTACGTATTGCTGTGCGCTGTGCAGATAAAAAGGAAGCGGCTAAATTGGGTCGATTATTTCCCCCATTGGCACTCAGTGGCCCGCCTTTCATCGGAGGTGCAGGCGGCATGATCGAACCGCGAGGCCTGCTCGGTATCTGGCCAACCCTTGCACCCCGGTCCGTAATCGAAGAGTACATAAGGGTAAGTGTAGAGGAATCATGAAGAAGCAGCTCGTTGATTTAGCCCATGCCCGATCCGGCGACAAAGGCGATATCGCCAATATCGCTCTCTTTGCTCCTGACCGAACAACATATGATCTCCTTGTCCGAGAAGTAACAGCAGAGCGAGTGCGAGCGCATTTTGAGGGCATTGTCACTGGCAAAGTAGAGCGTTATGAAGTCCCTAATGTACTGGCTCTCAATTTTGTGATGCATGGCGCATTAAATGGTGGTGCATCACGTTCGATAAGGAGCGATGCGCTTGGGAAGTCGCTCTCATCTGCATTGTTGAGGATGGAGATAGAGGTGTAAATAGATCAAAATATGCTTGATTTGTGGTAGAATGCTGTATGGTCGCGTAGGGGCGGGGGTGGTGTGGAGTTGGATGGGGACGCTTGCGTCACCCTTGGTGGAGTAGTCACTAAGCCCCAGTTTTGAGTAGATATTAACATGGTCTACGTAAATTGAAACCGCAGTTGAAAAAGCAAGGGGATTACAATGATATCCCATGAGGAACTCTTGCACACAAAACGTGATGACATCTTGCGTATCGCAGCCAGGTATGGCGCTTACAATGTGCGTATCTTTGGTTCAGTGGCGCGAGGTGAAGCCGACTCAGAAAGTGATATTGACCTTCTGGTAAATATGGAACCTGGACGTAGTCTCTTAGACCTCTGCGGCTTTTTGATAGATCTTGAAGAAATACTTGGCTGTAAAGTGGATGTGGTGACAGAAAAGGGATTGCGCGACCGTATCCGTGAGAGGGTGCTAAAAGAAGCAGTAGCCTTATGAGAGATGTTTCCGAGCGATTGCGTGATATCCAGGAAGCTATCAAACAAATTACAAAATATACTGATTCAGGACGTCAGTCATTTGATCAGAATGAATTGGTGCGAATTTGGGTCATCCACCATCTTGAGATTATTGGTGAAGCTGCTCGTTCTATTCCGCAAGAATTCAAAAATAGTCATCCAGAAGTACCTTGGCAACAAATCAGTAGAATGCGGAATGTTCTGATTTACATCTATTTCGGAGTAGATACAGACATTATATGGGAGGTGGTACAACAAGACCTTCCTGTCCTGAAATCTAGCGTCGATGCGCTGCTAGCTAACCAGGAAGGAGTATCTAACACCTGATACTACCTAACGCCTGAGGCGCTTGAATTGTTGAATTAGAACACTATATCTGGTAACATGGTCGCAACCTCAAGTGGAATATTAGGAAAAAAGAGCAGTACACCCCACGGGGCGTGCTGCTTTTTCACTATATTTAATGGAAAAGAGCCAGATAAAGGAGAGCAAACCATGGTTACACAACAGAAGCCAGAGGAGGTTGCTGCTAAAGGCGCGGGTCTCGTCCTGTTAACGCTTGCTTCAGCTCAGTTTCTCATGACCCTGGACAGTTCAGTCATGAATGTGTCGATCGCGACGGTCGCGAAAGACGTAGGCACGACGGTTACCGGGATCCAGACTGCTATCACGTTCTACACGCTTGTGATGGCGACCCTGATGCTCACAGGTGGCAAGATTGGAGCCATTATCGGACGTCGACGCGCTTTCTCCATCGGCTGCGTGATCTACGCAGCCGGATCGCTCACAACAGCTCTTGCGCCAAACCTTGGCATTCTGATACTGGGATGGTCGTTCCTGGAAGGCATTGGCGCTGCGCTGATCATGCCCGCTGTTGTGGCCCTGGTCGCTATCAATTTCGCGCCGCAACGCCGCTCGAGTACGTATGGTACGATTGCGGCAGCAGGTGCGATAGCCGTTGCTGTTGGGCCTTTGATCGGTGGGGCCTTCACGACCTTTGCATCCTGGCGATACGTCTTCGTAGGAGAAGTGATTATCGTCCTCGTGATCCTCGTACTGTCCCGCCGCATCCAGGATGCTCCATCGACCGAGAAACATCGCCTCGACTATGTTGGCTCTATCCTCTCCGTCCTTGGACTGGGATTGGCTGTCTTCGGAGTCTTGCGTTCGAGTGTCTGGGGATGGATCATACCAAAGCAAGATGCGCCGTCGATCTTCGGGCTATCGCTGGTGGCGTGGCTGATCCTGGCTGGACTTCTCATCCTGTGGGGGTTGTTTTCCTGGGAGCGGCATCTGGAGGAAGAGGGTAAGGAGCCACTTGTTCGCCCGTCGATGTTCCGGAATTGACAACTCGTCAGTGGACTGACGATGTTCCTCTTCCAGTTCTTTATCCAGGCTGGCATCTTTTTCACTATCCCGTTGTACCTTTCAATTGTGCTCGAGTTATCGGCGCTCCAGACTGGGATCCGGCTCATACCACTATCGCTCGCGCTGCTGGCCTCGGCGATCGGGGTACCGAGGCTCTGGCCAAAGGCCTCGCCACGGCGCGTGGTGCGCATAGGCCTTCTCCTGCTTCTGGTCGCTACTGTCCTATTGATCGCTCTACTAAACGCGGATGCGACTGCCTCTGTCGTCACCGTCCCGCTCTTGATCATGGGTTTGGGATCCGGCGCGCTCGCATCGCAGCTTGGAGCTGTGACAGTGTCAGCGGTTCCCGATAAAGATAGTTCCGAGGTTGGTGGACTGCAAAACACAGCCTTGAACCTCGGCGCTTCGCTGGGTACAGCCCTGGT
>CAVPEB010000029.1:0-48562 GCA_963702765.1 uncultured Chloroflexia bacterium
TCAATTGAATAAAAGGTTTTGCGTGCAGTGAGTTGAAGATCTCAAGGGATGATTACGATGCACTTCATAGACTTGACTGCAGGCAGGATGTTACATTCAACTCAGGTGTTGACCGGATGATTGTGTTAGGGGTCATCACCTATCTATCATTGAGAACAATGATGGGTCCTTAATTGTTCCCCTGTTTTCGTCTTTTGTATGTTTTTAGGATGCTTCAGATGGTCATGTTGTGTAGGGAAGAAGTGTCTCAGCCAGGCTACCACGTCATCTTACAGGATGCTCATGACGCCTAGCTTCTGTGATAAGGGACACCCTTGCTACATCCTTTCTTTCAACTGTCGAAAACAGAAATTTGGGACTTTGCCAGCGCAATGACCCGACGAAATCAGAGAAGTTGATGTGGTAAAATACCCTTTGGAAAGCCACTCGTTGTATCCCTGGCATGGAAACGTAGTGCGTCATTCAGTCGGAACTCCACTCACCTCTGATGAGATGTCAGGAATCCCCGTTCTTTCGACGGGGGCTAACGCCACGCAAGTTCCTGTCTAGTGGCCTGCTAATTGGAACAGGAGCAGCGGTACGGGCTACAAGAACGCTTGGACGCTACCCTCATCCAAGCCTCTTCCTGTCGGCCCCAAAAGACCGGCTGGATACACTCATCCGTATGCCTGTCCTGCCATCACGAAGGGTAAATACACCCAGGCATTGACCTGGAGAGAGGCAATCCTTTGAGAATACCTGTTGTCGATAGTTGTGGGGCATCACGATGCTCCTTGTAGGCATAACTTTCCAGAACTCCAATGACACAAGGATCATGCACGATGATCACTAGAGAAAGAATAAGCGATAAGGAGAGGCAATCCACATTGTGCCCTCTCCAGAAGAAAGGAAGCCTATCCCCATGAAAGTTCTTGGCCGCATGACGGTCTTCCCCATCATGCCTGCTCGCATTAGCCGATTGTATGAGCTTGCCTACAATTTGTGGTGGAGCTGGCGTCCCGAAGCTCGTGCGCTCTACCGTACTCTTGATCCCGATGTATGGGACCATGTGGGGCATAATCCCGTGCAATTCCTGAGCGAGGTACTGCCAAAACGTCTCGAAGAAGCTGCACGGCAGGATGACTACCTGCAAGCCTACGATAGCGTCCTGCGCGACTTCGATTACTACATGCAGCCGGGCTCGGAGGATACCTGGTTCACACGCACCTACCCGGAACTGACCCGGCGGGTCATTGCGTATTTCTCAGCAGAATTTGGTTTGCATGAATCTCTCCCTATTTATTCCGGTGGTCTGGGGATTCTTTCCGGGGATCACTGCAAAGAAGCGAGTGATCTTGGCTTGCCATTTGTCGGTGTGGGATTTTTGTATCCCCAAGGCTATTTCCGCCAGCATATCACGCGTGATGGGGTGCAAGAAGCATTTTATGACAAGCTGCACTTCTCCGAGGTGCCCGCTCTTCCGGCCACTGATCCAGATGGAGTCGAGGTCATGATCAGCCTCGAACTGCCAGGAAGGCGCATCCATGCAAAGGTCTGGAAAGTACAGGTAGGACGCGTTCCATTGTACTTGATGGATACAGACGTCGAGCCGAATGCTCCACCTGATCGCGAACTTTCAGCGCGTTTGTATAGCGGAGATAGCGAGATACGTATTTTGCAAGAGATTGTGCTGGGCATCGGCGGTGTACGAGCACTGCGGGCGCTGGGTATCTCGCCTGCTGCCTGGCACTTAAACGAGGGCCATGCAGCGTTCCTGAATCTGGAGCGATGCAGGGAGTTGGTTGCCACGGGTCTGAGCTTCAATGAGGCGCGTGAAGCTGTGGCAGCCAACTCACTCTTCACCACACATACTCCTGTGCCAGCAGGCAATGATGCGTTCAGTTACGACCTGATTGATACGTATTTTGGCTCGTACTGGGGGCAACTGGGACTGACACGCGAGCAGTTTCTGGATATCGCCCGTGAGGATCGCGGTTGGGGCCCCACCTTCGGTATGACTGTGCTTGCGCTACGCTTGACTGGTCGGCATAATGGCGTCAGCGCACTACATGGAGGGGTCTCACGTAAGATGTGGCAATTCTTATGGCCGGGTTTTGATGTTGACGACGTACCAATCGCATATATCACCAACGGCGTGCATACCTTCACCTGGATTGCTCCCGAAATGAACGCACTGTTCGGGCGCTATCTCGACAAAGAGTGGGGAAAGTATGTCGATGATCCTGAGTTCTGGAATCGCCTCGATCAGATTCCAGATGAAGAACTCTGGAAGACCCACCTGCTACGAAAAGAGGCACTGATCGACTATTCGCGCCGTCGCTTGAAGCGGCATCATCTGCGCCTGGGTGAGGGCTCTGTCCAGTTGCACGAATTCGAGAGCATGCTCGATCCCAATGCCTTCATCATTGGCTTTGCCCGCCGCTTTGCCACCTATAAGCGTGCAACGCTGATCTTCCGCAACGCCGAACGATTACAGCGCCTGCTCAACAACCCTCAACGTCCAGTGCAGATCGTCTTTGCGGGCAAGGCTCACCCTGCCGACAATCCAGGCAAAGCACTGATCCAGCAGGTCTATCAGTTGTCGCGCAGTGATACCTATCGGGGCAAGGTGGTTTTTCTGGAAAACTACGACGCTGAAATGGCCCGCTACCTGGTCTCCGGTACCGATCTCTGGCTGAACACGCCTATCCGACCATACGAGGCCAGCGGAACCAGCGGGCAAAAAGCAGCACTGAACGGACTGCCAAATTGTAGTATTCTCGATGGCTGGTGGGCTGAGGGGTACAATGGGAACAATGGCTGGGCCATTGGTGAAGAGCGCGAATATCACGATCCAGAGCTACAGGCCGAAGCTGATAGTCTCTCCCTGTATCAATTGCTCGAAGAAGAGATTATTCCCACCTACTATGATCGTGGACCCGATGGCATCCCGCACAGCTGGATTGCGATGATGAAGGAGGCCATCCGTACGTGCGCGCCCGCATTCAGTATGCGTCGTATGGTCAAGGAGTACACGACGCGCTTCTACGTACCTGAGATTCGCGAGGGTATTCAGGTTGAGCAAGATCATTACGAGCGCGCACGCGTCCTGGCTACCTGGAAGGAGCACATCAGGCGGAGTTGGCCAAGCCTGGAGATCACTGTAGAAGGGCGTCGGGATGGACAACTGAGCCTTGGCGAGGGAGTAGATATCCATGCCTGGGTGCGTGCAGATGGGCTGAAGGCCGAAGACCTCTCAGTTGAGTTGGTCTTTGGTCAAGCGGACGAGGAAATTGTTGTTCCCCAACGTGCCCTGCCCATGTCCTACACCAAGCGTGAATTGGATGGTTCATTCCGCTACGATGTCCACCTGCAACCTTCCGAGACTGGCAGTATGGGCTATGGAGTGCGCGTCCTGCCCTCGCATCCCGCACTCGTTGGCAAGAACGATATGGGGTTTATCCGCTGGGCATAATGAGTCTATTCTACATGGATTGTCAGGGCATGTATTTGACCTACCGGGCGCTGCGTTCGTTAATTGTTATCGGTTAAGTGATACCGTAATAAGACTATGTGAGAATTGTGAGGAAATGTCATACGCTTGTGATGCACATGTGAAATTCCTGCCCTACTTTACGTTCAAACAGGTTCCAAAAATGAGCAGGGTTGGCTCCTCATGATACAAAGGGGGTCGCTCTGGATGGAGGCTCCAGCCTCTTGAAGGGAGAGATATAATGGAACAACTTGCAACTTCGGCCCGGTCACTTCGTATTGCTATCATTGGTGCCGGCCCAGCCGGATTTTATGCCGCCGAAACGCTTCTCAAGCAGCGCGATCTTGTCCTGACCATTGATTTGTTCAATCGCTTCCCCACCCCTTTCGGATTGGTCCGTGACGGTGTTGCACCCGATCACCAGTCCATCAAGGCGGTGGTCCGCGTCTTTGATAAAATCCTTGCGGATCCACGCGTCCGTTTCTAGGGGAACGTCACCTATGGTGTTGATATCTATCATCAAGAGCTCAAGCAGTTCTACGATCAGATCATCTACGCGGTTGGCGCCCAGGCTGATCGAAGGATGGGCATCCCGGGTGAAGATTTGCCCAATACTTTTCCGGCCCTCTCGTTTGTTGGCTGGTATAACGGGCACCCTGACTATTGCGATCTGCCCATCGACCTCTCCTGTGAGTGGGCCATCGTGGTCGGCAACGGCAACGTCGCGATGGATGTGACACGCCTGCTGGTCCTGTCCCCGGATACCTTGCTGAAAACCGATATCGCCGACCATGCGCTGGAGAAGCTGCGCCAGAGCAAGATCCGCGAGGTGGTGGTACTGGGGCGGCGTGGTGCAGCGCAAGCCGCATTTACAGCCCCAGAGATCAAAGAACTGGGGAAGCTTGAAGGGGTGGATGTGGTCGTCGATCCTCACAACATCGAACTTGATCCGGCCAGCCTGGTTGACATAGAAGCAGATCGCACAGCCAAGGCGAACCTGGAGTGCCTGCATGAGTATGCCACTCGCACGGAGCATACTGCTCCTCGCCGCATAACCATGCGCTTCCTGGCCTCGCCTGTGGAAATAGTCGGGTGGGCCAAGCGCGGCCCTACCGCTTTGATCGGAAATAACAAGCCGCACTCGGCAGCCACAGTCGAAGCGATGCTGGCCGATGTGCCAACGTTACAGGGAATCCGCGACGAGCTGCGTGACCTGTCGTGGGTTGTGGCATACTTGCGTGAGCGAGGCATCGATTATGTGACGTATCAGGATTGGAAGATTCTGGATCAGTAGGAGATTGCTAGCGGCGCTGGGCAAGGGCGTGCGCGTGTCAAGGTCACCGCAGTACCCGCCATGATGGCAGTGATCCACCAGGGGCGTAGTGCCGGGCAGTAGACGCGGAGGCCGAGGGGTTACTGTATTGGGCAATCTCCTGGCATTTGGAAACACCAGATCCCATATCGTGTTGTATTTGGGCTTCCATGGCTCACCAACGAGACTAGGTGGATGCGGTCGAAGTCCCCTCATGCACGGAGTGCTCTGTACCCCAGGGGTACTGCCCCTCTTGGCGGTGGATAATTCGGCATAATTTGAGCGTGAATGAAGTGAGAAGACACCCGCGAAATAGTGATAGGCGGCTTAGTGCAGGTGAGAGCAGGTTCAGACGCGCGGACCTGAAGGATGGAGGATATTATAGTGCGGCCGAACGAGGAGAAAATCAGCCCGAAATGCGTTCGCAGGGGTTTGATCGAATTATCCATCATGTCCAAGGGCATTATCAACCTCAATCAAGGCTGTGAAGCTTCTCCTTTTCTAAACACCACAATTTTCGGTGAACAGTGGGGTTGCAGCCTGCACCGTAACAAGGCTAGCTTTAGCCGCATGCGTGCCTCGATTGTTATGCCTGAAGGTGATCTTCGATCATCTATGCTTCGATAGTGGTCAGATCACCCGGATCAATGCCCATCTCGCGAGCCTTGAGTACACGACGCATGATTTTGCCGGAATGTGTCTTGGGGAGCATCGCGACAAACTCAACTCCCTCTTGACTAGAGAAGCGTCAAGCTGGATCCGACGAGATGCCTAATGCATTTCTCGTGCTCCTCACATAGTCTTCCTTCCAATGGGGCCTGAGAAAATACTGTCCCTGTTCTACAGGCATCTCACCAATTCGTTGGTACCATTCCTCGATTGGCTGTCTGCTTGAGAGATGCACGGGACTGACACCCCATCGGTAAATATAGAACCACTCATCGATCCGTAAGCCAGAGGGGCTGGCTAGTTTCACGTCTGGATGAGTCTTCAGGCGACAATCAATGATTAGATCTTCACCCTCACTTGTATGGGGATACCCATCCACCATATCGAAGGCAGAACGGGTAAACATCGAGCAGTTGTGGCCAACGCCCATTTGATGGTCGTTATGCAGGCCCGCCGGATCCAGAAACCAATAGACCTGTGGATTATAATAGCCAGCGTCTGCGAGTCGCTCGAGACTCTTGGAGAGACGCCAGGGAAGCATAATATCATCGTCATTCCAGGGGGCTATGATACTCCCTTGAGCAAGAGCAATTCCCGCATTGAGTTTTTCTCCAAGGGTGCGGAAACGTCTGGGAAAATTGATCACAAAAACATCTGGGGCGTCACAGATCAACTCCTGGCCAGGGCAATCATTCAACACGAGCAGTTCCTTGTCGGCATAATCCTGCCTCAAGAACGATTCAATCACCTCCTCGAGCAGCCACTGAGAGCGTATTGGCCTATTATATGTGGGACAAATACAACTCACCTTCATGGCTATTGTCTGCAGGATCTCCGTTCCGTCAGAAACGAGAAGAATCCTTCCCCTCCTCTCCACTGTTGACTAGACTTCAATGGTAGAGTTGCAGCATACTCGTTATGGTGCACCATCAAGCAGCCTCGCTCATTTTGCCTTCTTGTAGAGCTAGTGTCAACTTGTTTGTATGAGCAAAGCCAGGCTGTTGCTCCAAAGTATGTGATACGTATCTAGACATAGATGTAACGATCTGCTAAGTTTCTTATAAAGAAAAGAAAGGCACCGAGGAAGCAGCAGAACCATCCCAAACGCTTCCAAGCTCGAGCAGCGCAGGATGTACAGGAAGAGCGCCAGGTTCGCTCGCCTCTCCAGGAGCCATCATGCTCCCGCCGAGATGGTGATCGCAAGTGGCTACAGTGTAACTCAACCGCCGCGCCAAACCGTGGATCTGGGTAGGCCTCTCAAATCACGACGCTAGTTACATCGTCTCTTTTGGTATCGCCTTTGAGGAAAGCAGCCCTAAGGAGACCCCACTACCGCCGACTGTTTTGTTACCGGATGGAAGAAACTGAGAATGCGGCCCCGAAAGGAAAAGTCGTTTCAGGATTCGCCATCCATGGTCTTCCAAGCGCCTGTTCTGTAATGGCAATCACTTGATCCTGAGGCAGGTAGTGGGTAAAATGCTCAAACACCGGGACGAGATCCAGCCCAAGCTCTGCATGTCCGATCACATAATTGCGCAGTTTGTCTTGTACCCTGACTGGATACCTCACACCAGATGGTCGGCTAAAACGATGCATCCAGCGGAACCAGGGCAGACACAGACATCGTCTACCAGCCTGCCGGAACTTTTCATGTATGTACCCTTCTTCGCCACCAAATCCCCGAAATCCAGGGTGAAAGCCGAGCCAGGCCTGCTTCAGACAACTGAAAGCACCCAACCCTTGCATGGGGATCTCGAAGGGTTCACCCTTGGGATCCTGCCCTCTTGGGTCACTTGCCCACGTGCCCCACATTTGCTCTCTCCAACACGGATCGAAATGAGTAGCGATCAGGTTCCCATCGTCGTAGAGCAAGGGGCCCTGGAGCAGATCCTGACACGCAGGATACTCGCGGTAAAATTGTTTTAACTGGGCGATGACTCCTGGAGCAAATAACACATGGCAATCACAACATAACACAGCCTTGCCTCGTGCTTCTCTGAACACGCGATCTCTTGGAGCAGCTGTTCCAAGGGCATCCTTGTCCAGGATATAGCGAGCGTTGAGCCAGCCTTCTACCAGGTTTTGTGTCTCCGGGCACCCGTAACTATCGATCACGAGCAGTTCGGTATGTTCCAGGTCCTGATAGAGCCGCAAGGCCTGTAAGGTAAAGTAGACTCCGTCGAAGTCGTTATAGGTTGCCATCCCGATCGTCAGTTCAATCTCCCTCTCTGCTCGTCTTGGCAAGGTCGTTGCCATTGCCATACTCAGAGCGGCAGCCGTGAAATGGGTGCCGATTTGCGGCCCGATAGTGGTGGTCGGGGGTGGCGTGGTGGTCGGGGGTGGCGTGGTGGTCGGGGGTGGCGTGGTGGTCGGGGGTGGCGTGGTGGTCGGGGGTGGCGTGGTGGTCGGGGGCGGCGTGGTGGTCGGGGGTGGCGTGGTGGTCGGGGGCGGCGTGGTGGTCGGGGGTGGCGTGGTGGTCGGGGGTGGCGTGGTGGTCGGGGGTGGCGTGGTGGTCGGGGGCGGCGTGGTGGTCGGGGGCGGCGTGGTGGTCGTCCTCGGAGGCGGCGTGGTGGTCGTCCTCGGAGGCGGCGTGGTGGTCGTCCTCGGAGGCGGCGTGGTGGTCGTCCTCGGAGGCGGCGTGGTGGTCGTCCTCGGAGGCGGCGTGGTGGTCGTCCTCGGAGGCGGCGTGGTTCTGGTCGTAGTACTGGTGGGCGCTGGGGGGACACCAGAAGGATTGGACGGATTAGTCGGATGTGGGGTGATGCTGGTGGTCGTCGGAGGTGGCCCAACAGGATTGGACGGAGTGGAGGGCTGTTTCCTGAAGAGTGCCGAGAATGCAACCTCACTACCCACTACCAACGCCACTACTGTCGCCGCCAGGCCAACCAAGACTGTACGACGCTTGTAGCCGTATGGTGGCCTTTGCCTACCAGAGACAAGAGTCGGCCTGGAAGCTGGACTAGAAGGAGTCGGCCTGGGAGCGAAACGCTGTCCAACTGATGGAGGACCCTGACCGAAAGTCTGGCTTGCTGGCGTGCCAGCGGAGGCTGATGGCGTTCCCTCTACCAGTGGAACGTGTTCCACTGGCGGAGTTCCATGCACCATTGGCGCATGCCCAGCAGCCGCTTGCCCTTCGCTTACGAACGGTCCGGGGAATGGCCAGCTAGGCTGTGACATATCTGACGTTGGGGCACGTACTCCCCATCCCCCCTCTAGTAGCACGCCGCAGTTTCGACAGAAAATGGCATGTTGAGGATTGTCCACATTACAGGAGAGACAGACGATTGTTGGGGTAGGTAACTCTCGCTTAAAGGGGGGGGGGTCACCTATAAGGGTTCCTGTGCCAGCTGGAGAATGCAAACCAGAAATGCGAGTAACATTGCTGTCGGTGAAGGTTTCCTCAGGGTTGAACAAACTTCGCCCACACTGTCCACAGAATATTGTATCGTCTGGTGTTTCTGATTGACAGAAGGGACAGGTTTTCATAAGGTGCCCACTCCCTTTCTGGGTAGGGTGTAATGAAGTTCGTGTGTTTAGGCTGTGAGACGCTTCATCATGTGCATGAAGATGCAGTTTATCAGAACCTGGACTACAAACTGACGAGCGGAAGTGCTATCAAATCCCCCTTAATCACTAGTAAAACGCCAGACATGTGAACTTTTCTCGTATGAAATTCTTTGAATTCGTGCTGATTGTTGTGATAACTCTATAAGCGGATATGAGTAGAGAGCAAGCCGACATGTTAATGAGTGTAAAAATCAAGGGATTCCATTGAATAAGCTTATCATATTTGTACCTCAATGTCTATCCTTTTTTCCTTTTTGCTTACGATATTTAAATGCAATTGTAAATCGAAGAATAAAGTGATAGAGTAGAGGAAATGCGAGCAGATGCGTATGTTATCGATTGATTGCAATTCACTACCCCTTTCTCAGTCCCCTCGTGAGGGTTTCTGAGTGGAAGCAAAGAAGTAATTTCAGGGCTCACCACTACGAAGATACTGCCACGTGATAATTGAAGCACGTTCTCCCTTATCTTGCTTGCTAAGCTCTAACATACTTGAGAAGTTGTTGGGGAGATGGGAGCGAAACTCCCATAGCATCCCGTAACGTTGGTTTTAGTGCTTCCGCTACCGGGACCCCTGCCAGCAAAAATTCGCAATTCCGTTGAGATCTACTGCGAAATAAGCGAAGCCTTTCAATCGTGAAGAAGGGCAACCGCTCTTCTCCTAGGAGACCAAGTTTGACTCAGGCACCGGATGGCCGAGCTTTGACAGGCCAACAGACCGGGAACACGTTGAATTGCATGAAGACAATTCGTTCTTCATGAGACGAACAGAAGTGGTCTGTAAAAAGTGCGGAGCGCACCAGGGACATGTCTTTGATGACGGGCCGAGAGAGGCAACGGGCCAGCGCTATTGCATCAATTCTGTCCCGCTGAACTTTTGAAGGAACTCGTTCTCCTGTGTATGCAGGGAACTTTATAGAGGCAAAGAACGTCTTGTCCTTGAAAGCATTTCTATCTCGCCCAACAAGGGCAGGGGGAAGTAAACCGAAGAGAGGAAGGAGAAAGAAGGTATGGCTTTGTTTACTCATTTTCAGCAACGATTCGTGCTCATAGTCATCGTGCTACTGCTGACCATTACGGTAACGGCCTGCGGATCAAATGCCCCGAAAACAACTACAACCAACGCGACACCATCACGCTCGGCCACTCCAACGATGACTGGAAATTCAAGCGAGGGAACTGGTTGTCCAAGCCACGCTATTGTGACTACTCCCCCTCTCCCACCCTCCGTTTTGCTGACACCTTCTGCTGGCAAACAGCTCTACCTCGCCCATATTGGGGATACCATCGAGGTCGATTTACCCTTTGGCGAGGCCTGGACTGGTCCAATTCATCCCGCTGGAGCATTGCTGATGCAAACACCCGCTGGATATGCTTGGGGGAACACGTGCGTCTGGCGATTCCTGGCTCGCGGTACCGGCACGGCACCACTTGCTTTCGTTGGCCATGCCTTGTGCAAGAAGGGTGTACCTTGCGTTCTCGCCGTGAATGAGGCGGCTTTCACGGTAGTGGTCAAGTGATCCTGCACAGCGCGATGGAGAGAGCGACACAGCCGGTTAGCTTTCGCCATGGGTGCTGACAGCTGACACTCGCTAAAAGCCCCCCTCATGCGTTCCTCCTCCCATTGGGTTTCGGTGCAGCCTCAAAAAGCCCGCTCATATCTCCCGTCGAGTGGAGCAGGAGGTTTTAAGGCCTCCGACCCATTTGCAGGGAAATGGCACCGTTTTTCCTTGAAAACTCCATCCAGTTTCTTGTATGATTAGTCTGTATTCAGGTGCGTGCCATTCTTACGGCAATGGGGGATTGTCTACAACTTCGCTTCCGTGTGCAATTTTCCCATGCTCGCGGATGGACGTGTGGATATCCAACAAGGCGTTCTCCACTGGTTATGCATGCGAAACACAGCGAAAGTGAGGCCCTGTTATGATCCTATCACTACGCTCTAGGATGAGCGGGATGCTCTCGTTGGTCGCCTTTGTCATGGTCATTGGCGGCTGTTCGACGGTATTGAGTACTCCTGTCGCCGCACAGGCTGCTCGGGCAATGAGCTCCACCCATGTGTTTTTGAACTGTGTAAGGATAAGATTGTGTACAGATGTCGCAGAATCCGACCAGGCCTTTGGGACCTACGTCGGGCACGACGAGCCATCCAACCTCTTCTACTCGAACATCTCTGGCTCAGGCAATAAGATGCAATGGCATCTCAGACTGCCCACTGATCCAGCGACGAAGTCGGGAGGAGTGCCGAAATCGAGCAAGCAGTCCTTCAACTTTCAACTGCACCCGGCATTCTGGTTCGGCATGGCGATGTGCGATACGCAGTCCGATCCCAATCCCGGGCGCGTAGGTTGCAAGCCGGACAGCAACGGCAACGTCTTCGATAACCCGAACCCCAACGCCTCAGACTCCATCAGCAAACACCCGGGAACCGCCTTCATGGAGATGCAGTTCTATCCCCCTGGTTGGGTCACCTGGCCTGCTGGGAGTAGTTGCGATGCCACGCAGTGGTGCGCGGCCCTCAATATCGACAGCCTCTCCAGAGACCCGATCAACGGCACGGTGTTGAATCCCACCTGCCAGGCCGTCACTGGCGAGGAGTACGTCAACTTCGCCTTCATCACCAAGGATGGGCACCCACAGGCGCCGGTCAATCCGGTCGAGTCGACCCTGGCTACCTTCACCCCTAACGCGCACAAAGACTTGTTCATGAACTCAGGGGACAACCTGCTGGTGGCTATGCGCGATACCGAGCATGGCCTGCGGATCGACATCCAGGACCAGACGACTGGCGAGCACGGTTTCATGGTCACCAGTGCGGCGAACACGTTCGGCCAGGTGAAGTACGCCCCGGCGCCCTCCAGCGAGTGCACCGATCTCCCCTACGACTTCCATCCGATGTACAGCACTTCGACTCCGCACACGCGCGTGCCCTGGGCGGCGCACTCGTACAACATCGCTTTCTCTGATGAGATCGGTCACTTCGACTACTGCACGGGCAGCACACCCATTCCCGCCAGTTCAACTGGGGTCTCGTGCCCAAAGGGTGACAGTGAAGGGGTTGCGGGCGACAAAGAGGCGACTGATGGGGATGACAACCTGTGCTACCCTGCCTCGCAATCAACGCTGGTCCAGGTGTCCGGGTGCTTAGATGCCAACGCTGGCTTTGATGGTGTCTCCTACAAGACCCTCTGGCCAGATGGCAACCCCAAGCATCCCACCTCAATCCTCTTCAGCAGTCCACTGACAGGAGGGAGTCAGAACTACACGCGGAGCGCCTTCGAGACGGACTTACCGGCCATCGAACCCAGTTGCACGATCATGAGTGCCAACGATCCGGGCTGCACCCTCTTACCGGTGACCGATGATGGCGCGTCAGCCGACTTCTACCCGTATTTCAGCACGAGGGAAGGCGAGAACCAGTTCAATCAGGGGAATCACGGTCAGGGTGAATGCCTGTGGCAAATCGGTGGCGCCATTCCCGACTCGAATTTGTTCGGTGGGAATGCCCAATATGGAACGCTGCTGCCGCAGGTGCATCTAATCTTTGGAGGGAAGGGTGCCACGCACGTGTTATATCTCGACTTCCAGCAGATGATTCACAATCCGTGCCAGTTATAAGAGTAGGATGGCAATCCGAATGGCCAAGAGTAGCTTCCACTGAATAAGAGAGTAAGGTTCGAACGGCCAGGCGGGCCACTTCCGTGAAGCGCTCCTCCTGGCTGTTCAGAAACTTGGCATCATATCCTGCCCTCCTGCACGATGGGGCGAGGCTCGTTCAGGAAGACAGGCTATCCTCGTTTTTGAGAGTTGAGGCATATCATGGTTCATGTATTACTTAAAAGATGCATGGGGGTATTCGTCTCGTTCGCTTGATCTTGAGAATGAGATCCGTCGAGAACAACCGTGGAGTGTGGAACGAATGAAAGAAAGCCGCGCTCACAAAGAGTGCGGCTTTCCCGTATATTGAACAATTATGCTGCGGAATGTCTGGCAAGCAGAAGGCGGAGGCGTTTCAGGAGGTCGTCCAGAGTACTAAAGAGAGGGTTCTGTTTTTACTGGATCGTCAAAGCTGGGCCATCCAGACCCTGATTCAAACTTGGCGTCCGAGGAGAACAAGGGCTGTCCACATGCGACACAATTGTACATTCCCGCTTCATGGTTGTAATACAGCGCGCCACTAAATGCTCGTTCCGTTCCCTTCTGCCGGACAACGTTGTACTGTTCGGGAGTAAGTTTCTCTTTCCAATACGATTCCGGTAGATTTTTCATATCGTTCATAATGATTTCCTCTCGATTTAAAAAGGTTTTGAGTTCCAGGTCTTTTCAAAAGTTCTTCCTTTCCCCTCCCCACCCATGGGAGAAAGGGAAAATGTGGGGACACCCCACACCCCGTCAAGAGGCTGCAGCCCCTTGGAACCCTGCTTTACTCGACTTTCGAAAAGCCCAGCTTTGAGTGTGGTGAGACGGAAGATCTCACCGGATGAATACAATACACTTAATAGACTAAACAGTTGGCAGAACGTTACATTTAATTCAAGGGATGACTGGATGTTTGTGGTATGTGTCATCACCTTTCATTTAAGATAACAATGAAAAGGTCTTAAATGTTCCTTTTTTCGTCTCTTGTAACGTTTTTAGGATGCTGTAGATAGTAATGTTGTGTAGGGAGCAAATGTCTCAGCTATAATATATAGCATGAAGAGACTGACTACGTTAGTGTAAAGTTTAGCTGGTTTGCCGCACTGGGAATGTTACTATGGATGTTCAGCAACTGTCTTTTGTAAAGAACGAACAGTTCAAAGCTACAAGATACAGAAGATACTCGCTTGCAGGGGTGTTGGCTCGTGTTTGCACGGGGTATGAGGTTCATACTGGTGCTTTGTCGCTGCTTATTTTCATTGACAGTCTACCAGTGTATATGGCACAGCTAGATAGCGTATGTGGTGGTATTGCATGCGGTATTGGGCAACCTTTCTTGCTGTCCAACTGTTCTCATTACATGCAATCAAGCAACCCACTGCACTCATTGATCCTGTACTTCTGGTTCGGCTGTTGGCATGGCCTGTAAGCATCCGAGTAGCCAATACAGGAACTTTCAATGAAGTGTATGTACCTGTGTGCCGTTAGCGATCATATGCTATACTTGTACCGTACATTGTAGACGTTGCGTCCAATGAATACCCATAACTATTCTGAAAGGCTAGAAAACAGTTGACCCAAGGAGGGGCCATATGGGCATAGCGATTATCCTTTTGGGAGCTGTGATCCTTTTTTTGGTCGGATTGAGTCTGGAAACGTTAAGATACTTCTCTGGGCAAGAAGGCTTCATGTTTGCTCTTCTCAAAAAGGAAAAAGCAGTAAAGGACCCCTTGTGGTCTCAAGAAGAAGAATAACCCCCTGTCTCACAGCAAACTCATCATGCCCCTATACGCTTCTCGCTCAAATGCGGAGGAGAGGCTAAATACCAATAAAAGCTAGAACTAAGACATAAATCACAATGGCTTCAGCAAAAGCCATCCCTACCAACATGGCTGGCAAGATTTTACTTGCTGCCTCTGGATTTCGACCTATGGCCTCTACGCCCTTCGCGCCGATCAGTCCAATAGCAAGAGCTGGGAGTAATCCTCCTAGCGCAACGATTAAACCTCCTTGAAGACTTAGATGCACGTTTTCATCGCCTCCTTCGACCCAATAGATACAGCTGTCTGTTTTGGAGTATAAGCATGTGTCTCACACTCTTATCACAACTTTTGGCTTCATTCTCACAAAACAATCACACTCTGAAAGAGCGGCTACGCTAGTATGTCGGCCTCTTTGATCTAGCCCTTTCGCTTGAAATGACAACTCCCCAACTGTAGAGACAAACCAGCCAGAATGCTATAGTGGCTCCTAACATGACGCCTTTCAGGAAATCATCAGCGTCTCTTCCACCAGCACTATACGACCCTACCACATAGTTTATGGCTAAGAGCGCGCATCCCAGGGTCGGCAATAAGATGTATTTGAAAAAACTGCTTACGTTGCGTACCATGCTCGTCTCCTTTCTAGCTCGATCAAGCTCGCTCCCTTTATCTGCTCTCATGTGTTAAAAAAACTTTCCATTTTAAAGTCTACACTCCACACATTACAGTCCAATCACATTTGATGTTGGCAAGCTCTCACATCTATCACAAATTCTCTCGCATGCTCTCTATCCTCTCCTTCTTCTACAAACGGAGCTGCTCTTTCAGGGCACATTTTGCTCTGGAGATGGCAACAGGTTTATGGGCTGACAAGGCGACTTGAGCAACTCTCCGCTAACTGTGATGAGTTTGTGCGCAAGCTTTGCCTCTGATTGGGTACAATACTCTTAGCATCACTGTTGGTAATGGCAGTCGGACTCTCCGGAAGAGGCACCACCGGGTGTCATGTGCCTGCGGGGGATGAAGGCCCAGGCTTTCCTCCTCGTTGCGTAGCCTGAAATGAGTGAAACTGCTTTAAGCAAGGAAGAAACGTATGTCAATCAGGAAGATCAAACAGCACATCCGCACGGCCCAAGAAATTGTGAGGATCACCAACGTGATGTTCCTGGTAGCTGCGAGCAAGCTTTCGAAAGTCAGGAAGCGTCGCCAACAGGCACGTCGGTACTTCAAAGAGCTTCTGCACCTGGTGTCACTAGCGAATGCGAATGTGAAAAAGAAAGAAATCGGCCTGCTGACGCAGCGTCCTACCCGAAATCTGTTGTATGTAATCATTACCCCCGACCGCGGGTTTTGCGGTGGACTCCCGAGCATGATAAACCGCTGGGCGACAGCCGCTGCGGAAGAGCAACAAACGCACCTGGCAAAGGAATTAGGTGGGAAACTTCCACCCATTGAGTACCTGATCGTTGGGAAGAAAGGGCGCGAATACATCATCAGAACGAAGCGAACGCTGGTAAAAGCGTTTAGCAACACTGAACCAACGTGGGCATTAGCCCTGGAGATCACTCAGATCATCGTGGAATCCTTTCTCAATGAAGCGGTTGATGCTGCTTTCATCGTCTATGCGAAGTCTGATCTGGAGACACCCAGGCTGGTTGAAGAGCAACTAGTACCGGTCAGTCTCTCCCAGATCAGTCTCGCAGTTGCGACAGAACAGGAACCGGTAGAACCAGCAGCCGCGGAAGTCCTCTATTTCTATTCACCCAAATTGGAAAATATCTTCCCGAAACTCGTACACTCTTATTTGGTTTCCCATATCTATGGAGCACTGCTGGAGGGCACACTAAGCGAGCACGTTACTCGCATGGTGGCGATGCAGCAAGCGACCAAAAAGGCAAAGGAGGCGCTGGATGATCTCACTGTCGCATATCACGTTGCGCGCCAGGCGCAGATTACAAATGATCTGTTGGAGATCGCATCAGCCGCCGAAGCCCTGCAGCAGGAGTTTTTTCCCTGAGTTCCATAAGCTGTACTGGCTACTTCCTTCTTCATGATACGGACAGAAGTGGTCAGCAAATAGTGTGGAGCGCATCTGGGACAAGCGTTTGATGATGGACCAAGAGAGACAACAGGCCAACGCTATTGCATCAATTCTGTCTCGCTGAGCTTTCGTCCTGCTGAAACAGAGGACAAGCAAGGCACATCCAGTCGCTCATAGCAATCTCCGAGTAGAGTGTCTGTGGAGCAAAGAAAGAAGGACGCGCTCACAAAGAGTGCGGTTTTCCTATTATATTGAACAATTAGGCTGCGGAATGTCTGGCAAGGCGGAGGCGTTTCAGTAAGTCGTCGAGAGTACTAAATCAGAGGTTCTGTTTTTACAGGATCGTCAAAGCTAAGTCATCTTGATCCTGATTCAAATTTTTCGTCTCTTGTAACGTTTTTAGGACGCTGTAAATGGTAATGTTGTGTAGTGCATAAATGTCTCAGCTATAATATATAGCATGAAGAGACTGAATACATTCATATAATTGGTAGCTGATGAGCCACACGGAGAATGCTTCTATGGATGTTCGGCAGACGTCTAACGAAAGAGCGTATAGTTCAAAGATGCAAGAGACAACGGATACACGCTTGCAGGGGCGTTTGCTCGTACTTGCACGGGTTGTGTGGTTCATACTGGTGGCTTTGGCGGCGTTGGTCTTCTTTTTTAGCTTGCCGGTATATATTGCACAGCTATCTAGTGTATGTAGTGGTATTGCATGTGGTACCGGGCAACTTACTCCTCAAATCGTAGAGACACTACGAAACCATGGATTCACGATTGGCGAGTATGTAACAATCACTGTTGTACTTGCCTTTATCCAGGCTTTCGTCTGGTTCACAGTTGGTGGGGTACTCTTCTGGCGCAAGTCGAATGATTGGATGGCGCTTCTGGTCGCACTTATGATGGTGTTACTGGGCACAGGCGTTGTCTTAAACACGGTAGAGGGGAGTTTTTCGCTCTGGCAATTTCCCTCCCGACTCATAGACTTTCTTGCCTACTTACTTCTGGTTCTTGTCATCTTACTTTTTCCCAATGGCCGATTTGTGCCTCGCTGGACTTGCTTGCTTTTCATCGTGTTTATCCCCGTGGAGGGGCTCTACAATTTCTTCCCAAACTCATTACTCAATAATACTATCTGGTACAATCTGATCTGGATAGGCATTGTCATCAGTATCATTGCCACACAGGCCTATCGTTATATAAGAGTATCCAATCTAGTCCAGCGTCAACAGACCAAGTGGGTCGTTTTCGCCATCATTATTGGGCTGCTGGTAGAGGCCTTGTTCACACTAGCTGCTGTCTTTTTCCCTTCGCTCGATCAATCAGGTTCGCTCTACTGGCTGCTCTATAATAACATCAGTTCTTATGCATTACTGCTCATCCCACTTTCATTGTTCATAGCTATCTTGCGCTATCGGCTTTGGGATATTGATAATCTGATCAACCGCACACTCGTTTATGGAATACTAACGTTTCTGCTTGCACTGGTCTATTTTGGCCTTATCTTTGCCCTACAATACCTCTTGAGAGGTGTCATTGGCCAGTCGAATGATGTCGTTATTGTTATCTCCACGCTGACGATTGCCGCTATATTCCAGCCGTTGCGAAAGCGTATCCAGAAGATTATTGATCTTCGCTTCTACAGAAGCAAGTACGATGCAGCTAAGACTCTGGAAGCTTTCGGTTCAACATTGCGTAATGAGGTAGATTTGAGCGAGTTGAGTGAACAATTATTGGCGGTCGTACAGGAAACAATGCAGCCTGCACACGTTTCATTGTGGTTGCGCAAACCAGTGCGAGTCAAAGAAGATACTTCCAAAGGCGAAGAGGTCTTTGAGAAATTTCCTGTACCCTCAGATAAGAGTATGTCCACTGGATTGAAGAAGCAATAAAGCAAGAGACTCGAGAGAACCGGATAAAAGAGGCTTTTGGAATGATTGCTGAAAGTGATGACGTCTAAAGTACACGTATTTGAAATAATTATAGCTGATTATATGTATTATCGTGTTCAAAGTAAGCCACAAACATCCACTCGCCGTAGCTCTGTCGATGGACCAGTTCGTATTGAAAATCATGTAATTCTTCCAGAGAATGAATTGTTTGAGAAGTGTGATCGCAGTGTCCTCCGCCTACATGTTGATAATAGACTGCTTCAACAGGGAAGTCGTTGGTATGAAAGTTTTCCCGAAACGAGATGACATTTTGGGTAATCACTGTTACACTCCTTTCATTTGTTAACTGCTATGGCACGATAGCAGGATCTGAACTTTTATGTTATTAAGAGTTTACCTGAAATAGATCACAGCAATATCACTCGACAGGCCAAGTATCTCACTATCTTGTCACAGAAGTTTTCATTATCATGTCTTTCTTGTTGCGAAGAAAGACCAATTAGCCCCATTGTCATTCTGAGCGCCAGCGAAGAATCTCACGCGTCGGGCAACGAGATTCTTCGCTGGCGCTCAGAATGACAGGCGCATGCGTCCATTCCATCTATATTCTCGTCAACCTTTATATTTCACTTGGAGGATTGTGTTGGATTCAATTTGCAAGGAGAAGCGGCCCTGACGCTACAATTCTACACATTGCGAAGTTTATATTATTTATCGAAAATATCGCTCATTTACCGCTCATTTTGAGCGGTAATTTAGTGGCGAGCTAATGGAAGGAGGGTGAAGGCAAATCGGCGTGTAAGTTCAACAGAGCAGGGTATTAGAAATCATCCAACAATGCCTGTGTTGGTCGATTGGCATAAGACTGTATATAGATCGTTGTCCTATCCCATATTCGATTGGCCAGGGCGAGACGAATTTACATAAGCCTATGGGATAGTACGGTGAGCAATTTAGGGCGGTGGGCACTTGAAATGTGCAAGCGCTCACCGCCCATAGTCCACCCTTCAATCCCTACGAATCATTACCGTTACAATTGATCTCGATTCAACTCTCATGAAGGGAGATTGAGCCAGTATTTGTTGTCATGGTTATGGTTGCCTGTGGTGCGCTGCCTACATCGCTATGTGCTGTGGCACCAGTGAAGTTGGGATGCTGCACGTATACACCCGGGAAGTCGCTCGTGATTGAGCCTGTGTCGGTGCTGGCATCCAGATGGAATACTGAACTGGCTGGTAGAGTCACGTTGATCGATCCGGTATTGGTGGTAAACTGGTATGATCCGGTCCGGCTGATCGAACCATTGAATGTGATCGAGCCGGTGTTCGAATTTAAGGTAGAGCCTGGACTCAAAACCCCGTCTCTGACGTCAACAGAGCCAGTATTACTTTGTAATGACATTTGTCCACTGACGCCACTGACATCAAGCCCGCCGGTAGTTGTCTTGATTTCCAGTGCAGCATTATTGGGTACAGTTACTGCAAAATCCACTCTCAGCGAGCTGAAGAAAGTGACATTTGTTGACCTGTATACATTCGCGGTGATAGTATTAGCTGCACTATTCTGAGTATAGTTTACCTGCACATCGTTCACGTTGCTACCTGGCCCGGCATACCTCGTAGCCTGGATGGTCACATCGCTTCCTGTACCGCCTGATTGTACATGTATGCTGCCAATGTCATTATTTATCACGACTGTAGGAGTCGCGCTGACGGCAAAATGGCGCGGTGTTTCTGCAACACTGTTCGTATAGCCAGAGAAATTGAAACCAACATTACCGAAGGCCAAACCCCCAAGCCAGGTGAATGTCAATGTTAGAAACACTGCCAGCACGATCCATGGCCATACAAGGTGCCTTCTACGTGGTGGTGCATACGGTGGCCCGTAATACGGACCATAATAATATGGCTGTTGCCCTGGGCCGGGATAGTAATTTTGCCTCGCATAAGATGGATATTGTGGTGGCTGTACGGCCTGTCTGACTGGTTGTTCAGGTGGTAGCGGTGAGGTCGTTTGGGGCGTCTCTACCACCTGAGGTTGCTCAACTGGACGCTCTTCTGTGCTTGTGCGTCCTACTTCTTGATTACTCATAGTTAGCTCCTTCGGCAGATTACAACGGAAGGAAGCCCCTCCGTACCCTGCCTATATCTCGTCTAACTGCCTGGTGGTAAGCCAGGTATTCTAGCTCTAGCGGTACCAAATGCGCCTCTTCTGTTATGAAACAGTAAGCGCAATACACTGCTATGAGCGTTTCTTAAACGTTCCGTGGAATATTCATATCTATCTCTATTCGTTTCCAATATATAGCATAGCCCTTTGGTATCACGAAGGCTTCTCAAATTCGCATGTAGAGTGTCACAGACAACACACAAATTCATGTGTCGAGTAACAGGAGAAGAAAAGGAGAGAGCAGGATGTCTGGCCGGCCAGACATCCTGCTCTCTCCTTTTCTTTTTGATAGGTTGAGATTTTTAGTATTTCATTGTTTGATCTGGATAATCGAAAGTCCAGCATAAGTACAATCACACAGCTTTTGTGGCATACTACGCAACTACCTTCGGCTCGATTCCTCAAGATGATCGACCGATGTTTCCCCAATAGACCCTTATACTGCTTTTGCGAAATGCTCTTCTCGAGAGGATAGCTCATCTTCATGTATGCGGTTTAGCATATCCGCTAAGGTTTCTCCGCTGCTTCCATCCTCAGCAACAACAATAATGACCCCGAGTATCTCTCTCAAGATTGCTTGATGACCAAGGAGGCTAAAATGTGGCGTACCATCCGAATATTCTTTCAGCCTCGGTAGTGTATTCGTAAGAACCGTACTCACTGGAATCCGGCCCTCTGGAGGCAATTGCTCCAACTCTTCTGAAAATTTCTTTAAGGCGGTTTTTGTTGCTAAATAGGTCCCTCCAGTGCCGATTTCTCCAGCCCATTGGACTCTCTTCATTAAAAATCTCCATGCTGGGATTGTAAAGAGATATTTGTCAGGTTTTCCATTCTTCCCGAGTGAAAAGTAAGGCAATTGTATGTGATTCTGGTACTGAGGCGGCATGATGACAAGCATATATGTTCGCAGGCCTTTTTCTTTTCTTTTTGAGAAAACATGCTGGGCAATTCTGAAAGATTCTAATTCGCACTGCATCAAATTATCAGTAATCCGGTCAAATTCTTCTCGGTATGCTTTCACGTTTGCGAATTGAGGAAGGAAAAACATGAGAGCGGCCTGTGCTAGATGATCCGTAGATGCACGGTAGTCATTCCCATTATAAAAGTACATAATGATGAGATCTCTTTCTTCCGCGATCATATTTTCGCCTTCTTTTTTTATGAGCTCATCAATCCTTTCACTGGGATCACCTTCTTTTGCATGAGGATATGCCTGCACTTTTGTAAAGCCAACCTTATAAAGAGCTTTTTTAAACTCTAAAACAAATGCTCCTTTATGTACCCACCTTTCATTCAATCTTCTGGAAAAGCCTCCTGTTTTCCCAGCCTCTGCGTTCACTTTTGATTTACTATCGCCATATTCTTCTGCAACAAGACCGACTGTCTCTAATCTTGCTTTCGGAAGTTCTAAGGAGTTCACAAATCTCACACCTGTTGGATCTATTATGCCATTACCAATGGCATCGAGTTCTCTCAGTTCGCGACAATTTTCTGAGATTTTGTCTTGCAGAGCATGGGATCTTCTGGCGAATTCTTTTGCGTAGAACATGGCACGTTTGACTTTCTTGTGATCAAGAGGGAACGCTGTCACTTCTTCATGCCATATGCTGTTATCCTGCTCGTGCGATATCATACCCACACACTCCTTCCCCCTGGAATGCGCTTCTTCAGCAACCACTCGTTCCCATCCTCATGATATCTTCCGCATCTCACAACGACATCACCCGGGCTAAGCTCAACATCACGGTGTCCTCACAGATACAATGAGTCGGTATACTCCCGAATTGGTCACTTGATTCTGCATTAGGTTATGAAATGGCAGTAAAAGGCATCAGCATATCGTATTGTACGTTAGATAATAATCTGGTTCAAAGGGAACAAGAGAAATAGCTATTCATGGTTAAGGTATCGGCTTCGTAGCCATGAGTGAGAACATGAGGGGTATCAAATCCCTCTTTGCAGGATCTTTGAAGCGCAAGAATCGGTCTTCGCCTTCTTCCATATCCGTAAAACATTCCCAGGCGCAAAATGGGTGTTCGTGCAGAAAATCAATTTTCAAACCTGCCGAGATTAACGAATTAAAGATCTCGCTAAAGGTGTGATTCCATCCATAGGTAGTGATATGTTCGAGCTTCGCTTGCTTTTCAGCGTACGTACCTTCCTCTTCGTCCTTGATGGGTTCTTTTGAAAAGTAGGGGTAACGAAGTTTAAGATCAGTCGATTTATCATCGAATGTCCACATGAAGGGATGGCCTTCTGCGATATAGAAGAAGCCTCCGGGTTTGAGATAATGCCCAATAATGCGGCCCCAGGGTTGCAAATCTGGTAACCAGCTAATAGCGCCATATGATGTGAAAACGATATCAAACTCTCCAGCAGCATCAAGCACGTCTGGCAATTTATATAATTCGGTGCAGATGAAGTTTGCGTCCAGATTGAGTTCTCGACTCAAATTTTGAGCGATTGCAATTGCCTTGTCAGAAAAATCGATGCCAGTGACCTGTGCTCCCAGGCGTGCCCAGGATAGCGTATCCAAACCAAAGTGGCATTGCAGATGAAGGAGCTTTTTACCTGCTACATCTCCCACCTCTTTGAGTTCAAGAGGATGAAGCTTGATCTTGCCTGCTTTAAAACTGGCAAGGTTGTATCCTTCTCCCTGCGAGTGTACGATAGCTGCTTCATTCCACCAGTCAAGATTTGCTTTTGTATAGTCGTCCATTGAGACTTACCTTTCTAAATGCGGGAGTAAAGAAACTGAAGTATGTTGCTTTATCATATCAGAAAGTATTTTTGCTACTTCCATCTCTCAAGCTAGACATGATGCGGCTGTGACCTGTATTCTATCACCTCAACCAAATTAGTTGCGGTTGTCCTGTGCATTATACTGTGCTTCGCTTGACACGACATTCTTCTTGCAAGACTGACTGGTATAAATTGACACGCAATTCCTGTAATATTTCGCTGTGCTAAACGATAGTTAAGATGAGTTACTCAAATAAAACGAGGAAAATGATGCAAGCAAACAGACATAGAGTACAGGCAGAGCAGGAGATGGCTCTTTTGTACAGGAAGCACGCTCCAGGTCTGCTTACGTATGTCCGAATGCACATAAGCTCAGCAGAAGATGCGGAAGATTTGGTGGTGGAAGTTTTCATGGCAGCTCTCGAGAATGCAAAATTTGCCGCGCTATCGGAGAAAGAGAAGCAGTTGTGGTTGTGGCGAGTTACGCGCAACAAAGTGATCGATAAATATAGGCGAGCAAAAACTCGTCAGAATGTGTCACTCGAGCAGGTGGCTGACGGCCTTTTTGAAGATGAGATGGCTGGCCCCGAATATGCGGCTTTGAGGCAAGAAGGTTATATGGAATTGTATGCACACCTGAAAAGGTTACCCTTGCTTCAACAGCAGATTTTACGCATGCGCTTTGGACAGGATTTGTCCTGTAGCGAGATCGCGACCAGGTTGGGAAAGCGGGAAAACGTTGTGCGTGTCACACTTTCACGCACATTAAATCTTTTGCGGAAAATTTATCGACGAGGAAGGGAGGAACAGGAACGTGGCTGAGAAGGATGAGTTTTTTTCACCTGAAGAAGTAGACAGACAAATTGAAAGTGTGAGCCAATTTAAGGAAGGCGATCGTATAGATGCGAAAGCATTGGCGTATCTACGCAGCTTTTATCAGACGGATGCCCAGCGGGAGCAAGAGTCGCTAGATCGGATTTGGAACCGCATTGCGAGCGCAACTTTTTTTGAACAAGATACTCAAGAAAGTGAGAAAGAGTTAACAATGCAAAATCCAAATATGCAATACAGTGGCAGAACTTTAGGCAGTACGCGTGAATCACACACACGGCGTGCTTCGCTGATGCAGCGACTCGGTGTATTGGCGGCGGTTGTTTTCCTGGTAGCCCTGGTTGGCAGTATGGCAATAGTTTTTTACGCTGCTCGACATACCCCTGGAGGTACCGCCTCTCCTCTTCCAACATCAACACTTACGACTGCTCATGTGCCATTGAAAGTCACGTCTGTTAGTATGTCGGTAACCCCTGAATCTATTGCGAACATGTCGTGCGGTACGAACTTGACCGTGACCTATACGGCCCTCTTTCATGTCAATCCGAATAGTGCGGGTGGTATTGTGCATTTCAGTTATACGATGAACAATGGGCGCGGACAAACCCCGTGAGCATCACCTTCAATCCTGGAGAAACTACTAAATCTTACACATTTTCATGGAAAGGCGCGTTGCCTGTTGACCATACGTATCCTGAACCTGGTGGTGTCCAGGTGACAAGCCCCAATCAACTGACGTCTCCACTGGTTGAGCCATCAGGGCAATGTACATCTTTGGCAGCGTTCCAAGTCACGAAAGTTGATATGGCGGTAAGTCCCACATCTATTCAAGGATTGTCCTGTGGAACTTCGGTAGTTGTTACCTATACAGCCACCATTTATGTTGCGGCCAATAGCCCTGGTGGTACCGTTCAGTTCAGTTATACGGTGAACAATGGGCGTGGGCAAACCCCGGCCAGCATCATCTTCAGCCCTGGACAGACTATTCGAACCTATACATTTACATGGAGAGGCGTGTTACCTGCTGATCATACATATCCCGGGCCAGGCGGTATCCAGGTGACCAGCCCCAATCAAGTGACTTCCCAATTGGTTGCGCCAACGGGTATGTGTAGTTAATGTTACAAGTGATGCAACTGATGCAAACGTGACAATTCTGACCGGCAAAAACGATCTTTCCGTCCCACAGTAATCAAACGTGTGCTCAAACTCAAAGCATGTGTGGTGAATGATCAGAGATTACACAACTACCTGTTACAAGTGATGCAACTGATGCAAACGTGAATATCAGTATTCGTAATATTAATTGGGAATATGATCTGTCAGGTTTAGTCGTTTCATGGCGGATTTCACGAGATTTGAGAGTTGATCTAATGTAAGAGCGAGTCCGCCATTAAGGGCATTCTCTATCATCAGATTATTGTAATCCAACGCGAAGCGACGGCTATCTGTTTGATACCCTATACATTCTTTCCCAAGGATATAAGCCATGCCGAGTTCGACGCAGGTACCCTCGTCTGGAACTCTGCCGTTTAGAATACAAACGAAAAGATCGCAAGCTCGAACCTGGCTGACATCCAGTTCGAATAATCGACGTCTTACACGCTCTGGCGGTTGGCCCTCGCGGATCATGCGAATCGATTCACCGCCATCACGTTGAGGTAAATATGTTTGGATGCCCAGTGATTGTACGAGAGCGTCTACTTTCAGATTGAAAGCTTTCTCGGCATCGTTAAATAGAGGGCCTGCAATATATGCCTGCATTCATATCTCCTGCATCAGTGTAGTTGCGATAGAATTTAGTAAGAAACACCTGTAGCTTCGTTGGTCATGAATTCTACGAGCTTTACTGCGCCCACGAGTGTCGCGCCATCGATCAAGTCGGCTTCCGTATAGCCGCGTTTCTTGTAACATGGAGTGCAGACGAAAAAAGTACCACCTGCTGCTACGTAATTCTTCACAAGATTGGCCATTGGTTGAAGTCCTTCTTCATTAATAGTGTCAGCTATACCTTTTACTGCCAGACGTACACCTTCACTCGTCAAAAATACCATCGTGTTCTTGCCTGAGGCGACAGCAGCATTTGCCACGACCATTGCGACTGTCGAGCGGTCGGGATCATCGATAGAGCGAGTAAGGTTGACACAGAAATTGTTCATGAGAGCTTATTGTCCTTTCCGTAAGAGAAACTGATTTCCAGCTGAGTCGGGTAGTCTTTGGGCGAGTGTAGTTGCCAGTCATGTGACACCAGGCTTCTAAATCGATTGGCGCAGAGGGATCGTATGCCGTGACGAGCAAGGTTTGGCCTTGATCCAAGCGTTGCATAGCCAGCATCACTTCCATGATAAGCTGGCTGCAATTTTTTTCTCCAAGATCGAGAATATAGTCGGCATTGAATCGAGGCTTCAAATGTAGACATGCCTTCCCCTTTTGTCTTAAACTGCACCTCCTTATTCTATCACTGCTCAAACATATTTCGTCGCAAATTGTTGGCCTTCTGTTTTCCGCTTGACAAATCGCAACACTTCCAGTTATATTTGGCATAGAGAAAGTAATTGCACTGTTGCGCACATGATTGCGAAACAATGCACGAAATGAAGAGGATAGTTCAAGAAGATGGAACATAAGCACCTAACCCCTACATCGATAATGCCTATGTCCATGTTTATTCGCACCTATCGGATGCTTATTATGGTACCCGGTAGGCTGTCGCTGTCCTCTGCATGCACACAGGCAATATTCACTAAAACAAAAGTGGAATAACTCCAAAGACGTATGAGGGGCGCAGGCGACAGACCTGCGCCCCTTTTTTTTGCATTTGCCCTGATTAGGGCGTTTTACAAAATAATCTGGATATTAGGAAAACTATCGGTACCGATTATGCTGATTAATGCATTAAGCGAGATATCAGAAAAGCCAGCGAGGGCCGATAAATCGGCGATGGGCGCGATAAATCGGCCCCTACGAGGGTCCAAGTATTAAGAGGTGAAAAATGAATGATGGCTTTAAACAGAATACCGGCAATAAGCCTTACTACATTACAACTGCCATCGATTATCCAAATGCAGCTCCGCATCTAGGTCACACGCTGGAGAAAGTAGCAGCTGACGTTATGGCTCGCTACCATCGCTTGAAGGACACGAAACGTACTTCAGCATGGGACTGGACGAGAATAGTCAACACGTCGTGGAGGCTGCCAGAGCAAATGGTGTTGATCTCGTCACCTGGATTGATAGTATGGATAAAGCTTTTCGCCTGGCGTGGTCAAAACTGGATATATCATACGATCGCTGGATCCGTACAACAGAAGAACGGCACTTCCGGGCTTCACAAGAGATGATTCGCAGAGCGCAAGAGCGTGGAGACATCTATAAATCGATCTACTCGGGTTGGTATTGTCCTAACGATAACACGTTTTATCAGGAAGAGGATCTGGTTAATGGCAGATGCCCTAACCATCCCTCAATCATACCCGAGTGGCTGGAAGAAGAGAACTATTTTTTTGCTCTCTCAAAGTACAGTGATCAACTGCTTGAGCATATTCAAGAGCATGCAGATTTTATTGTGCCTGCTGTCCGAAAGTCTGAAGTACTGGGGATGCTTCGCCAGGGTCTACGAGATTTTTCCGTATCCAGACGTGTTGATCCAACCAGAGATCCCTGGGGTGTACCTTTCCCGGGCGACCCAGAGCATGTGATCTATGTCTGGTTCGATGCTCTGACCAACTACGTGTCTGCTGTCGGCTTTCCAGATGACCCGGTTTCTTTTGAGCATTACTGGCCGGCTGATGCACATGTAGTTGGCAAGGATATCACGCGCTTTCATTGTCTGTATTGGCCAGCGATGTTGCTATCCGCAGGGTTGCCATTACCAGAGCAGGTAGCAGTGCATGGTTTTATAACCCTGGAGGGAGACAAGATCTCAAAAAGTACGGGCAACATCGTTCATCCGATACAACTTGTTGACGAGTTTGGAGTCGACGCAATCCGTTACTACTTGCTACGCAACCTGTCTTTTGCGTCGGATAGAGACTTTACGCGTGAAGGATTGATCAGGCGCTACAACGATGAGTTGTATAAAGATCTTGGCAATCTGTTAAACAGGGTTGCCGCAATGGTACATCGCTATCGAGAGGGAATTATTCCAGAGCCAGGAACGAATGGTGAACGTGAGAATGACTTACAAAGTGTAGCGATCGAAGCACGTGAGCAAGCGGAAAGAGATCTGGAAGCATGGGAAATTGGCAATGCTTTGCAAAGCATATGGAATTTCGTGCGTCGCACAAACCAGTACCTTGAGCAGAGCAAACCATGGTTACTGGCTCGCCAGCCAGAAAAAGAAGAAGAACTTAATACTGTCCTTTTTTCTGCGGTAGAAGCATTACGCTTATTGTCAATTTACCTGGCTCCTTTTATTCCAGATGCTTCTGATCGTATCAGAAGTCAGTTGGGACTTGAGCCAGTCAGATCATCTGCGTGGGTTCATGAAACTATATGGAGTAGTGTACCCCTGATAAAAGTAGTGCCTGGATCGTTGCTGTTTCCACGAATAGAAATCTAAAAGGAGCACAAGACCATGACTGATACTCCCTGGTATAAAACATTCTTTGGAGAAGATTACCTGCATCTGTATGAACCAATTCTTACATCTGAGCGGACACAGAGAGAAGTTGATGGCATCGTGAACCTGCTGGCTCTGCCACAGGGGAGTAGTATTCTCGATTTATGTTGTGGCCATGGACGGCATGCTATTCCATTGGCTCAACGTGGCTATAAGGTTACAGGGCAAGATTTAAGCGAAGTCTTTCTGCACGAGGCTGAGAAGGAAGCTCTGGCGAAAGGTGTCCAGGTAAATTGGTTGCATGGTGACATGAGAAATATTCCATTTGAGAATGAGTTTGATGCAGTAATCAACATTTTCACCGCCTTTGGCTATCTTGAGAATCAAGACGAGGATCAGCAAGTGCTCAAGCAGGTTTACAAGGCACTCAAGCCAGGTGGCCTTTTTCTGCTAGAGACGTTACATCGAGAGGGGCTTATGCGCCACTTCTCTCCCCATATGATCGAACATTATCCGGAGGGACTGATTGTATTAGAAGAACGCAATTTTGATCTGCTCACCAGTCGTAGCAAGGTGAAAATAACTATGATATATCCTGATGGTCGACAAAAAGAGTATGGCCATGCGGCACGCGTCTACACCCTTACAGAGCTGGCACAGATGTTGACCAGGGCAGGTTTACAAGTGAAGGCGTACTACGGGA
Organism: uncultured Chloroflexia bacterium; assembly: GCA_963702765.1. Taxonomy (GTDB): domain Bacteria; phylum Chloroflexota; class Ktedonobacteria; order Ktedonobacterales; family Ktedonobacteraceae; genus DATMNR01. The sequence goes on from CAVPEB010000029.1 coordinate 29,364, forward strand.
CATGGGATGGTAGCGAATTGACAATAGACAGCTTTCGATTGATTTTGCTAGCTCAAAAAGTTGAGTGAGTTATGTTAGCGAAGTAGAGTGCCCAAAGAGGAGGGAGCAAATGTCCATCATCGAGGTTGAAGCATTAGCGAAGACATTTAAGACTCGCGAGCGCGCTGCAGGTCTATCTGGCAGCTTGCACTCATTTATCGCTCCGCGCTATCGCCAGCGTGAAGCAGTCAAGCCCATCAGTTTTTCGCTTGAACCAGGGGAATTGCTTGCCTTTATTGGACCAAACGGAGCCGGAAAATCGACGACGATCAAAATGCTGACAGGCATCCTATACCCAACATCAGGGAAGGCCAGCGTGTTGGGGCTAACGCCATGGCAACAGCGACGCAAACTGTCATTTCGTATAGCCAGTGTCTATGGCCAGAAATCGCAGCTCTGGTATCATCTCCCGCCGCAGGATACCTTTGATCTCTTAGCTCGCATCTACGAACTGGACATGACAGAGTATCGCAAACGACGAAGCTTTCTGGTGGAGGTCTTTGATATTGAAGATTATATGCGAACTCCCGCTCGTAAATTGAGCCTGGGGGAGCGAATGCGTTGTGAACTGGCGGCTGCTCTGCTGCATAAACCCGCGGTTATCTTCCTGGATGAGCCAACCATTGGTTTAGATGTTATCGCAAAGCAACGTATACGTGACCTGATCGGGCATTTGCAGGTCGAGGAGGGGGTTACTGTTTTTCTGACTTCGCATGATGCGGGTGATATCGAGCAAGTATGCCGTCGCGCGATTGTGATTAACCACGGTGAGATCATACTCGATGCACCTGTGGCGAAATTGAAGCGAGATTACCTTAAGGTGAAAACGGTTGATCTCCTGCTGGAAGAGCCAGCGCATACACTGTTAAAAACCGATAGCAATACGGGTAAACAGCGTTTGAGCATTCAGTTGCCTGCTTCCATTCATGAAGAGATCCAGGATACTGAGGGTGTGCAGGTGCTGAAAGCAAAAGGGATATGGCCTTAAGTTGGCGATTGATACGTCGCGTACGCCACTCGAACCCGTCATTGCTGCGATCATGCAACATTGTCATATTCTTGATATGACCATTTCAGATCCGCCTATGGAAGAGATTATCGCTACAATTTATGGGCAGGCAAGTCGAGATGAAAATGCTCATGTTCATGTAGATGCTGAACCTTTAACAGCAGGAGAATAAGACCATGGAAGCTATGAGTAGAAGCCCGATGTATCGTGCTCGTCACGCGATGAACCTCTCCGTACAAAAATATGCTGCCATTATGCGGGTGAGTATTGCCAACAACCTGGCTTATGTTATGGAGGTGCTCTTTCGTGCATTCATGCTCGTTGTGCTTGTTTTTGTACTCGGACAGTTATGGACGACGACCTATACTAACCGTGGGATAACCACACTGGATGGATTCAGCATAAGCGATATGGTGTGGTACCTCGTGATTGCGGAAACAATAGCCATGTCATTACCACAACTCACGCGGCGTATCGATCAGGATGTGCGTTCGGGTCAACTTGCCTACCTGTTAGGGCGTCCGTGTAATTATGTGTTCTACAATTTCGCGCAGTACCTGGGAGAACGTCTTGTGCGGCTCACGATTAATGGAGTGGTGGGAGCAGTAGTGGCTCTGATTTTTGTGGGATTGCCGCACTTCACCTGGATGGGCGTAGCGGCATGGCCGCTCGTGACTTTATTCGCGTTGAGCATTGACTTTGTGGCCTACTTCAGCATTGGGCTGCTCGCCTTCTGGACTGAAGAAACGTCATCCTTTGCGCTCATCTTCAATCGACTTACGCTGGTGCTTGGGGGAGTACTTGCGCCTATTACAATTTTTCCTGAGCCGCTGCGGAGTATCGCGCTGATCTTACCTTTCAGCACTATTCTGTATGGTCCTTCACGTACGCTGGTGCATTTTGAACTGGATCAATTTGTTCTACTTGTGTTGCACCAGGTGATTACGCTGGCTATTGGCGGTGTTATACTGCTCGTAATGTACCAGGTAGCGATACGACGTGTGAATATCAATGGAGGGTAGATCGAGATGTTCATAGTCAGGAAAAGTGTTCGAACAGCGGGTTTCATCGGTTCATATGTCGTTGCTAATCTGCAGGCTGCGATGGAATATCGTGCCGCATTTATAGTTCAGATCATCACGATGGTTGCCAACGATGGCCTGTGGCTGTTCTTCTGGTGGACATACTTTCGAGAATTTCCGCTCGTGAATGGATGGCAAAGTAGCAATATCATTGTCATCTGGGCAGTAGCGGCGTGCGGCTTTGGGATAAGTATGGCGGTGTTCGGTAATACACCAAAACTGGCCGCACTTATTATGAATGGTGGTCTGGATGCCTATCTAGGCATGCCGCGTAATGTCTTGCTACATGTTAGTATAACAGCAAGCGACCCATCCGCCTGGGGTGATATTGTGTTCTCCGTTGGAGCGTTTGTATTGTTGCTTCATCCAGACTTGCTACATTTTGCACTGTTCTTGTTTCTATCGATGCTAGGAGCCTTGATCTTCGTATCTTTCCTCGTGATTTTTGGTTCTCTGGCTTTCTTTTTGGGCAATACCGAGGGATTGAGCCAGCAAATGATGAGTGCGTTAATAATGTTCAGTACCTATCCAATGAACATCTTTAATGGTGTTGTGCGGATCTTTCTCTTTACGATTGTACCGGCAGGATTCATCTCGTTCGTCCCCTTGCAGTTGCTGCAACATTTTTCGTGGCCGCTATTTGCTGGGATGATCGGGTTCACGATGCTGTTTGTGAGTGTTGCTGTTGTTATGTTCGAACTGGGATTAAGGAGATATGAGAGCGGGAATCTACTGGGCATGCAGAATTAACTGCTATTGCCTTGCCATGACCTCCTCGCGTCTCCAAGTGATTGCACTGACCGCAATGAAAAGAATAGCAATGAGATAGACACCTGCTACCGCAAGCGCGAACGCCCAGAGTCCCAGGATAGTTTGCAGGAACAATAGTCCGAAAAGACCTATCCATAAGACAACAAGTATCAAGGAACTAAAGTTCTGGGCCGATTGGAATGTGCGAACACGAGATGAAATGACGCTCGCCAATGCTGTGCCAAAGAGCACAATTCCTGGTATGAGAAGCACAATGAGTATTGACAGCCCGACAGGTAGTAGCGCTAATTTGTCAGGACCGAAGAGCAGCGCAATTTCTGTGAAGTAGATGAGGATTCCGATTACCGCGTAGGCGAGCGCAGGTAGTACAGCCCCCAGCACCTTTCCTGCAAGGATTGCGGTATTCGATGCAGGTGTAACGAGGAGTGGAGTCAGGCATCCTCGCTCCCTATCCCCTGCGAATACTCCGGAAGCTATGCCTATTGCTGGTGTAGCTGGCATGAGGCCGACGAATAAGAGATAGAACGCCATCAGAAAACCTGCTCTTTGCAGACCAGCTACGGTATGATCTTGCAGCGCAGGGCCAATTGAAATCAATACCAGTACTGTTTGAACTATGAGGAACATGCCGGACATCATGAGCGTTGATCTATCGCGTATAGCTTCAACCATCTGACGCCTGGCAATTAACCAGGTAATGTGTGGGGTGCTGGCCTTTTTATATGTAATGCGTGTTGTGCCGCTCTGTGTGTCAGTATTCATAGTTAATGTATCCTTTCCTATCCTTGAAGCTAGTGGGCATCCGCATATCAGGGGGTATCCGCGTGTTAACGGGCATCCGCAAGGGATGCCCCTACATCTCCTATGACTTGCTTCTGGACATCCATGAGGGAGGTTCCTACATCTCCCATGGCGGAGGCGTATACGTCTTCGAGTGAGCGTGTCTCGCAGGTGACGGTAACAATCTGGGCGCCTGCCATCACTAATTGGGTGAGTATCTGTGGATTGGTAATCTTGGGTTGAGGAGTCTGATACTCTAAGATGAATTCTGTAGACTGTGTAATGGTTGAGAGAGAGCCAGTGGTTTTTTTCTCTTGCAAATGTGGATTATGGGCACCGTCAATCACTGTGAGAGTTTCCAGGGGTAACGGACACGCGCCCACAAATTCTATTTGTACCGAGGTCTCACCAGTTGCCTGCCTGCGAAGTGAGGATGGTGTATCAAGAGCAACAATATGGCCCTGCCGGATGATAGCTACCTGATCTGCCAGACGCTCGGCTTCGTCGAGATCGTGCGTACATAGAATAATACTCCTGTTAGAACGCTTGAACCCAACGATCAATTCACGAACGGAGCGTGCAGCGAGCGGGTCGAGTCCAGAAGTCGGTTCATCTGAGAAAGAGTATGGCAGGTTCGTGAATCAATGCACGTGCGAGCGCCACTTTCTGTTTCATGCCCTTAGAAAAACCAGCCATTTTCTCATTTCGATGTGTTGCCAGATCAAAGAATTCTAGCAGTTCATCGATGCGGCGCGTGCGATCAGAAGAGGGTAAGCCGTAAATACTGGCGAAGAAGTCCAGATAGGCTGGTGCTTTCATTTGCTCGAATAAACCTGGTACATCTGTTACCAGACCAACGCAGGCGCGAACGGCATCAGCTTCGCGACGAATATCGTAACCCGCAACTGTGGCATTACCCTCTGTTGGTGCGAGCAGGCCCGAAAGCATGCGTATGGTTGTTGTTTTGCCTGCCCCGTTTGGACCGAGCAATGCCAGGATTGCTCCATCGGGAACGCGCAAGGAAACTTGTGAGACTGCTGTAAATGTTCCAAAACGCCTGGTTAGGGCGTGTGTTTCAATCATTGTTATATTCGCTTTCCAAATTTTTGGCTCTTTGTCGTCATTATTAATATTATAGTCTTTGATGTTTTATAGCATAAATAGCTTCAATATGTAGACTACCCGATGATAGGGACAATGGCAGCAACCGTAGCCTCTTCTTCCTGTTGTTTGTGAAGATACCATCCTATCGTTGCGAGTAAGGCCAGATCGGGATCAGGTATTTCAAGCGCGGCTGGTTCGAGTTGCACACGCGACCCTCTTAGCAAGTGGAGCAGAGGTGTGTCCTCATTGTTGAACCAGGTCCAGACATCGCGCCAGAAACTTGTACACCGCCACCTGTACTCACAACCTTCGAGAGTGAGGAGTGTGGATTGGCCACTCATACTTCGTTTTATAGTGGCCAGTTCTGCTTGTGAATCGAGAACCAGAATGGTAATGGACTGGCCAAAGCCTTTGCGTTTTATGATCCAGTCACCGTTCGCAGTCTCTGCTACGATTTGAGAACCGCAAGTTCCTTTCAAGTGGAAGCGTGCGAATACTTCATCGCCTCCTCGCAGTTCGTATTCGCCTTTGAATTTGTTGGGGGGGAACCATTGTAATTCTTGATCTTTATATTCATGAATTGTTTTCATTGCATATACTCCTCAATAGAAAGGTCCAACCTTAACATTCTGAGCGGTAGCAAAGAATCGCACGCGTTGGGGTACGAAATTCTTCGCTACCACTCAGAATGACAAAAATGAGCGGATCGTGTGACCCAAGATGTGAGATTCTTCGCTGGCGCTCAGAATGACAAAAATGAGCGAAGAATGACATGAATGAGCGATGGGTGACACCATCTAGCATAGGACTACTGAGATCGCTTTTGCAGTTCCTGGTAGACTGCAAGCGTTAGAATGGCTAATGGTATGAGCAGTAACGTGGACTGGCGCAGGTATTTTCCAGCGTACTTGTCCCTGTGTTCTAGCTCGTAAACAACCTCCTGGTGAGCACTTTTATGCTTCGCAATGCTGATTGCATAAATCAAAAGGGGTACATAGTTCAGGGCAATCCAGAGTAGGATAATGCCCATGATTATCGCAAATTGCGAGTGATTCGGGCCATGGAAAAGCCCGAAGTAGAGCGAAAAGAGGCCAAGGGATGCGCATCCGAGCACACCAAGTGCGAATTCGATGAGTATAAACTTTGGGCCATGGAAGGCAATATCCAGGGCAGCCAGTTTACGTATATTGATGACGGCATAGTTATTTTTCATATCAGAGTTGTTACCTCTTCATTGGCGTAATTGTTGATACTTGTTACTTCATTCTTGACGTTGCTGAGATATGCATATCAAATCACTAATGAGAATGTAACATGAGGATTAGAATGGTACATCGTTAATGTTGCCTATTTGCAGTGCCTATTTCATCCCGTTTAATTTATGCTGAGAGCTTTGCTATTCCAATGTTTTCTCATACAAAATCACTTCGAGCCCGCCATAAATGTCTCTGCCAACTTCTTGATAGCCGTTTTTCTCGTAGAGCTTTTGGGCGGCCATTTGTACGATCGAGGTGTCAAGGTGCAGGGTTTTATAGCCTAGTGTCCGTGCCCGGGCTTCGAGTTCGCTGAGGATGATCTGGCCGATACCGCGTCCTTGATAGTCAGGGTAGACACGCATGCGTTTGATCTCGGCACGTTCCGGACTTGTGCGGTGTAAGGCTCCCATTGCCACAAAGATGCCATCCCATTCGCCGATCAAAAATTCACCCTGGTTGTTGAGATAGGTTTCTTCGATTGAATAGACATCATCGTCCCAAGGACCGCGCCCCAGGTAGGCTCCGGCCTGCTGAATGGCATGTACATGCAAATATTCGACAGCTTCTCGATCGGAGGGGGTGTAACGGCGCAGCGTGAACATGAAATGTATCCCCTTTCATAGGAGGTAATGATCGATTGCAAAGCGCGTTGCAGCAGTGCGCGAGGAAATTTCTAACTTGTTGTAGATGGAGCGCATGTGAGCGTTGACAGTTCTCGTGCTTATCACTAGCTGTTGTGCAATTTGAGCGTTGGTTAGACCATTGGCTACCAGGCGTAATACCTCTACTTCACGCACAGTTAATCCCGCGGGATAAGTTGGAGCAGAATGGTCCAGTACGAGTAGGGGTCTTGCCTCTAGATGTTCTTGTGAAAGATACACCTTGCTGAATTCCTCCAAACTGGCAGCGAGACCTGTTTCGATCGTGAGATCCTTTATTATGGCCAGACACTCTTCATAGTAAGTACGCGCGCCTGACACGTCACCTTGTATAGCGGCTGTGCTTGCCAGTTTCAAAAGAGATTGGGCTATGAATTGTCGACTCCCTACTTCTCTGAGTAATGCCAGGCTTTCTTCCAAGAATGATCGAGCTTCTACATATTTTCCTTGCTTTGACATTAACTCTCCCATAAGCATAAGTGCCCGTGCCCTGCCTTGCTTATTACGTATTTCGCTAAAGTGTGCCAGACTTTCTTCAAGTAGTGGCGTCACCTTTGAAAGATTATTCTCAGTCAAAAGCAGGAGTGCTAGCATCAATAATGACCATGCTATACCCTCCTTGTTACGCAGTTCTCTGCATTGTTCAAGGCTTTCCTGGAGTTGCAAATGGGCAAGAGAATTTTCCCCATGCGTTAAATTGACTGCTCCCAATGACATGAGAGAGTAAGCCAGACCACCTTTGTCGCCTATTTTTCTATAGAGTGATACACTTTCCTCAAGGGCTACACGTGAAGCAGCATCATTGATTCTTGAGTATGCCCCTCCTAAACGATGGTATGCGAGAGCCATACCTCTCACGTCATCCAATTTTTGGTAGAGCATGAGACTTTCTTTACAAAATGCTTCTGCTTGCGCATATTCCCCAAACTCTATTGAGAGCCAGCCTGCTCCACTGAGTGCGTTTGCCAGCGCTGGCATAGAAGCGTTTTCTCTCAACTTCAATGCTTGTTCCAACCATTGACGCGCCTCGTGCATGAAGCCACGCACTCCCCAATAACGTACCAGGGTACCACTCAAACGTATAGCCATCTCAGCATCTTGCTTCTTGATGAACCAGTTCAAGGTTGCCCGTAAATTATCTTGCTCTAGATCGAGCTTATCGAACCATTCTATTTCCTTTGAATCGAATACTGGTGGCGCAGACTTTTCAACGAATGCCTGGTAGTACCTGGCATAAGCCTCACCAACTACGTCAGCCTTGTCACTTGCGTACAAGCATTCCAGGGCAAATTCACGAATGGTTTCAAGCATATATACGCGTGAATCTCCGTCAGATTGCTGATGCTGTTGGATGAGTTGTTTATCGAGGAGCGAGATGCAGGCATCCAACACATTCAAAGGTTCCTCACCAGAGGTAAGGATGATGCTTTCGCAGACTGACTCCACTGCTTCAATCGAACAACCACCTACGAAGATAGCCAGTATTTGGAACAGTCGCTGTTCCTCGACATTGAGCAGGTCATAGCTCCATTTAATTGTGGTGCGTAGAGTCTGCTGCCTTGCTGGTAAATCGCTTGACCCACACGTCAGTACTTGTAAACGCTGTCCGAGTCTTGCTAACAATTGTTGTGGAGAGAGCAAGCGCATCCTTGTTGCTGCCAACTCAATCGCCAGTGGCAACCCATCAAGACGAGCGCAAATTTCAGCAACGATGCTGGCATTCGCCTCTAGTAGAAGGAAATCGGCTTTGACTGCCTGTGTTCGCTGAATAAATAGGTCAATTGCAGCAAACTGAGAAAGAGACTTGGTGTCTGGTAGCTCCTTCAAGTCTGGTATATCCAGGGGTAATACAGGAAATACACGTTCCCGGCGCAGACTCAATGATTCGCGACTGGTCACCAGGAGTTTTAACAATGGACAGCTTAGCATCAAATCTTCCAGGAGTGGAGCTGCAGCTACTACTTGCTCGAAGTTATCAAGTACCAATAAAAGTTGCTTTGAGTGTAGGAACTCTATAAGGATATCCAGGAAAGATCTATCACTTGACGCTCTCAAGCCACATGTTTGCGCAATCACAGAGGCGATAAGTTTTGGATCACTGATAGAAGCCAGAGAAACAACATAAACCCCATGCGGAAATTCGTGTAGCATTTCGTTAGCAACGTGTAAAGCTAGACTTGTTTTACCGACGCCACCGGTACCTACAAGTGTCAATATCTGTATATCACATTGTTTGAGTAAGGTGTATATGGCGGATATATCCTGATCGCGACCAATAAGTGGCGTGAGGTATGCAGGGAGATTTGAAGGTCGAACATTCACACTTTCTGAGTCGAGGGCAGGTCGAGTTGGATGGATTGAGATTTTTTCTGTCTCACTACTCAATACGAACGCAATTTCATTCAATCGTTCGAGCGTTAGCGCCTCCGATTTGCCCAGGTAGGCACGATGAAGTTTTCGGTTGCGGGTGCGATATGCTTTCCAATATGAACCTCCACGCCTGTTCCCCGCTGTCTCTTTGCGGGCAGTAAAGGAGCCATACTCACTGCTAAAAGCGAACGTAGGGAAGTTGTTGAGCCAGGCATACCACTCAGGTGTACCTACATTCAGGCTATGCTGTAGCCCATTTTGTTGATAGCGCAGGGTGTCAAATCGTACAAGCGGAGTTGAGTGAGCCATCTTCCTCTTCAGCCCGATCTATCTATAAGATGTAAAGCAGAATTCCCGAACAGTATAGCATATGTTCGGGAATTCTGTGCAAAAGGCGTTAAGCAAATTATGATGATTCGGATCATACATACTGTTCGAGCCAGTGTAGTATGCGCTCTTCGCAGTCTTTACGATGCTCGCGTTCGGTTAAGCCGTGACCTTCTCGCGGGTAAATCACAAACTCGACCGGGACATTCCGTTCGCGCAATGCGCGATAGAATGCGTGTGACTGGTTGATGGGGACATCATGATCTTCTTCGCCATGGATAATCAGTGTTGGTGTTTGGACTCGAGCTGCAAAGGTTATGGCCGAACGCTCGCGATATAATTCAGGGTGTTCGAGAGGATTGCCACCCAGAAAGCGCATATCCCAATCAAAGATCCTTGATTCCGCGTGAAAACTATGGAAGTCAGAAACACCGGCTGACATGATCGCAGCTTTGAAGCGGGTCGTCTGGGTGATAGCCCAGGCCGACATAAAACCTCCGTAACTTCCACCGCCAATGGCAACTCGGTTGCCATCCACGAGACCTCGCTCTACTAAGTAATCAACGCCATCGAGGAGATCCTGGAGGTCTTTGCCGCCCATATCGTACATCACAGCGTCTGCAAAAGCTACGCCACGTCCCCAACTGCCACGAATATTGGCTCTCAGCACAGCATAACCAGCCGAGGCCAGTGTTTGGGTCCAGGTACTTCCAAAATCGTCGAGGCATGCCCAGGAAGGGCCACCATGCACATAGACGACCAACGGAGGTGGTGTATCGCTTTTGTAATCAAAGGGTAGCGTAAAGAGCGCGTCAATACGCCAGCCATCTGAACTCGGATAGCTGATACGTTCGCTTGAAGAGAGCGCAAACGTTTCCTCAGCAATAGGATTAAGTCGTGTGAGTCGTTTCAGGTTGATGTCAGTGCTCGCATCCCCATCGATAATCTCACCGAGCCACACATCATAAGGATGCTGTTGAGTAGTATGGGTAGTAGCAAAACCGCGTAGATCGGCGGTTGTTGAAAGACGAGGCCAAAAATTTGACATCACGAAATCTTTTATAAGCGGTGTTATTGTGCCATCGCTTTCGTTGAGAATGCCGATCTGTTGTGTAAGGCCATCCCAACCCGTATAAAGCATTCGCTGTCCATCAGGAAACCAGCGACACCAGGCAGGGCTAAACGAGATACCAGGTGTCAGGTTACGGGGTACAGCATTATTCTCGGTTAAGGAAAGAATAAAAACATCCCCACCTCCCTGGCATGGATCGCTCCATTCGCCAGACATAAATGCCAGGCGCGAGCTATCGGGTGACCAGGTTAGGGCACTTGCCTGACGTGTCAGGTTGGTTAGCTGGCGAACGTCTCCACCACCACCAGGAACCATGCCGATCTGTCCGCGATACCAGTCTGTGTCATCGGGTCCTGTTGAGTAATAAAGTGCAAAGTGTTTGCTATCAGGTGACCATGCATATTCCCAGACAGTCAATTCATCAGGTGTGACGGGTTTTGGGATGTCATAATCTGGCCGGATCGTCCAAAGACGTTGATGGCGATTAGGAGCAACGACAAGTGGATCACTTTTTGGTTCTTCACCGTCTCTTGAAAGGAATGCAATTCTTTGTCCATCAGGCGACCAATCCAGGTCGCTTACTCCATCTGGCATTGTGCAAACTTGCCTGGTCTCACCATCTTTGAGCGACATCAAATAGAGTTGCGCTTTGCTTTGCTTGCCCTCTATCTTCATTTTTGAGATATAGGCGATGTGCTGGTTATCTGGAGACCAGCGCGGACAAGTATCGTGTGCAGGACCTCTCGTCAGAGGCCTCGGCTCACCTCCATGTGTATCAACGACCCAGATCCGTCCTTGCCGTTTGGGCAGATCAGAGACTGGTTCCATCAATACGTATGCGACATATTGACCATCGGGTGAAAGTTGAGCATCCGTTGGTATACGAAGCGTTTCCATCAGACCTGGAGTCACAGGAACACGAGTTGATTGATCGCTTTTCATAACTGGCCTTTCACTGAGTTGAAAAGTGAGAATTAGTAAGATTGTGGCTGTTATTATACCAGCTTGCAGAAAAACATGGCTATGTTTGTGGATTGAAAAACTACTGCTGACAAGTGCAAAGAGAATGAACCCTTTCTGAAGGTTTTGAAGTCTCGAAGTTCGTAACGTTTTTGGGACGTTCCTATGGTACAATCATGGTGGTTCTATGAGTTGACATTGATTAATTTATCACTCGAAAACGGGGAATAGGAATGTATCCGTGGAACTATCTGCTTCAGCATCAATGAATGGCAAAAAACCACCTACACCTGGCGAGACAAATACGCACCTGTCTGGTCGCTGGTTAATCCTGGCACGTGCCACGTGGATCATTCTTGTTGCTTTTGCTTTTATGTTGCTTATTGTTAGTCTTCCACAACTTCCAGCTTTTTTCGTGCATCTTCAGCAGCCTTGTATCGGTAACGTCTGTGAGCAAAATAATGGGCAACTTTCACCTTCTGCTCAGCAAACGTTTGCAAAGTTCGGTATCAATCCAGTAATGTATGCTCTCTTTTCTTTTGCTACAGTCTCTCTCATTCCTGCGGTGGTCTGGATGCTGGTCGGCGTGATTCTGGTTATGCGCAGATCCGATGATTGGATGGCATTGCTGGCCTCACTTCTGCTTATATTCTGGGGAGTGAGCTTTGCAACCGGGTTAGGCAATTTCGTGTCATCTTCTCAGATATGGCAATGGTCATATTCGCTCCTGCAAACCCTCACCCAGGCATTGTTTTTTCTGTTCTTTTGTCTCTTTCCTAACGGTCGCTTTGTGCCCCGATGGGCAGTGTGGCTGACTATTACAGGGTTTCTAATTGCCCCTTTTACTAGTTTCCACGAACTCCTTCCCTCGGTTAACGGGTTTTTATCAGGTCCTTTTTTCTTTCTCTTAGTTGCCGCTGTGCTTGGTACCCAGATTTATCGCTACACGCGTGTATCCACACGCCTACAGCGCCAGCAGACCAAATGGCTTATTTTCGGCTTGTCTATGATCTTTCTCATTAACATAGTGGGCATCAACGTACTGGACAGAATCTTTCCCTGGTTGACGCAGCCGGGCTCATTCGCTGCTGGTTTTTTTAATGTTAATCTCTGGGCCTTGCTTTTCATGAGCATTCCCATCTCCATTGGCATCGCGATGATGCGCTACCGCCTGTGGGATATTGACATTCTTATTAACCGTACGCTGGTGTATGGCAGCCTGACTGCACTGCTAGCTCTATTATACTTTGGCCTCATTTTTGCCTTGCAATCTATGTTTCAGGGTATGTTCCACCAGAATAACGCTGTGGCGATCGTGGTCTCGACCCTCGTGATTGCTGCGCTGTTCCAGCCGTTACGCCATCGTCTTCAACGGTTTATTGATCGTCGCTTCTATCGTAGCAAGTATGACGCTGCCAAGACCTTGGAGACGTTCAGTGCAACACTACGGAATGAGGTCGATTTGAACCAGTTGCGTGCGGAGCTTGTAGCTGTTGTGCAGGAGACGATGCAGCCAGCGCATGTCTCGCTGTGGTTGCGCTCACCTGAAGACGACAGAACACATCAGGCTCCGTGGAGAGCTAATTCCCCTGTTGGTTCACAAGACGAATGAAGCGAAGAAAGGCAATGGCTATTATATGAGTGAAGTAGCGCTCCTTTGCCTCGATGGTCGAGGTCGCCCTTAAGGAGTCTATGAAATCGCGCTTTGCATACGAGGCAAGCCTGATTGCCTGTTCACATGGAAATGAGTGAGCCAGAAAGATTGAGCCATTTTAACTCTTCCTTTGTGTACCCGAAGTATACCCCCAAAGCTCAAACCAACACAGCAAGCCAATGAGACAGAGGCAATTGTAGTTCTCTCGCTGCGCAGACATCGTTTCAATCCCCATCAAGCTGAGGAGCTATGTATCCAGCAAGCGTTGTGCTGTTTTGAAAAATAGCTGGCCGTGCTCGCTTGAGCCGTAAGCGCATATGTACAAACCACTTGATACGCGCTCGATAAAGCCCCATTCCCAAATAGCGGCTTCATCGAGGCCAGATTCCCTGGCGAGGAGCTGGCAGTATTCGTGGGCTAAAGCAAGAGGATTGGTTGCTGCAAGCAGCTCCTCATTCCAGTCACGCATGACCACTCCAAGATCATATTCTGGCTCGCAGAGGAAACCCTCTGGATCAACAAAGACATAGCCCGACTCAGCCCCTGCACGTGGAGTACGTAGCAGAAGCGCGTTCGCTGCATGGGGGTCTCCATTTACGACTATGCATCGTCGGGGGTCAAAAGCATCCAGGCGCCTGCGCGCAAACTCCAAGGCCTGCGAGACAATCTCCTGAGAGCATGGCCGTTCAAGTTTGTCCCAGAGCTCGCGTATGAGCTGAGCCAATGTCTGCGCTTTGTACTCCGAGGCGTTCATTGTTTGATCCGCACTCGGCGGTAGGAGCCATGCTTGTTGAAGCGTCTTGCACAGCAATTGTATGACCTGCTTCGGTTCCAATTTCCTCTCTTGCATAGAGAGTCCGAGTTGCTCTAGAAGCAAAGCGTGACGCTCGTAGTCAAACTTGAACACGTGGACGTAGCCATGGCCGTCTGCACGAAGAAGAGTGTCTATCTCTTGCTGAAAGCCGTACGGTCTGTGCCAACTCGGCATAGCTAACTTTATGACCGCATTGCCGCTGGCAGTTTGTACTGGCGCTACGTATGCCGAAGATCCTCCGGAGAGCGGTTGGCCAATACTAAGCTCCCATTCTTGTTCAAGTTCGGCAATAAGACCAGGGAGGTCTTTGAGCCACTGTCTTGCCTGAGGGCTTGATTGCTCGGCCATCAGTCGAACTCGCTCGGGTACAACTATGCTGCGTGAATGATCAGCTCTCGTCATTCTGACATTGTATCGCATGGGTTGCATTTTGCCTATAGCACTGCTCGGAAAGAATTGAGCAATTCAGATGCAGGGAGCAGTCGGCTCTGTGTGGCTCAGTGATGTGGCTCAACGTTTATGACCACCGCTGTAGCGGTAGTTTGTTGAGAGGGGAGGAAATGTGATACACTAGGGGAAAAGGAGGAAGGTGAGATGACGAAGCGCATTGAGATTACCCCGGCTCCCGAGCCGCTGGAAGCCTACGCTGGACATTTTGATACCCTGTTGGGGAAGAGCAACCAACGCGAAGCATTTCGTCGCTATCTGGAAGGTCTGCTCTTGCCCACCGAACGGCATAAGACCCTGACCGGACTGGTCAATACGGAGCCGGTGGTGGGAGCGCAGCTGCCACGAGCGCAAAAGCTGCAATGGTTTCTCTCGGAATCCACCTGGGATGAGCGCGAGGTGCAAGCCGAGCGGCTCAAGCTGCTGCGCGAGGATGCGACCACCGCGCCCGACACGCGCGGGGTGCTGGTCATCGATGAGACTGGAGACCGCAAGGATGGTCGACATCCCGGCTCATGTGGCACGTCAATATCTGGGAAATCTGGGCAAGATCGACAACGGGGTCGTTTCCGTCAGCAGCCTCTGGGCCGAGGAGCAGGTGTATTACCCACTCGAGATCGAACCGTATACCCCGGAGAGTTACTTTGCTAAGGGCAAGGATGATCCCGCCTTTCGCACCAAGCTCAAAATCGCCTTGCAGCTTGTTCAACAGGCCTTGCAGCAGGGGTGGCCTTTCCGCGCCGTCGTAGCTGATTCCTTGTATGGAGAGGATCGTGGCTTGAGGGGCGGGCTGCGCAAGCTCTCGGTCCCGTATGTGATGGCGCTCACTCCTTCGCATGCCTGGTGGCATCCCAAAGAGGTGGCAGGTTCCCTGCGAGATGTGGCGCACGAAGCAGGCTGGGTGAGTGCCGAGCAGCCGGGCCAGTGGATCCATATCAGCAGAGCGTTTCGCGATGGCAGCACCCAGGAGTGGTGGGCACTGGAGATCGTGGCTGGGCCCTATGGGCCAGAGAAAACGGAACGCGCTGTGGTGGCTACAACCGATCCGCAGACCTTGCCCGATCTCACCACGTGGTACCTGGTCACCAACCTACCTGCCCCAACTGCAAGCTCTGGAACCGAGCTGCTGTTTCCCCCAGCTCATCTGGCAGAGGTGATCCGGTTGTATGGCTTGCGTATGTGGGTCGAGCAGAGCTACAAACAGGTCAAACATGCCCTGGGGTGGTCCCAGTACCAGGTGCGCAGCGATACAGCCATCCGCCGACATTGGCAGCTCGTGTGCTGCGCTTTCTCCTTTTGCTGGTATCATGCCAGCCACCCTGCTTCCAGCACGGCAGACGAGCTCCTCAAGCCAGCTGAGTTAGCAGTTCTTCCACAAACTACCGTTCCTGCTGCGACGACAGGAACGGGGAAAAAAAATCAGCGAGAGCAAAGGCGTACGACCACAGATCTCCTGGCCGGTAGCTCTACGAGCGCTACGGGGATGGTTGGAGCCCTGGATCATGCTGCGGCGCTTCTGGCAAGCGTGGTCAGAGCAGCCCCCACCTCCTGTGTTGCAATGCTTGCTTGATCAACTTGGGCGCGGACAGGGGCTCTTCCTCTCTGGCACGTTCTGAGTGGTGCTCCTCCCTGTTTTTCGCATCCAGCCCAGTGCATGGATCGCCCGGCTCATCGAAGTTCGGCTCACGTGCATGCCATGTTCAGCTTCCCACCACTGGCAGTACTCTCGGCTTTCTTGCATCAGGGTGAGCTTCCAGCAACGCTTGCACTCCCATCTGCAACGCTGCTCCTTTCCGCGCGGGGCGCCCTGGAATGGGTCGTGGCAGGACGGTTCCACTCTCGCGTCTCTGTTTCACATAGCGCTTGATCGTCGCACGCGATACCTGGAAACGTTCGATGATCTCTGCTCGAGATGTCACGCGCGTCAACAGCGCGAAGCACCCGCTGTCTCAACTCTTGTGAATAGGCTCGCATATCTTCATTGTGTCATCTGCCTTAAGATTTCTGCAAGCCCTCATCAACAAACTACCGGTAAGAGGAATCAGCAGACAATGTTTCGCCAGTACAAATTCCTCACTTGCACTCGGTTTCAAAAACAAGTGATCCTCTCTCACCATTTCCTCACATTGGACTCAAGGCCAGAAGAGAAATACCGCTGAGAATCAGCCCGATTGCTACAATCTGGCGCAAATTCAGTCGCTCACGAAAGACCATCAGCCCCACGATGAGCGAAACGACAACATAACCGCTGGCAAGAACCGAGGTGATTCCAGTAGACGTGATCAGTGTCGCCCGGCTGAAGAGCAAAACGGCTATACAGTCAAGAATCCCTTCAACGATAGCGAGGAGCATTCCGCGCGTCCTGGCCATGCGAGAGAGGTTTGTGATCGTAGATGGGAGAACAATGATGTTTACTGGTTGGAGAGGTGAGGTACTAGTCAGGCGCGAGAGAACACCAATGGCCGAACGAGTAGGAAGAAGATTGATGGGAGGAAAAAGCTTATTTGTTATATCGATGAGAGGAGCTTTGCGAAGTTTTTGCAGTCCATCCTTTGAAGTAATCACTGAGGGCATACCGAATGGAGTACCCATCTGTGTGTTGATCCGTTTTCTAGGAGATAGAATCAATGCCGTATCTCCAAGTATATTCTCCGCATGAAGCGCAGTTCGCTTCGCTCGCGATTTTATCATGGGCACATCCTTTACCTGTAACTTTTGGAGATGCACGCTTGAAAGTTGCCTCACTTGTGTCTGGTAGTATGTCCATAGGTAAATTGTTAAAAGGAAGAGCAGGCTGAAGCTTCGCATGAATATAATTGGCAGAAACCAGTCCGAGATTTTAGCAGACAGACCAATTGAAAAATCCATCGCACCAAAGGCAACGACAGTCAATAAAGCCCATTTCATTCCATCACTTCCCAGGGTCAAGGATCTGCTTTTTAGGGACAATAGGCCAAATAATTCTTGCAAATTAGTAGAAGCCCCAATGATCCCCAGAATAATAATCCCCAGTGCTATGAGATTGCCCAGGGAGAGGCTCTCATTCAAAAAAAGATAAGCCAGAAGGAGGGTGACAATCGAGCTGCCAGAAGAGATTGTACTCACAAGGGTAACTGGCCCAGCTGCCAGCCCTCGATAGAATGAGTAGTATCCCACTGAGGCGAGCAAACCGCAACAAGCTCCCATGATGATCATCAGTGGAGAGAATGATTTCCAGACCTCTGGGAAGAAAGCAGAAAGGCTCAGGACAATCAATAATCCTGCGAGTTGCGAAAACACGGTAGTTCGAAATGCTCCTATCCTGCGGGCCGCGAATGCGGAGATACTATCTGTTGATCCCCAGAGCAAAGCCGCAGTCACTCCCAGCATGATACCTGATAAATCCATAGGTTCTTCCTCATATTACTTGCGTGAGATGGCCCAACGATCCAGATCTGGTTTCCATTATCTTCAATCAAACCATATCATACTGTCGTCCCGAGATCGTTACGATAGCGTTACGAACTGACAGGATTCTTGGACTTTCAACCAATATGAATTGGGTCATTGTTGCCCCGTCTTCGCGATCCTTTGGGGACAGAAGCTCTGAAGCTCTTGCAAATTACTCATCTGTACCGCTCATCTGTTACAATACTATGTATTGCGCTTTGGGGAGGGCACTCTATGGGAAAAAGGTCTCGTTTATTGCTATTTGTTGGAGCTATATTGTTTGTGGGGTTGATTATTGCAGGATACTGGTTCGAATGGGACTGGACCGGCTTCACCGAACAAAATGGCTCTACAAAAACATTGTGGGATTGGCTTCAATTGTTGGGTATACTTGCTGTTCCTGCCGTGATAGGAATAGGAGCCTGGGTGTTTACCACAAAGCAAGTTCAGGAGCGAGAAGCAGAGAATATAGATAATCAGCGGGAAGAAGCTCTACAGGAATATATGAATAAAATGTTAGAACTTCTTCTGGTGAACGATCTGCGCCATTCTTCTGAGGACGATGAAGTGCGAAAGATAGCCTGGGTGAGGACGGTAACGGTACTGCGGAAGTTAGATCCAGTTCGGAAAGCAAGTGTGCTACAGTTTCTTCAAGAGACTGATTTGTTGAATAAAGATAAATGTGTTGTTGAATTGGTAGGAGTCGATCTGGGCGGAGCCAGGTTGAGTGGGGCTAACCTGAGTAGGGTCACTTTGAGTGAGGCTAACCTGAGTGGGGCTAACCTGAACGGGGCCATGCTGAGTGAGGCTAACCTGAGTGGGGCTAACTTGAGTGGAACCTACCTGAATGATGCAGATCTGCGAGGAGCTGACCTGAAAAAAGCCGACTTGAGCGAGGCCAACCTGGGCTGGTCCATCCTTAGCGGTCCTGCGCGGAGCCGGATATTCCTGGGACCATCCAACTTGAGTGGAGCAAATTTGAGTGGAGCAAAGTTGAGTAGAGCCAACCTGCGCGGAGCTAACCTGAGTGAGGTTAATCTGAGTGGAGCAGATTTGAGTGGAGTCAACTTGAGTGGAGCAAATTTGAGTGGAGTCAACTTGAGCGATATCGACTTGAGCACTATCAATCTGAGCAACGCCAATCTGAGCAATACAAAGTTGAGTAGAGCCGACCTGCGCGGAGCAAACCTGACTGGGGTTAAAGGAGTTACCGACGAGCAACTTAGCGAAGCAAAATCTCTTGAGGGCGTAATTATGCCCGATGGCTCGAAACATCCCTAAAAAGATCCACCTGTATTTGCCCGGGTTGTATATTTGCCCTTGTGCCGTCCCCGGAAGCCCCTGAGATTGATTTCATGAGGATGAAATGCGCTTTGCGTTTAGAGGCAAGTGAGAGGATGTTTCCAGTTTCGCCCGTCTCTCATTT